>JBMNUR010000009.1:0-29775 GCA_050946395.1 Peptococcales bacterium
TTCCTCTTGATAGTTAAAAAAGGTTTTATGGCTTTCCCGAACTTGCAGGGTTTGATAGTTTAATGAATTTTTTCGAACGGAATATCCACCAGAAAACATTGCTTTTGAAGTATCAAATGTATCTGTTGTTATTGGTGCCAACATACAAAAACTACGGGTATACATGCTATTATTAGGCATATAGGTTAATTTAAAAAGCATGGAACTTACCTCAAAACCGCACACCCCAAAGATTGTTCCCTGAGAATCAATAAGGGGCAGGGAACATAACATTACCTCCTCACTTGTTCCGGGCAAGGTAGTATGACTCCAATAATACAACCTTGACAGGGGTAGTTTTTGCTTTTGTGCCTGTTCAATAGGCAAGTGGTAATACGAGGCATTACTAATATCAAATTCCATGTTCCATTGGGCATGTAAGTGTATGGAGTTTTTCCGCCCAATATTCGGGAAACCCCTTAATAAAAGGATGGTAGGAGAGGAAGAACTCAAAATATTGGGTTCCATATTTTTAATAAACAATCCGGCTCTGGAATTTTGGGCGTTTTCCAGCTTTTTATTAACTGTTGTATTTAGAATAATAAAAACGCCACTACTTTTGGACTTTTGTAAGGCAAATAAAGCGCGTTCATACTCACTTGTCAATAAATCTTCTAAAACTTCTGGGTGATTTTCTAAATCACTTACTGGAATGCTCAGATTATTTAATTTTCTTTCTATACTTAAGGATAAATCTTTGGCAAATTCCACCCCTTGAACTGAAAGCTGACCGTACCGTTCTGAAACATCCTCAAATATATGGTTAAATTCATTTTGTACTAAGGTTTTACTTTCGTATGTCCCCGCGGTAAATGTACCTGTAATTAAAAGTGAGACGATTATTCCTAAAATCATAGTAACCACAAGAATGATTAAAAAAAGAAAAAGTTTTAGGCCCATTGGTAATCCCAAAGTGCCTATTTTTAAAAACTCTTGCTTTACTTGGCTTAGTGTGTTTTTGGTTAACAATTTTCTCACCCGTTCAAGAGCATGATGACAGAAGCAGGCCATTGCAAGGGCGTTAGCCCGAGGCAATCTATCGGAAGTAGATAGCCTGGCTACGCTCACGATAACATTTAATTTAATATTAGTTCTCTAGGATATTCCCACCTTCAAGAAACTCCTGCACTTCTTTAAGAGTGTATCTTATTTCTTTTATTGCAGTATCCTCATCCATCACATTCAAGAGATTTAAATATTTTTTTCTTGACTCGGCTGCAAGCTTTTTTAAGTTACTTTCATATTCATTTTCAAATTTATCAAAACCATCAAATGATGGTGAAATATAAAAATCATATTCCTTTTGCATCTCTATTACTGTATTGAGAAGTTTTTTTATGTTTTTATCAGAGATATTGATAATTTCCTTTGTCATCATTTCTCCAAAGGCTTCTTTTGTTACGGGAAGATAGCCGGTGGAGGATACAAAATGTAAGTTTTGTTGAGGCTCGGTAAACCATCTAAGAAAAATACCTGCTGCACGTTCCTTTTCTTTAGTAGATTTTACAATACACATACCACTGCCACGTTGCATGGCAACTTTTTGGCCATTTTCAAAAGTGGGATAAGGTAAGATAGCATATTCTACGGGCTCTGTTCTATTATCAGCATATGTAATCTTTGATGGAAGAAAAACTACTCCAGCTGTTGAACCAATAGAACAGATAATATCACCTGTTTTCGCTAGATCCGTAGCATATCCATCAAAAATAGCCACATGACCCCGTACTGCCGGTTCAAAAAAGCAATCCCAAACTTTGCTAAAGTTTGGCGATTTAAAATTGGGCCGTCCCTCTTTAAAGAAATTATCACCTAGTTGTCGATAGCCAACCAATGCAAAATTGAAAAGAGAATCAGGCATATAAAACATTTTACCATCATTTTTTATGTGGGGAGTTTGTTGGTCGGTCCATTGGTAATATTCGGCTGCTACCTGGGTAATACCTTCGAAAGTTCTTAAATCTTGAAAGCTAATATTTGTATCCTTAGTGAATCTATCAAAAATTGTTTTATTGACAAATAAAACTTCCGTTGATTTGGCTGTTGGGAATACATAGAGCTTATTATGCAGTCTACCTTCTTCCAGAAAACGAGGTATGTAAGCTGAAAGTTCCTCATTAGTAAATTCTTCATTAAGGTCTAGAATTAAACCTTTCTCAGCCAGTAAAAATGCAGTTTTCGGATATGCTGTCGTAATATCGGGAAGTTTTGGTGCACCTGGATCCCCATTGGCGGCCATAATAAGCTTTTCATGAAGAGTGGATGAACCCGAAATGGATGTAACATTAAGGATGATTCCTTCTTTCGCTCCAACGGTATCATTAAATTGATCTACCATCTCATCCATGGTATCTTTCATCTGTCCCCCATAATTATGCCAGATTGTTAGGGTAACTGGATTTCTATGGTTTATTTTTAGACTACTACAGCCCACAAAGGTACAGAATATTAAGAATACCACTAGGAAAAGTAGGACATATTTTTTCATTTCGGCTCACTCCCAATCTTAACGTAATTATATCATCCATAATTACAAAATTCTACCAGATAAACACACCGAAATTGGATAAATCACCCCAAAATCACCCCAGTTTTTATATATGCAATCACCCCTTAGGTGATTACATATATAAAAATATTTTGCACAATAATGTTAGCACCAAAAGTTCAGGTAAAGGAGGCAGTAAAGACGTTTGCTGAAAATAGCCAAAGGCGTAAAATTCTATAGCGAATGGGAAACAAGATTAACTTTTGAGAAATAACAATTGGGAGGAAAAATGAAAATTTATAAACAAACACTGTATTTTTTACTGATAATTACATGCATGTTTTTCTTTGTAGCTTGTAATGATGGTGCCAAACTGGAAGACAACAAATCTAATGATAAGGGGGCAAGCACTCAGGCAGATTCAGTAGTTGAAAAAGAAGAGACTGCAGGTGAGGATAATGAAAAAGATGTGGAGACAAAAGTGGAGCAGAAAACGAATCAACGTGTAAATCTTCCGGAAGGTTATCCCATAGATTTTGTTCCCATTATGGATGACGCTACTTCAGGTTCGGGGATTAATACTGATGGTAATTTTAATATATCGTATGGTACTCCTTCTTCCGGGGAGCAGGTAATGGAGTTCTATACATCTCACTTTCAAAAATATGGGGATGCTGTCATTATAGCGGATAATAATCTTGAAATAAATTTAGAAGCAGATGGAAAAGGGATACAAATTCTTTTAGATACGACGGGTACGAGTACCTATGTGAGGATTTCGATTCATAATCTTCAAGCACCGGGAGGAAATGACGTTAACGGTGATTTTACTGAGAAAGAGGAAAAAACTGAAATGACCCAAGAGTTTCCTACGGATATCGTACCCATTATTGATGGTGCGGAGATAATTGACCAAAGTAGTGAAGAAGAAGGAAACGGTACAGAGTATTCTATTACTTTTTCAGTGAATAAATCTTTTAAAGATGTAACTGAGTTTTATAAAAAGATTGTAAATAAAATGTCGGATAGTAATATTACTGAGGATGATTTTGAGTTTTATGCCGGGGCTGTTAAAAGTAATCACAGTGTAGAAATCCAGATTACCGATAACGGCGATAGTTCTTTTGTATTGATTAATATTTATCCGAAATAATTTCCAGTTGGAGTCGGATTAGGAAAGGGGGCTTATATAATCTAAAAAAAAAGATGTAGTAAGATAGGAGCTGATAATTTATGCTTCAATCATTTACAAAAAAGTATACTGATGAGTCAACGAAGGAGAAATTTAGGTTTACATTTTATTGTGACATTTGTGGAAAACAATGGCAAAGCGTGCCAATATCATTTAGTCAAGGAAAAGGAAAAACCTTTTGGGAAAGGCTTTTCGGAGTAAAATCCTCACTGTGGAAAAGTGAGCACAAAGATGCTTTTGAAAGGGCAAATCGAGAAGGTATGTTTTATTTTAACCGTTGTACAGACTGTAAAAAATGGGTTTGTGACGATGATTTTTCCGAAGAGGAAGGGAAATGCCGGGAATGTATAAGGTGACCAGTAAGAATTGTGTTCAATGCCCAGTGTCCAGTGCTCAAAAAGATTATTGTCAGACACAAAATCGTAACCCAAATTAATTGTCAGACTTAAGATTAAATAAATAAACGAATGGAGGATATTTAAAATGACAGAATTAAACAAAGGATTACAAAATCAAGAACCGGAGTCCAGTCAAGGTTTAGTGGAAGAAGATGTATTTGACAGTGCGGATATTGAGAAAAACAAAACTATGGCAGGTCTCGCTTATTTAATCTTTTTCTTACCTTTAATTGCTTGTCCCGATTCAAAGTATGCAAAGTTTCATGCTAATCAAGCCCTTTTATTATGGATTGTAGCTATTGTGGGGAATATCTTATTAGGGATGATCCCTATAGTTGGTTGGGTTTTAATGCCGGTCTACGGCCTAGCTATTTTTGCCTTTGGTATTATGGGTCTAATTAACGGGTTTACCGGTAAAGCAAAACGCTTACCGATATTTGGAAAATATACTTTATTAAAATAGTGTTTATCTATTTATTGCTTTAAGGATATGGAAAGGGATGGTAGTGATTATGAGAAAAATGTTAATTATTTTTATCGTATTTTTCTTAGTTCTCTCATTAGCAGGGTGTGGAGTCAAGGAAAAAATCGAAAGTAAAGTTAGTGAAAAAATTGTGGAAAAAACATTAGAAACTGTAGTAGGGGACGGGGATACAAAGATCGATATTGATGGCGGAAAAATTACCGTTAAGGATAAGGATGGCGGTGAGGCTACCTTTGGTGGTACAGAATGGCCTAAAAATGGAATTTCCGACTACATCCCGGAATTTAAGGCTGGCAAAATCTCTGGCGTCATACAAAATGCCGACAGCTCTGCACTTATTATGGTAGAAGAGGTAAAGAAAAAGGATTTTGAAAGTTATTATGAAAAAATTAAAAAGGATTTCACCGAAAATGTTTTTGAAATGAACTCGGATGATGCAATTACTTTTTTTGGTGAAAATGGTAAGGACTTTGCTGTTCAGCTAACCTATGAGGTTGAAAATGAAATTCTTACTATCGGTGGCTCAAAAACAAATGGATAGATTAAATAATAGGATGTGAATGGTATGGCTTTTTTTAAGGATATAGGCAAGAAAATCGGTTCGGCTGCAGGTGCTACAGCAACAAAAGCTAAAGATCTTGCAGAAATCACAAAACTCAATTCCAAAATCTCGGATCAGGAAAAGCAAATAGAAAAGCTGTATAAGGAAATTGGGGAAAAAATATTTGAACTAGATAAAGCAAATCCCGAAAGTCCGGTTAATGAACTTTGTGCAAAAGTTATAAGTGCTCAACAGACTATTACTGAATTAAAACTTAAAATTGAAGAAATTAAAAATACAAAAGATGCGGAAGAAATGGAAAAGTAAGATAAGGGAAAGTAGATCAAGATGACATGTTTGTTACTTTCGGAGAATTGGCACAATGATAAACAAAAGCCACCTTGTCATTGTGAGCCCTTTAGGGCGTGGCAATCCCGCCTTTACACCATTCTTTCCACAACCGGGATTGCCACGTCGCTATGCTCCTCGCGAGGAGAGAATAGCGACGTTTTCCATTGCAATGACACGTAGTGGCGCATAAGTTCTCTCTTGAAATAAAACTAACGAATAGAAGAATAGAAGACAACCTGATGTGCCGTTTAGGCACCCGTAGTTAAAGTATCTAGCTTTAAGATGATAAACTCCGGACTGAAAGGAGTATCAAAAAAAATGAAAAAAGTCGTCTCAATATTGATAATTTTAACGCTAATTTTAGGCATGGCAGGATGTGGCAGGGGAAAAACTAAGAATACTACTGGCCCAAGGCCCCAAGGTCCTAAAACTGGCCCCATAGGTACTTGGGATATACCCATTCCGGAAATTAACCCTTTGGGCTCTCAGGATCTATATAGTTCAACAGGCCATGAATTCGGGACGAGTCACCATGTAAAATATATCGAAAATTTTGCTGAGGTTACTAAAACAATGGATGGTGAAATGTGGACCCTTGAAGTTGAAGATCCCTCGGGTATCCCACTAACTTTTCTCAAAGAATACGCCCAAGGAATTGGTGCAAATATTTTTGCCAACCAATATGGGGATCGACTAACCTTTAGCTTTAAAAAAGATGAGAATAGCCTATGGTGGGGGGACGCTTTCCAATCAGACACAGGATATACTCTCTATGTGATTAAAGAACTGCATATTCCAATGGGTAAAGAAGTAAAATTTAATCTGGCCAGCTTAGGTGATGAGGCTGAAAATATCTCTTTTGTTACTAGTAGCGAGGGTAAACGTTTTCAGACCGCTACTATTAAAATCCCGGATGGTGCTCTCAATTTACAAATTACCTCTGAATATTCTACGGGAATAGTCAAACGAAGAGTTGACTACAGAAAGGAGCTTTCAACTCAAAAAACGAATACCTTCGTTCTTGACGACCTACCCCAAGGCCAGGACACTTTGAAATGGAATTTTACCTGGGAAGAAGCCCCCAGCGAGTTTTCCGTTTTATTAGAAGAGCTTAAAGAAATTCCCGAGGTTAAGTTAGGGGATGAATTAGGGGCCCTCAAGGTCTGCGGTGTTCCTTTCGGGGATGTAGTTGTCGAGCCTCCTCAAAATGTGGATATTGAATATATCGATGGTTATTCCCTAAGGGGTGATATTACTCCCGAGGGTGACACTCTTTTCTGGCTTCCTGCTGGTCTTTGGAATGTGGTTCTTTTAGCAGAGGGGGTAGGCCTGGACGATAGTAAAGTCAGGATGGTTCCGGTAAATACCGGTGAAACAACAGTACTGACATTCCCCAATTCATTAAAAAGCGCCTATGGTAACTTAAGCAGTATTTTTGCTGAACCGGAAAACTATACCGGAGGAATAGAATTTATGGAAGCAAAGGATATGGGTAGCACGGCTTCCATTTCTATGTTGGTTCATGACCCGCAAAATCGGGATATTTTTCCAACCAAGGAGAATACCGTAATCTTTGAAGGTGGTAAGGAAGTAAAAATCACCGACATTACTCGTCAGATAGCACCTCCAAGTGTAGTCCTTGTCTTGGATTCCTCCGGTTCCATGGGAAAACAGATGCCGGCTACAATTAGTGCAGCTCGGGAGTTTATAAAAGGGCTTCCCGACAAAACCTTTATTAAAGTAATTGATTTTGATTCCCAGATACGAGTTTTAAAAGGTGAAAATAAGGAAACGGTTAGTAAAAGTCTTTCTTCCATTACAGCTTCAGGTTCTACTATGCTTTTTGATGCCACTCTTGAAGGTCTTGAGTTACTTCGGGGGAAAACACGCCCAGCTTTAGTAGTCTTTGCCGATGGTGCGGATTCAAGTATCGATGGTCAGGGAGCAGGTAGTAGCAGTACCAAAGAAGAAGTGGTAGAAGCAATTCAAGAGGCAAAAATTCCTGTATATACTATCGGATTTGGAGATAAGCCTGATGAAAAGGCTTTAAGGGAATTTTCCATAGCCTCCGGTGGAGAATATTATAGTGCCAAGGATGAAAAGGCTTTGGCCAATGTTTTTACGGCTATCGGAAGTAAATTTGGAAATTCGTTTATTATGACCTATGAGCGACCCAAAGAAGCGAGTCTTGCCAATACACCTGTCATATCTATAGTCTTGGACGCTTCGGGTTCAATGGATACGGATCCTTCTGAAGAGGAAGGCTGTGGCTTTCGTATGGATAAAACCAAGGCCCTTTTCCATGATTTTATCTTAAAGCTTCCCGAAGATTGCCTGATGCAAATGACTAGCTTTCAGACGGGTGCCCTTGGTGGCCCCATTATTCGGCAGCAACAAGTAACTACTGGAGATAAGATGAGACTGTTGCAGGGGTTAGGGGAATTGAATCCATCTGGTGGAACACCCATTTTAGATGCTATTAGAATTGGTTATGAGAACCTTAAATCAGTTGCCACCAATAAAAAGGTCATGGTTTTTCTGACAGACGCCGCTTTGGAGGTTGATGAGGAACAGCAACAAGCCTTTGAAAAACTTTTGGCTGAAATTAAAAAGGATAATATCAATGTCTTATGGGCTGGAATGGGTGTAGAGGATAAAAAGGAAGTTTTTATAAAAGCTGCGGAGCTTTCCGGTGGGCGCTATGTAGTAAGTGAGGATGCATTAGGATTACAGTCTACCCTAGAGGAAATCCTGGCTTTCATTAAAAAGGAAGCTTCTACACAGGAAACGATACCCCTTTCGGTTACCATTAACGATAAGAACACCAAAGGTGAAGTTTTAAGTTATGCTGCCAATACTTCAGTAGCCTTTACCAAACCACCCAAATCCGGGGCTGTTATCGAACCTGATATTTTCCAACTTGCTACTGGTTTACCAATGAAGCGTTATGGCCAAGATGTGGCTGCCTTGGTAACAGGTACTGGTGTGCCTGGAGTAGATACGATCCTTACTAAGCGGATTTCGTTTACCGCCAAGGAAAGTAATAAAGCAGCAGAACTGGCAGTCAAAGAAGCTTATTATTTCAGTAAATTTAAGGGACTTGAGCCCCCGGAGAGTAAACAGTTTCTAGCCTTGGAGCTGGAGATAAAAAATGTTACTTCGGAAAAAATTCCCTATCAGATACCAAGTTTTCATAACCATTTTTATGTAAATATTAATAATGAGGGAAGTTTCCCGGCATCAAATGCGACTTGGCTTACTCAATTGCCCTTATCACCGCCGGGCAATCCTGAAGTCAATGTATCTCCCAAGGAAAACCTGAAGGGAATGTTGGTATTTCTCGTCCCCAATGTGCCGATAGAACAAACTTCTTTACATTTATATGATACCGCCTATGGTCATATCAATATTCCTCTAATGGGGAAAATGGATAAACAGTTATTAGAGATCGACAAATTACCTACAGCCGAGCCTGTCAAAATCAGTGACGCCTTTTCTATGACAGTAACTGGTTCTAGTGTTTTAGATAAAGTAGATATTTATCCGGCTGAGAAAAACACCTCTTTTCGGATTGTGGAGGCAGAATTCAATTCTAAAGTTCAGGCCCTTTTGGATATTAATCCCATGGAAAGATTATGGCTAAGAGTTAATACAAGTTCAGGTCCCCTTTTAACCAAGATGAGCGACGTTACTCATGCGTTACCCTTTGGCTTTATGGCCCCAACGATGCTAGCGCCCGGTTCAGCTAATAAGGTTCGTCTAGCATATCCGGTGGCTAATGGTCTCATTAGTGCTCAAGCAGATGTATGGGGTGACCTTGCAAGCGGCAGCCTTCAAGTCCCTGTGGTCAAGGGTAACTCTTATGGGACTAATATAATTAAAGGTACTGCTTCCATGAAAGGTCTAGAGGTGCGGGTAAACCAGCTTACCACTCTTGGTGATTCTTTGGAAGATTTTAACGATTATTGGGTTGTGGCAGATGTCACCTTTACCGATATAAAAGACGGTTTTGGCACCTTAGTTCCTGAAGATTGCTTCCAATTGGTACGCCAGGATTATAAGGAAGAATTTCAAGGCAAAACAACAGCTGTAAAATCAGGAAGAGTGAATCTGGGGGATTTTGCTTCGGGTGGCATGTCAGAGGGAATATTAGCGCCTAACTATAAAACTTACGGAATGTTATATGGAATCGATCAAGATTGGCCAGTTTTTGATGGTGCAGAACGGAGAGGAATAGTCCTCTTTTCACTAACGGATGATGGTTATAAATGGTCACTAAAATCACCATACTTTGAGGATTTAGACATTCCTCTTATCAAGGAACCTTATCAAAGTCCGGAGCTTTTAGTAAATAAAACGGAGATAAACTTAGTCGACAAAGAATTTGAAACAAAGCTAGCTCAAATGGTACGTGGAGAAATAGAACGATATAACTCAGTTAAAGGGGCAATGGGAAACATAGGCTACCTTAAAACTGTCAACTTGGGTGAAAGTGACGGTAAAAACAATATTCCTATGCCAAGTATTGTGACTAGTGGTATCCAAAAGATAAATTCAGTAAAAAACCTAGCTGATTTTACCAAAACAATGACAGCTCTGAAATGGGTTTCAGGTGGGACAAATAACAGCTGGAACTATCAGTATTCTCCGGAAGCTGTCCTTACCCAAGGATGGGGAACAGAGTGGGATTTAGCCAATCTTGCTATGAAACTGTTGGCCAAATGTGGATGTAAGCCGAAATTGAGAGAGATAGCTGTTACGGATAATGGCAGAGCTAGACTTTTGGAGTTAAGTAAGGTTGAAGTCATTCCCAAAGATGCTATACCAGGAGTTTCTTACCTTGATGAAAAGGGAAATGAAAAGCTGTTTGTTATTCCCTTTATGCAGGATATTAAAGAACTGGAGGGTTTGGTATACTTCCCTTCAAGTCAGTTTTACGCTAGTTTAGGTTCAAAACCTACTACCATAAGAGTATCTATGAAAGTAGAAGGTAGCGGAGGATCGGCTGCCGGCACTATGTCAGATATAGCTGATGTTTTAGGCGGTGGCGACGGTGATGCCAAGTCCACTGACTATGTGGAAATGCTTGTCAAGGAATTACCTTTAGCTACTTTAAGCCAGGATGCTATCGAGATAGCTTATCCTAAAGCAGGAACCGGCCAGGGGGTACAATACATGGCGGCCATTAGCACCTCGGAAGGGCTAACAGGTGGCACGGTTGCCATCGATAGTGGTCAAAATAAGATATTAGGCGTCAGAATTGAAGTGGGGTTACCTAGTGGTACCTATACCCATGAAAGTACACTAGCTGAGGGTGAAACTCCTGATAAACTCTACCATACTTTGGCAATTAATTTGCCGGACTTACCGAAAGCCTCCGCTAAAGTCTTGGAAGAGGCTACTAATAAAGAATATAAAGCAGCGGAAAATCCCAACTCTATCTCTGCCCTCAAATGGTATAGTCGTAATATTATTAATCGCTTTATAACCAACCAGACTATTTTTGATGAGGAAATTAGTGAGGATTTGAAACTGACCCTAGGTAGAACTGATAAAGAACGGTTAATTGTTTTGACTTCCCGGATGGATACCAAAAGTAATAAAATGCGAACCACAATAGATTTATTGCAAGCAACCAACCAATGTCAAAACGGCGATAAAAATACCCAAATAGCCTATAACATTAGCGCCGGTATGTTTGCTTCCTCTCTGGAAGGCAAGGCATTGACAGGGAAGGATACTACTAACTTTATAGATTTATGGGCTAATGCCCCCAAGGGCACTGCAATATTGGTAATCCCCCCTGATTACGAGGGTTCCGAATCCCGTAGAGCAATTGCAGAGGAAATGGCAAAGTCCGGTAATTACCCGGAGCGTCTTATTGATAGAGTAGCAAACAGCAAAAAAGCAATTTTTACTCCTGATAAGCCGACGGATTTCGATGGAGAAAAACGTTGGGCCTGGTTGGAAATCGACCCTGAAACATATGAAGCAATTTCAGTTTTGGATACGGGTGAACATGGTGCTTTTGTTGATTATCTATTAACAAGGGAATCAGATCTTCTAAACGGCATCGGGGAAGATGGCATGAGATATCTAATAGGTGCCTTTGCAGGTGTGGATGTATCTATTTGGTCTGTGGCCGGTGCTTCTTTAAAACATGGTGATTACGACAAAATCCTTAAAGAGGCTATGGCAGTAGCAGCCGAAGTAGGGAAAGCTATAGGCGAACTTTTAAAGTATACTGATATGGTTGCCAAAAAACAAATTAATTGGAGTCCAGAACTTGGCAGTAGCCCTATAAACGTAGAATTTAAGCTAAGCCTTGCTGATGCCTTCGAAGCCAGATTAAAGCAAAACCTTCTCAACTTTGAAACGGGATTTAAAGACGGCATGGCGGTATATTTCACAGCAGCCAAAAAGGCGAAGTAGTAATTATTAATGATCCCTTCTGCTAGGTTAAGATTAAGAAGGACTGGGGGGACATCACTTTTTGGTTATGCTTCTGTAAAAGAGGTGTCCCTATCTTTTTTTTAAAAAAATAAAATTATGGAGGTATAGCTAAGTGAAAAGATGTCTATTTTTTCTTACATTGTTACTTATGATGGCAGCTATAGTAACAGGCTGTGGCGGTAATGAAGCATCTGTTAAAGAGGAACCAAAAGCATCTGAAGAAAATGCGGCGGTAGAAAATAAAAGTGCAGCGGAGATACCAAAACTTGAGGTACAACAAGAAATGACAGTTTCCTTGGCTACCATAGATGGCTGGGAAAAGTCGGATGAAATCCGAACTGCTCTAGTGTATTACAAAAAGGAAGGTAATACAGTAATGGTTACACGTGATCGAATGCCACCTGAGGCCGAAAGTCCTGAAAAGTTTTTGGAATTTGTCAAAGAAAGATTTTTTGAATCGTTTAATAATGTAGTTTTTCATGATGTATCGGAAATTGGTATATCTGACTCAAATAAGCATTTTCTGGTATATACTCATCAAATTATGAATTTTGAAATGAAGGGATGGATTACCTACATTTTCCATGATAAATATGCCTACACCCTAACCTGTGGTGGCTTATCAAAGGATTTCCCGGTATTAGAAGAAGATTTTAGAACCTTTATTGAGTCCTTTAAGCTTATAGGAAAGTAAAATATGAGATTATAGTTATGAGCCCCCACAATTAAGGTTATTAAATCAAGTATTGGTTTTTTCAATGTGGTATAATCATTCTAAAGTATTGCCATGAAAGAAGTTCTTTTTTTGTCATCGTGAGGAGCGATAGCGACCTGGCGATCCCGGTTGTGGGGATAATCGCGTAAGGGCGGGATTGCTTCACTAATGCTCGTAATGACAAGGAACATTTTGCTTAGCTTGGTGCGGATAGCCATGAAATTGCTTAGATTGGAGTAAAAAAGTGAAAAGATTTAAGAAAGTTTATATAGAAATTACTAATGTTTGCAATTTAGCTTGCAGCTTCTGCCCACCAACCTTAAGAAAACCTGAGTTTATGGAACTGGAAATGTTTTCCTGGATATTGCAAACAATAAAACCGTATACTGACTTAATCTACTTTCATGTCAAAGGCGAGCCTCTGCTTCATCCCAAAATAGACAAATTTCTAGACTTAAGTAGTGAGTATGGTCTACAGGTTAACCTCACCACAAATGGCACCTTAATTCATAAGACCAGGGATAAAATTATGAGCAAGTCGGCTCTTAGGCAAGTTAATATTTCCCTCCATAGTTTGGAGGGAAATATCGGAATGAAAATGGATGAATATTTGAGGGACATTTTTTCATTTATCAAGATAGCCACCCGGGAAACTAATATTATTATTTCCTTAAGATTATGGAATCTGGAAGAAAGTACTATAAATCAAGAGAAACAAGTAAATTCAGAGATATTTACCAAAATCCAAGAAGAATTTCAATTGCCTTTTGAAATATACGAACAGGGTATCCAGAATAGTGGCCTTAAAATTGCCCATCGGGTATATTTAAATCAAGATCGCCGCTTTCAATGGCCAGGCTTAAAGGAGAAAGTTTTTAGTAATCAGGGTTTTTGTCATGGACTTAGAAATCAAGTAGCTATATTAGTGGATGGTACTGTAGTACCTTGCTGCCTTGACGGGGAAGGGGTAATCAATTTAGGTAATATAAATAATACTTCATTTTCAGAGATAATCGAAAGTGAAAGGGCGAAAAACCTTTATCAAGGTTTCTCTCGGCGAAATGTTGTAGAAGAGCTATGTCAGAAATGTGGCTACCGAAACCGGTTTGGCGTGTAATCTCTTAACTTGATTAGCCAAGAAGAATATGGTAATGTGAACTCAATTAAGAAACTTTTAAGAGGAGTGACGCTAATATTATGATTAATCTGAATACTGTTTTCCACATTTCTGATAACGTAAACTGGCCCAAAACACTAAAAAATGTAGTTAATTACCTAAAGGATATCGGAGAAAATGTTGCTCAAATTGAAGTAGTGGCAAATGTTAATGCAGTCAAAGGCTATGTAGAACAAGACTTAATCCCTGAAATGGAAGTATTATATAACCGGGGTGTAAAATTTATTGCTTGTAACAATGCATTGCAAGCTAATTTTGTCAATAAATCCAACCTTCCGGATTTTGTAGAGGTTGTACCTGCCGGAATAACCCACCTTGTTATAAAACAAAATGAAGGGTATGCATATATTAAGCCCTAAAAAGGGTTAAATTTGACATTCGGGACAGCTATTATCTATTTTACAATTATGTAAAACTTGTCTATCTCTACTTTTATCCCGGTAGACGGTACATCCTTTTACCCCTAATTTATAGGCAAGTTGAAAAGCTTGGTCCACGTCTTGGACACTAGCACTATATGGCAAATTTACGGTTTTACTGCAGGCACCATCAACGTATTTTTGAATGGTGGCCTGCATTTTTATGTGATCAGTCGGCTTTATATCTTTGGCATAAACAAAGATTTCTTTTATTTCCCGGGGAAACTCTCCTATTTCCTGGATTGAACCTGATTTTAGGATTTTTTCCCGCATTAGTGGGTTATCAATCTTTAATTGTTTCATTACTTTGAGAAGTTGGGGATCAATTTCTAAAAAGGTTTGTCCATTTAAAATTTGCCGCATATAAATAGGAGCAAATTCTGGCTCTAGCCCCCAAGAGGTATTGCATAAGGTGGCAATAGTACCTGTGGGGGCAATGGCTAAAAGACAGCTATTACGCATAGGTTTATTTTCTTTTTGCCACAGCGAGCCTTCCCAGGCGGGATAGACATCCCGCTCAAGGGCTAGGTTGTATGAAGCTTCTTCCGCAGTCTGACGTAGAAACTTAGCCATTTTTTCTACCCATTCCCGGGCAACTTCACTATGGTAACCAAGGTTTACAGTTTTTAGGACCCTTGCTAAGCCCATAAAGCCTAAACCTTGGGGGCGTATGGCCTGGGTGGTTTTAGTTAATTCTTTTAAAGGGAGTTGGTTGGCATCAATCATATTATCGAGAAAACGCTGGACGGTAATAATTGTTTCCCTAAATTTATCCCAATCAAAAAAAGTCTTTTTGCCTTGATAAATTAGGTGTTTTTCTAAATTGATGGAGGCCAAGTTACAAGAAGAATAATTAATATTGACAAACTCGGCACAGGGATTACTACAGTAAATCCTTCCTAGGTGAGGGTTAGCATGCTCTCGATTAATCCGGTCAATAAAAAATACACCCGGTTCACCCTTATGCCAGGCATGGAAACATAATTTATCCCATAGCTTACGAGCAGAGACACTTTTCGTCACATAGCCTAGAGGACTAACTAAAGGAATTTCCTTACCTTCTTCTAGTGCTTGCATAAATTTATCAGTAATGGAAACGGAAAGATTGAAATTTGTTAAAAGGTTTTCCCCGGACTTTGCCTCCAGCCAGTATTCAATATCCGGATGGTTAATAGGTAAAAGTCCGAGAGCTGCTCCCCGCCTTCTTCCACCTTGAGCCACACAATTTACAGCAGTATCATAAAGTTTAAGCCAAGAAGGAATGCCACTTGAAACTCCTTTAGTACTATTGATGATTGCATCCTGTTCCCGAAGATTGCCGAAGTAAAATCCCACCCCACCCCCTGATTTATATATAAGAGCGGCATTTTTTAAAGTGGTGAAAATATTTTCTAAATTGTCTTCAATTTCCAGAATAAAACAGGCACTAAGCTGGGAAAGCTTGGTGCCTGAATTCATAAGTCCTGGGCTAGAAACACACCATTCTTGGTTCACTAATCCTTGGATAAATTTTTTAAACCAAAATATTTGTTCCTTAGGGGATTTCTCCTCTAAGGCCATATGTTTGGCTACTCTAATGTACATTTCTAGGGGTGTTTCGATTATTTCTTGATAAGAGCCTTTTAAAAGATATCTTTCTTTTAATATTTCTCGAGCTATGGGGGATAAATTTAATTTAACATTTGCCCAAGGGTATTCTGCGATATATTTTTCTAGTTGGCTCATTTATTAAACAACTCCTTTATCCGGTGAAAGAAATTTTTCCTAATTTCAACTTGAGGAGTCTCCTCAGGTCGCATCAGCTTTTGGGCAATATTTTTAACACACTGAGATGCAGGACTATCAGGTTCTGCTAAAATAAAGGGCCTTAGCTTTTTTATGGCCCGTAAAACATTAGTATCTTCTAATATATACCCCAGATTATTTAATCTTAGGGTAAGAAACCGTTCAGTGACTGTGATCATTTTATCGGAAAGTTGCTTGGCTTCCTCGGGACTATCCACCCGATTGATAATTAACTTGGGCCTTAGTGAAGGGTTTCGTTCGTCCATCACTTTAATAATTGCATAGGCGTCTGTTATAGCATGGGGTTCCGGGGTGGTAACAACGATTATTTCATCACTAGCCATAAGAAAGTTAATAACGTTTTTCGATAGGCCTGCACCTGTATCAATTAAGATAATATCGGCGAACTTTTCCAAGGTTTGAAAACAGTTTATTAACCGGTTAAATTGCCATTCATCTAAATCCGCCAGATTTTGCAGTCCAGAACCACCGGGGATAAGTTGGATTCCTCCTGGGCCTTCCATAATTATATCTAGTATTTCCTTTTCCCGGCTTAAAATGTGATTTAAATTGTATCTGGCATGGATATTGAGAAGAACATCAATGTTGGCAGTTCCTAAGTCGGCGTCAATAATAAAAGTACTATAACCCATCTGACTGAGTGCTATTCCAAGATTAATGGTAAAACTAGTTTTACCTACTCCACCTTTACCACTGGTAATAGAAATAACTTTAGTTTTCTTAGGAGTATTTTTATCAGCCAGTTGGGGTGGTAAAGTTAAGACCAATGAAGGATGGGGTATGAAACTGCGTTTTTCAATTTCGCTAATAAAAGAAATATCTTTGTCAGGTATTGTAATTCTTAGCATAGTTCCTACACTAAGTAGAATCATTTTACCTTTATCATAGGGCATTGTTATGGTAAAAGTAGAGTCAGTAATATCAGTAATGATAGCCGAGTAGGTGCTATTATAGATGGGGGATTGGGGTTTTATATATATGGTTTGGTTGATATGAAACACTTACTGACACCTACCTTGGTTAATGACTAGTGACTAGTGGAGTCAATAGTAGAGAAATGAATTGCGCTTCCTTAAAAATTAACTTCTATCTATTTCTATGAAAAGGTGCCTTTTTCCTGCAAATTTAGATTATCATATGTTTTCATAGCGCCCACTTGCCTACGAATAGACGATTTCAAATCTGTATTAATCGGTGACATCTGTGGCTATTTATCCGATAAAGAATCAGACGCACCAAGAGATTCCGGTGCGTCTAACTTTTACCAAAGGGTTTAACATTTTCATTTTTTCTAGAGGATCTCTTTATAATTGAATGAAACAGCCGTTTTTTAAAAAAAGAAGTGGCTTCAATCCATAGGCCCAAAAGTAAGGATAATATAAATAGTACCGTTAATTCCTCCATTGTGATCAACCCCAATTAAGCTTGGTAAGAATCTGGTACTACATTTTATGCTTTGTTGAACAATACTTCCACAATTAAAAATCTAATTGTCATATTCTCCTTTGTTATACTTCTTCGATAACACATAAACACCCAATAGGTCGGGCATCGGATTCAACTCTTAAGGGATAGGAACTATATTTTACGGAAATGTGATTTCCATTTTTGTGTCGGAAAGTATAGATATAGTCTCGAATTATTTCACCAGCTAATATTTTGGGGTAACGGGTAAAATCATATGAATTCTCACAAATCACAAGTTTTGCAAATTCTTTAAGAGTAAGGTTATGTAACTCACTAGTTTCATAGCCGGTTAGGTTGCAGAGGCTGGAATTAAGATAAACTATTTTTGATTTATCATCTAAAACTAGGATGCTAAAGGGGAGGTTATCTAAGATAGCTGCTAAGAGCCCTTTCTTTACTACAATTTTATCGTAGTTATCACCAAATACCTCGAGTATTTGGTTTTCGCTCCTTGGAAATGCCGGTTCAAAATTCAAGGTCAATTTTTTCATGTTATTAACCTCCTTAAAGGGATTTTAAAATTTAGGTGTCATATATATATTCTGAATATTTGTTAAATTACCTGCTTATTTTAAAAATATATTTAAAAAAACTTTGTAAAAAAAGTCGTAATTGTCGTTTTATCATTCACTTTGAGGGGGATTATTCCTATTATTCGAACATGCTTAATATCTAAATCCCTATAGAAGGCGGTCACTTAATAGTTTATATCAAATATATGTACGGTAAAAAATGCAAGTTGATGGCGAATCATGATGGAAAACTACGGAATAAAACTAAAGGAAATAACATCGTGGGAGCGAAAAAATAGTATTATGTTAAAAAAATAGAGAAAGGAAGTTCCCTGATGTGCTAAAAAAAGGTTTTGGTAATCAAAATTTATATGGTGAATTGGCTGAAGAGCTTATGCAATTAGCGGAGATAGATGGAGGACAGAGTACATGTCTTGATATTATCGAAAACTTACCTATTGGGGTACAAGTAAAAATTATCGAAAATCTAGCAAAAAAAAACAATTCCAGGTTAATAGCCTTTTTTCAATTGTTAGCACGGGAAACTGAGGGTGAAATTCAAAAGATAGCTTTGCGAGCTTTACGTAAGTATCAATACTTAGGGTATAAAATTAAACCATTAATCCCTAAAGAAATTAACTCTCAAAATGTACAAGCATTTGTTTCACCTACCCGGCTTACAGGTGCATGTGTTTTAGTTTTTATTACGGAGTTAGATGAAGAATATCAAGCCCATTATTTTTCCTTATTCTTTAATCATTTAGGTATTAAAGAATACTTTCAGTACTGTAGTAAAAATAAAGCAGATCTGTTAAGTGTTATTAATAAACAAGGCTTAGTCCCTATAGATTTTTTATCTGGCCTAAGGCTTTTGGAAGATGCTTATGGTCAAAATCAACGTTTTAAAACAAAACCAGCAAGTGGTTTTTCTCAGTATAAAAAATTTTTCCTGGGCCGAATGGATGAAGCCGAAGATGCACAAAAGCTTGATAAAATAGAATTTAAACCTTTAGTTTTAGCCCAAGAAGAATTAAATCCTGAAAGGGTTATTAATGCCTACTTTCTTGCTTTAAAAAATATGGATGCTGCCTTGGTTTATGATTTGACTGCATCTATTTTACAAAAAAAATTTGGTAGCCGTGGAGAGTTTATTACTAATTGGTTTAATCCCTTCGAAAAATACATTTTTATAAAGTCAATTCCTATAAATTGGGAAACAGGTCAGGATCGTGCAAAGGGAAGCTATAAGTTAGTAGCTAGTAATGAAAATGATGAACTGGAAAAAATAGATTTCCGCTTTGAACTTATAAAAACAAATGGATGTTGGCGTTTACTGGATGTAAAAGTTGAATGTTTAAGTCCGATTAATAATGAAGATACTTTAAACCCTCTAAACTATCAGGTCCATGCAGCTATTTTTAAAATAGATAATTATCATCAGATAAAATGTATCTTTGACAATTGGCCTGATATTCATTTAACAGGGGAATTTAACGAGGGATATTGTTATAAGTGGTTTAAGGCGGGCAATTTATTAGATATAGGTATTGATGTTGCTAAAGATATTTATGGTGAATTCATTTTAACCAATAAGGAATTGGTGATTTTTGGTGCAAATTTAAAAAATATCACCGAAGTTTGCCATCATTTTCACGAGCAGGTTCAAAAAGAAAATAATAATATAGGATTTTTTTTAAGGGCTAAAGGTTTCTGTAAGGTACGAGATGTGTATCAGGTTATAACTGATCCTGACTTTTCTTTAGGTTCAATGCTAGTCGCTAAAAGCAAGATGTATTATACTAAATTAATAGATTTCCAACATTGGTATACCTTTTTAAAAAACAAAGCAATAGAACACTTTGTTTTAGACTCAAAAATTCAGGTTTTTCATCTAGGGGAAAGGGA
This sequence comes from Peptococcales bacterium, assembly GCA_050946395.1. Classification (GTDB taxonomy): domain Bacteria; phylum Bacillota; class Peptococcia; order Peptococcales; family BICA1-8; genus JBMNUR01. Next base: position 19,948 of record JBMNUR010000009.1, read on the forward strand.
GGATAAATTTGAGGTACTACTTTATAAAAACCATGCTTTCTTCTTTTGTTATAATGATTCCTTAGAAATATTAACAGATTATTTGGCGAATATACAGGAAGATATTCGTAAAATTTCCAGCGAATTGGAGTATTGGGATGAAAAGGAGAAGTGGGAGTATTATAAATTAATTAGTAGCCTTAGTAAAGATCCTTATACTAAAGTTTTTGTCCCCCATGCCGCCCAATGGCAGGTTACCAAAAAAATGCGGATTGTGAATTGAAAAAACAGGCAGGTGAATTAAAGTGCACCCCAAATGTTAGACACTAATCTAATATTTGGAGGTGCACTTTTATTGGTTAGATTTTTTAGCTATCTCAGCTTCGATGAATACTTGAGGATTTTCAATTGCAGGAATTACTATGTTTTCCTGTTGTTCTAAATAGGGAAACGCTCTAAAGAGAGCCAGGTTATCAATAATTCCACCTGGTAGTGTTAAACCTTTTTCTAAAGTATTGGGATTACCAATAGCGTTAATTGTAATTGGGTAACTTAAAGGTTTATGATTTAAAGTAATGTACATAGTACTTTCTGTTTCAGTATAGAAAAAGATTGTACTAGCATCAATTCTTGTATCATTAACTGCTATCGCTTCTGCTCCAGCAGCCCAAAGTTCATTAATGATACTGATGATATCTACATAGAGAATAGGAGAATCTTCATAAATAATCACCTGTAAACCGGGACCATGAACATCTTTTAAGCCGTTTATAACATTTAGTTTATCTAATTCATTTTGTAAATTCTCGATGATGTTTTGTTCATCTGAATTTGAACTTCTGAGGGTTCGTAAATTTCTTTGTGTTTCATTCAATTCATTTTCCAATTGTAATCTTTTATCGCTCAAATTTCTAACCATAGTGATAAGATCTTCAGTTTTCTGCATTGACAAATCAGATAAGACACGAGATTGGGTTTGGAACTGGGCGGACAATAAAATGCCTAGAAAAACTAATACTATAGTAATAGGCACTTGCCAGTTTTTTTTTGTCATACTATTTCACCAACCTTTAATACTCTCAGGATTAGCTTTAGGGTCATACATTTACTTTGAGGATAATTTTATGCGTTAGACACTTGCCTTATGGGTGTTAAGTTTTACGAGTCTGGAGGAAAGTAATTACTTTCTCGGGCAACCTTTGTAATTTTTTAAACCTCGGCATAAAAGATAGTGTCGTATTGTGGCCAAGTTTTGAAAAAGTCGTACACCAAAAGCAAAAACTGCGGCCATATATAAGTCAACACCCAATCTATCACCTAAATAGGCTAGTAAAGCTGCCAAAAGAGTGTTTGAAAAAAAACCTGTTAAGAGGACTGTGCCATCAAAGGTTTCTTCTAAAACTCCTTTAATACCACCAAATACTGAATCAAGGGAAGCTAAAACCGCAACCGACATATATTTGGCATAAATAATGGGAATTTGAAAGGAAATAGCCGAACCGATAATTGCCCCGAAAAATAGGCCTAACAAGGGAAGCCACATTAATAATCACCTACTCACTAATCTTGATATAATTATATTGATAAGTGCCAGAATAAGCCGGAATTTCTAGTGGGTTATCCCGGTTATGTTTTGTATAGTTAACAGGAAAACCAGTACTTTTTAGAAGATCATATTCACCAAAAAGTAGCACTTCTTCTAAAATATCCGGATTTCCAATAGCGGAAATTTCAAATGGGGGTGCAAGTCTGGTAGTATTAACAAGGATTACATTCCCCACACATCTAATCTCCGATGGAGTTACTATCCTTTGACCATTAATACTAATAGCTTCCGCACGACCTAGCTTTAATTCAGTAATAATATTAAGGATATTTTCATAATGAATGATATAGCGGTTGGGGTCATCATTTGGTGCTGAGTTAAGGCCGGCTTTATTATCATCAACAACTACTTTAACTCCTCTTCCTTTTACCGGTACTAGGCCAGCACTTAATTTTGCTTTCTGTATTTTTTGTTGCAGTTTTTGTATATCTTCTTGTCCACCAGCATTACTATTTTTAATTTTATCTAATTCTTCTCGGAGAGTATTCAAATTTTCCTGATACCTAGAAATTTCTTCTTCTAAGTTATTAATAAGACCTACTAAGGCCTTATTTCTTTCACTAATAGGGCTTGGGGATAGGGAAGCTTGTGCTTTAAATTGTAAAGAAAGTAGTAAACCGGATATAATACATACTATAGTGATTGGTAACATCCACCTTTTCACTATACCTTACCCCCTTTTCCAGAATATATATACCAATCCTTCAATATATTATAGCACAGCCTGATATAAATGTAAGATATAAGATACTTCCAGGAAATACTTTTCAAGTCCATAGGCTTTGTTAAAGATTATTTTTTTATTATTATAAAGCTAACAGGGATTTTTCCCTGTTTTAGCGAAGAAAATAAATTAAAATAAACAGAAAGGTGGTGCCGCCTTGTTAGAACAATTTTTGAAAATTTTAAACCCGATCAACCTTTTGGACATTGCTATAGTTGCTTTTGTTATTTATAAATTAATGATGATTTTAAAAGGGACCCGGGCGGTACAATTAATCAAAGGTTTAGTTGTTCTTTTGCTGGCTACAATTGTCAGTTCTGATAAAATATTAGGTTTACAGTCCATAAATTGGCTTTTGGAAAAAGCCCAAACAGCATTTTTTATTGCTATACCTGTTGTCTTCCAACCGGAATTACGTAGGGCGTTAGAACAATTAGGCCGAGGCAAGATTTTTACCCGCTCTGAAGAATATTTAGTTTTAGAGGATGTAGAAAAGCTGGTAAGTGAAATCGTTCGGGCTGTAAAAGTAATGTCACTTCGTAAAGTAGGGGCTCTAATTATTATTGAAAGACAGACTGGTTTGGCTGAATTTGTTGAAACAGGCATTAAAATTGATGGACTTATTACTAGTGAATTATTAATAAACACTTTTGTCCCTAAGACCCCTCTTCATGATGGGGCAGTAATAATTAGAGGTAATAGAATGATTGCAGCTAGTTGTTTTCTTCCTTTATCGGAAAACCCCAATCTTAGTAAAGAGTTGGGTACGAGACACCGAGCCGCTATTGGGATTACTGAAGTGTCAGATGCGTTAGTAGTTCTTGTTTCGGAAGAGACTGGTGTAATTTCTGTTGCTGAGGATGGTAAATTAACTAGGTATTTAGATGAAACAACATTAAAGGAACTGTTATTAAATAGAATAACTCCTCAACAGAAAACTACTCATTTCTGGAACTGGAGGTCGTAATTATGGCAGAAACTACAAATAATAATCTTATTTATAAAGTAATTGCAATTTTATTAGCAATTTTATTATGGCTTTATGTGACTGCGGACCAAAATCCTCCTTTAGAAAAAACTCTTAATCTAAATATAAATTACGAAAATTTGCGGGAGGATTTGACACTTATTTCGAAAAGTGATTCTGTGAATGTTAAAATCCGGGGTGATAGTAAACTTATTAATAGTTTAGGCTTAAAAGACTTTGGAGCAAGTGTTGATTTATCACAGGTTAAGATGGGTGAACAAACGTTACCCGTGAAAATAAATAATGCTTTAGGCGTGGAAATTGTTGATATTTCCCCGAAAGAAGTTTTAGTTAATGTGGATAAAATTGCTGAAAGACAGATTCCTGTACAAGTAGCCTTATTAGGACAGACAGCTCACGGTTATTCAAGTTTTAAGGCCACAATTAAGCCTTCCCAGGTGGTTATCAGGGGACCGCAAAATATTTTGGATACATTAGAAGAGGCTAGAGCTGATGTCAATCTAAATTCCGCTCAGTCTAACTTAGTTCTTAATTTACCTATCAAAGTTCAAGATAAATGGGGTAATTGGTATGGAGCCGATACTCTAAATATTATTCCCAATACTGTGGAAGTATTTATTCCCGTTGTTCAAGATACACCAAGTAAAACTGTACCCGTTAAGCCGGTTTTAGAGGGTAAACCTGCACCTGGATATCAGATTGCCAGAATTTTGGTAGAACCTGAGACCGTGAAAATTTTAGGTCAATTCAATAAATTAGATACAATTGATCGGGTGCAAACATTACCTATTATGCTTTCTGACGTAAAAGAAAATGTAGTTCGGGAAGTGAATTTAAGTATACCTTCGGGGGTTACATTATTATATGGGACAAAAGTAAAAGTAATCATTCAGGTGGAAGAAAGCCCTGTCCATAAGACCTTTGAACTTCCTTTAAAAACTCATAATAGTAAAAGTAGTCAAAAGGTAGCTTTAGGGCTAGAATTAGTAAAAGTTAAAATAGAAGGCAAGAAGGAAGTAATAAATAAATTAACTGCTAATGATCTTAAAGCTTATGTTGATGTAGCTGGTGTAGACTTTGGAACACATGATTTAGAAGTTCAAATTGATGCACCAGGTGATGTTCAGATTTTGGCAATTGAGCCTCAAAAAGTGAAGGTGGAGATTAAGCCGGTAGAGGATAAACCAGCAACATCTTCCTCCGGTGAGGAAAATAAAGACGAAGCTAGAGGGTTGAGGTTGAGGATCTGAAATAGCTTTTGGGTTGAGATTTTCGGAGTAGTTGTAGAGTAGAAAAGGAGGAATTATATTGCGTATTTTTGGTACGGATGGTGTAAGAGGAGTTGCTAATTTAGAGTTAACTCCAGAATTGGCTTATAAATTAGGTAGAGCAGGTGCTTATGTTTTAAAATCCCAAAATAGAAATATGGCGATGGTCATTGGTAAAGATACTCGGATTTCGGGAGATATGCTTGAAAATGCTTTAACTGCCGGAATCTGTTCTGCAGGTGTGAATGTCTATAAATTAGGGGTAATGCCTACACCAGGTATTGCCTTTCTTACTCGTAAGTTAGAAGCTATAGCGGGTGTTGTAATCTCTGCATCCCACAACCCTGCGGGTGATAATGGCATAAAATTTTTTAACCAAGAAGGTTTTAAATTGTCGGATAAAATTGAAGAGGAAATAGAAGAACTTGTTTTCGATGGGATGGATCAAATACCCTATCCCATAGGTGCGGGAGTTGGTAAGGTTGAGTACATCCATGATGGTCCTAAGTTATATAAGGAATTCTTAAAAAATGCTATTGATACTGATCTAAAAGGTATAAAAGTGGTAGTAGATTGTGCAAATGGTGCTGCTTCCCACATAACACCATCTTTATTAAGAGACTTAGGTGCGGAAGTGATTAATCTGTTTGACCAGCCTAATGGCATCAATATTAATGCTAATTGTGGTTCCACCCATTTGAATGCTTTACAAAAGGCAGTACTTGAACATGGTGCTTACTTAGGTCTTGCTCACGACGGGGATAGTGATCGGTTGCTAGCAGTTGATGAATTGGGTAATGTTGTTGATGGTGATCAGATATTGCTAATTTGTGCTTTAGAATTAAAAAAACAAGGGATCTTAAATGAAAATAAAGTTGTAGTTACAGTTATGAGTAATTTAGGATTTAAGCAGGCTTGTGAAAATTATGGAATTGAAATCGAAGAAACTAAAGTTGGAGATAGATATGTACTAGAAAGAATGCAAGAAACAGGAGCTATTTTAGGTGGGGAACAATCAGGTCATATCATTTTCCTAAACCATAATACTACTGGTGATGGAATCCTAACAGCTCTCAAACTATTAGAGGTCGTGAAAAAAACCGGAAAACCCTTATCTATATTGGCCAATCAAATGGAAAAACTACCTCAAGTCCTTATTAATATTCGAGTCAAAGATAAGAGTTCTTGGCAGAACAACAATAACATCCAAAACACGATTAAAAAGGCGGAAGAAATTCTGGGTAAACGAGGTCGTATTTTAGTCAGACCTTCCGGAACAGAATCTTTAATTCGGGTTATGGCTGAAGGAAATGATCTTGGCGAATTAGAAAGAATAACCCAGGAAATAGCCGACGTAATTAAGCAGGAGCTTAACTAATGTTAGCTAGACTTATAAGTAGTGAAAAAGTGAAACAGTAAAAGAGAAAAAACTGTTTCACTGTTCCACTGCTTCTTGAATTGAGGGATATAAATGATTATCGGCATAGGTACGGATATTGTAGAAATAGACCGGCTTAAAAAGGCTATCGAAAATAGGCCGAAAATGGTTGAACGGGTTTTTACCCGGATAGAAATTGATTACAGTGAGGCTATCGGCAATATATATACATCTTTGGCGGCGAGATTTGCCGCTAAAGAGGCTGTAGCCAAAGCTTTAGGAACAGGTTTTCGTAACTTTAAGTGGCAAGATATTGAAGTGTATAATGATAATTTGGGGAAACCTGGGATAAATATTTACGGAAAGGCTTTGGAAAAAGCACAAGAATTGGGTGTGGCTCGTATCTTTGTAAGTCTTAGTCATTGTCGTGACTATGCTGTGGCTACTGTAGTTTTGGAGGGGGAAAAATAATTTATGTATGTAGTTAGTGGTAAGGAGATGGCCTTAATTGATAAAAGGGCTATAGAGGAGTGGAATATACCAGAATTAATTCTTATGGAAAATGCCGGCCTCCGAGTAGTAGAAGAAATAAAAAAAGGTTTTTCCAAGTTAACGGGGAAAAAGGTAATTGTTATTGCCGGTAGAGGAAATAATGGTGGTGACGGATTAGTCATAGCTAGGCATTTAGTGAACCTAGGGGCAGACGTAAAAATTTTTATTCTAGGGACCAAGGATTATCAAGGGGCCTCTTTAGTCAACTATCGAATTGCCCAAAATTTACCTATAAAGTGGCAGAATATTGAAAATGAAAACAGTTTGCATCTTTTGAGGCTTTCTTTACATTATACTGATTTAGTTGTTGATGCTTTATTTGGAACAGGTTTTCGTGGTACCCTCGAAGGTCTGGCTCAAAAAGTAGTTGAAATTGTTAATGAAAGCAGTTCTTTTACCGTCTCTGTAGATATCCCCTCAGGTTTAGATGCAGATACAGGCCGGGTAAGCGGTTCTTGTATCCAGGCTGACCTTACAGTCACCTTTCAGATGCCCAAGCTTGGTTTACTAGTTGAGCCGGGATGTAATTATACTGGCCAATTACAAATAGTCAATATTAGCATCCCTCAAAGTTTAATTGAAAAGATGGCTTTAAAAACATTTTTAATTACGAAAGATATGGTTAGCAGAAATCTTCCTTATCGAAAGCCCGATAGTCACAAGGGTAATTTCGGCCATTTATTAATAATTGCCGGGTCCCAAGGTATGATGGGAGCGGTTAACCTTGCCGCAGGAGGAGCTTTTAATATGGGAGCGGGTTTGGTAACAGCTCTTGTTCCCCGTTGTATTCAGTCATCTTTAGCCAGTTCTATGCCAGAACTAATTACTAAACCAGCGGCGGAAAATGTTATAGGTTCTTTGGGGTTAATGTCAATACCGGAAATTGTGGAAAATCTGCCTGGAAAATCCGCTATTGTTTTTGGACCAGGTATGGGGAATAATAATGAGGTGCTCCCTTTATTAACTTGGCTTATTAAAGAAGTGCAAGTTCCTCTAGTTATTGATGCTGATGGTCTCAATGCTTTAGCCAACGATTTAGATATTTTAATGAATAAAAGAGGTCCGGTTATTTTAACTCCCCACCCCGGAGAAATGGGTCGCCTTTTAGATAGGCCTATCTCAAGTATTCAGGAAAACAGGCAAGAGTGTGCTCAACTTTTAGCTGAAAAATACGGTATATGGGTAGTTTTAAAAGGGAATAGAACAGTAATTGCCGGACCCGATGGAGAATTATATCTAAATACTACCGGTAGTCCTGCCCTGGCTACGGCGGGAACTGGTGATGTCTTAGCAGGTATGATTGGGGCCTTAGTGGGTCAAATTAAGGATATTGGGAAAGCACTTGCTACTTGTGTTTATTTACATGGTCTAGCAGGTGAAAGAGTTGCTGAGGAAAAAGGTGAGATTTCAAGTAAAGCAAGTGATGTAATCATGGCTTTGCCTCAAATTCTACAAAAGGAGTTTACTATTTATGAGACCAGTCTGGGCAGAAGTTGATTTAGAGGCTATACGACATAATCTTTTTGAAGTAAAAAGACTGGTGGGTTCTAAAAAAATTATGGCTATTGTTAAAGCCAATGCTTATGGTCATGGTGCCTTAGAAGTAGGTAAGTACTTGTTAAACAATGGCGTAGATTGTTTAGCAGTAAGTCTATTAAAAGAGGCTCTTACCTTAAGAGAAGGTGGTGTTAAAAGCCCCATAATGATTCTAGGTTGGACACCGATAGAGGATTATGAAAAAGCCCTGGAAAATAACATTGTTTTAACTATTTATAATCTCCAAGAAGCAAGAAAACTCAATCAAGAAGCAAAATATATGGGTAAAAAAGCTACTATTCATATTAAGATTGATACAGGAATGACAAGACTTGGTTTAATTCCTTCCGAAGAAAATCTAAAAGTAGTCTCTGAGATTTTAAGCTTGGAAAGTCTTGAAGTAGAGGGGATTTTCACTCATTTATCTACTGCCGATGAATCAGATAAAACCTATTCTCGTTGGCAGTTAGAAAGGTTTTTATCCTTTGTTAAAAAAGTAGAAGAAAGAACAAATAGGAGAATTCCTATTAAACATGCTGCTAATAGTGCAGCAATTATTGATTTACCCGAAGCCCATTTGGATATGGTCCGGCCGGGAATAATGCTTTATGGTCTTTGGCCTTCTTCGGAGGTTAATTTAACCCAGGCAGATTTAAAACCGGCTATGACTCTAAAGGCTCGGGCATCTAGATTGGAAAAATTTCCCCAAGGGACAAGGGTAAGCTATGGCGGTATTTTTACCACCCCCGGAGAAACTATAATTGCTACTTTACCTTTGGGTTATGCAGATGGATATACTAGACTTCTTACAGGTAAAGGTGAAGCGATGTATGAGGGAAAAAGATTCCCTATTGTGGGGCGAATTTGTATGGATCAATGCATGGTTGATGTAACTTCCAATCCTACAATAAAACCTGGGGATGTGTTTATTTTATACGGTAATGGGAAAAATGATAATATTAGTGTAGAAGAGATAGCTGAAAAAATAGGCACTGTTAATTACGAAATCATTTGTATGCTATCTGATCGAGTACCTCGTATTTATGTTTAATAAGGTGACATAAAATACCATGGTATTAAGTTAGAGTATAGCAGGTATTTCATTGACATTTGTCGTAAATAATATATATAATGGTATAGCATATTATATGTACGGTTAAGCTTTTCTTTTCGTTGATGCTTGGGGGGATAGAATAGTGTCTGATCTTAAAAGGATAATGATTTCATTACCCGATAATCTATTAGAAGAGGTTGATGGAATCGTAGCTTTGGAGAAAAAAAACCGCAGTGAGTTTATCAGAGAGGCTATGAAACTTTATATAGAGGAAAGGAAAAGAAGATACTTGAGAGACCAAATGCGTATCGGCTATCAAGAGATGGCTTCTATCAATTTGGCTTTAGCCTATGAGGGTTTAAATTGTGAGGATGAAGTACAGGCCTTATTTGACAAGGCACTTGGAGTGTAGAATATATGGTTAATGTTAAGCGTGGGGATATTTTTTTTGCTGAATTAAGCCCTGTAGTGGGTTCTGAACAGGGCGGGGTACGCCCTGTTCTTATAATTCAAAATGATATTGGCAATCAATATAGTCCTACTACTATTGTTGCAGCTATTACCAGTCAGATTAGTAAAGCCAAGTTACCTACACATATCGAAATTACGGCCCTAGAGGCTGGCTTAGCTAAGGATTCCGTAGTTTTGACCGAACAGGTCAGAACTATTGACAAACGACGTCTGAGAGAGAAGGTAAGTAGTGTGGACGAAAAACTTATGGAGAAAATTAACCACGCTTTGGA
>JBMNUR010000010.1:0-26816 GCA_050946395.1 Peptococcales bacterium
ATTAAGGGGTGTATACCATACTTTACTCATACTCATATCGAGACCTCCAATTTATTTAATCATAAAAATAATATACTAAAAGTTGAGTTTTTTAAAGGAGAAATTTGGAAAAAGTGAACTTTTAAGCAGAATCCATATGAAACTAAGAATCCCTTTATATGACAGATAAGTTAGAATTTATTTTTAAAATTGAGGGAAATAAATAGGGTAGATAACACCAATGTAAATAAGGGTTATAAAATGTTATAATTTTACATTTCAGAATTACCTGAATATAATAAAATTAAGAAAACATAAAGTAAGTAAAGGGGGATTTAAGATGAAAAACTGTACTTGTTGTTCATGCAAATACTACCTACAAATGAAAAACTTTTGTCTAGCAAAATATAAAGATACTCATTGTAGTTCCGGTTGTTGCCCAGAGTTCGAAAACAAATAATCAACTGTAGTAAATAGAAGACCTGCCCAGGGGGCAGGTCTTCTATACATATGGGGTAGTAAAGATATCAATCTCATTAATTAGAACTTTTTCTTCCATACTTAGTAGGGAATCCGATTGAAGTGTGTTCATTAAATTTATTAGTTGAGTTTTACGAATAGGATCTCTTTCTACATCTACTAGTACAGATACTGCGCCAGCCATTTTGGCTCTTTCAAATTTATTCAATGATATCCCCCTTAAAAACTTTATTTATTCATAGTTTATCCAAATAAATTTTATATATTTATCCCCTCCACATTTTAAAAGCAGTAACTAGCATAAAAACCACAAAGATTTTTCTAAGGGTATCCGCAGATAAATAATTGGAAAGCCAAGCCCCCACATAAGCCCCCACAATGGAACCCAAAATAATTAACAAACTACTTTTCCATTCAATATTTCCGTGGAGGTTATGACGATAGACTCCCATTAAGGCAGTAGGTAGAATGATTGCCAAGGAGGTACCAATAGCCTTATGCATTTCGATACCCAAAAGGAAAACCATACCGGGAACTAAGATTACCCCACCCCCCACTCCGAGGAGGGCACTAAAGATGCCTGCAGCTAAACCTAAACCAATAACTAATACTGTACTCACGTTTTCCACCTCAATTTTTATTAGTTGTTATACGCTTTTACATTCTACTCAAAAGAATAAAATATGTTCTTACCTGTCAATTTTGGAAAACTATCCAGGGCCTTCTCTATAAATTCGGGCGGACAGGGTCGTCCACCTCTACAATTGAAACTAGCTGACTATAAACTGACCCTAAAAATTGATCTAAAGTTCTAGTCACTAGTCACTATTTCACATGCTATCTCAGAGGGTAGAAGAATTGTAAAAATAGTGCCATTTTGGTTAGAAACTAAATTTATATGCCCTCCATAAGCATCCACCCACTTTTTCACATTCATCAAACCTAATCCTCGACCTTTTTGGCCTTTGGTTGAAAAGCCTTCCTGGAAAATAGATTCTCTAATTTCCTGAGGGATACCTATTCCCCAGTCTCTAACTTGGAACATTATATTTTTTTCATCTTGCTGGATGCTAACCAGTACTTTTTTACGACTAATGTCAAGAGATTCTAAAGCATCAAAAGCATTTTCTATTAAGTTACCTAAAATTACAACTATAGATGCTTCATCAAAATTTTTGGGCAAATAAAATAAATTGCTATTATCATCGACTTCAAAATTAATCTGCTTTTCTTCTGCTTCACTAGCTTTTCCTATTAACAAAGCGAGAATCGTTGTATTATTGATATGTTCTGTTAAGAAACTAATAAAAGACTGTTCCTTGCTTGATATTTTTGTGATATATTTTATAGCTTCTTCATAGGATTCTAATTGGATTAATCCCGAAATAACATGCAATTTATTTTGAAATTCGTGAGTTCTGGCCCTTAGAGCAGATACTATTTTTTTAACACCTGTCAATTCTTCCACGAGACTGTTTAGTTCTGTCATTGGTCGGAAGGTGGCGATAGCCCCAACTATCTCTTTACCGATTACCAAGGGAATCCGGTTGGTTAGAATAGTATTATCATTTAAGGTTTGTAAGTCATTATATTCAGCCTGTCCTGTTCTAATAGTTTCTGGTAACCTGGTGGTTGGAATAACTTGTTCTATAGGGAGACCTATAAATTCTGTCCCTGGGGGAAAAAGATTTTTGGCCGTTTGGTTGATAACCGTAATTTTATAGTTTTTATCTATTGCTATTATACCTTCTTTTACCGATTGGAGCATAGTTTCCCGTTCTTTTAAAAGGGTGGCAATCTCTATAGGTTCTAGGCCGAACATTAAATTTTTAATGTGGCTGGATAAAATTAAAGATAGAATTAATACTACAATAATACTTATGGGGATTGCCTTATAAAAAATATGGTAGACTTTGGACATATATAAAGAAATTTCCGGTTGGGAAAAGCCAACTACTACTACTCCTACTTGTTGTTCATCAAAATCATAAACAGGTGCAAAGGCTCGAATTGACGGTCCGGATACCCCTGTTGCTTTTGAACTATAGGTTTCCCCTTGGAAGGCTCGCTCTTGATCACCGCCGGTAAATTTCTTTCCAACTAAGTTAGGGTCCGGGTGAGTGTAGCGGTAGCCGTGCATATCCATGAAAACAACAAAGGCACAGTTGGTCTTACGTATTACTTGATCGGCAATTCTTTTTAACTCTCCAGGCGGGTCAGGTGAACTATAAGCATGTCTGGCATCAATTCGGGCTGCCGTCAAGGAAGTGATATTTAGGGCTTGTATTTCAATTTCTTCTTCAATATTATTTTGCAGGGAGAAAAGGAAGATCGAAAGGGCTACTAATAATGTAATTAAGCCGCTAAAGGAAATAGCCAAGAAGGCTTTCGTCCTAAGGGGCATCGATTTGGCAAGCAATCGGGGTCAACTCCTCATGTTTAGCAAAGTATAATATAAGAATACCTAAATTTGAGTAGTAAAACAATGCGCACATTATGAAATAAATGAAACAATGCAAAAATAAACCATAAAAAATAGGAAAAACTCTTTAATACTTGAACATTAATGTTATAATAAATTCGGTTGCGTTCAAAGGAGCGAACAAGGGAGGGCATAATTTGTGAAAATATCCTTTAAGGTATATTTACTCACATTAATTTTACTTTCATTAACTCTATTATTGAATGGATGTCTTTCTCTAGGAACGAGTAATAAAGAAGATTTGAAGGAGCAATTTCCTAATCAGCCTATTGAGGTTGTGGTTGGTTGGGGAGAAGGAGGAGGCTCTGATATTTTTGCTCGGGCTATTAGCACGCCGGTAGCCGATAAGTTTGATGTACCAGTAATAATTAAAAATATTCCCGGTGTTTCCGAAACACTGGCTAGTGAATATTTATTACAAAAACCTGCTGACGGCTATACTGTTTGGGCGCTTACTACTACTTATACAATTAATTCTTTATTGGGTATTAGTCAACATGTTTTAGATGAATTTATTCCTTTAGCCAGAATACAGCAGGATATTCATACTGTTCAGGTCAGTAAGGATAGTCCGTTTCAAAATATTGATGAATTGGTGGAATATGCCCGTGAAAATCCTGGCAAATTAAAGATGGGTGGAAGTGGTTCTGCTTTTACTGCGCCTGGTTTTGATGAAGTTGCAGTTGCTTTATTTGAAGAAGCAGCAGGTATAGATTTTAATTATATTCCTTTTGAAGAAGCTGGGGAAATGCATGAAGCCCTATTTACAGGTGAAATTGATGTTATGGTTGAGGAATTTGGCCCTAGTGTTGAAAAAATAAAAGAAGGGTTGATTACACCTTTACTAGTCTTTAGTGATAAAAGAATCGAACAGTTTCCCGAATTACCCGCATCTGTGGAAAAAGGTTGGGATGTAACCCTTGGGATATGGCGGGGGCTAATGCTTAAAGCAGATACACCTGCTGATAGGGTTAAAATCTTAGAAGATGCTTTTCATGAAGCATATGATGATCCAGGTTATAAAGAAACCGAACGTCTTAGATTTTGGGATTTGCGTTCCGAATTTTTAGGTAGCGAAGAATTTAAAAAGGCGTTGCAAGAAGAAATCGGTGTTTATGAAAAAATATTGAAAAAGCTAGGGTATATAAAATAGCCGGGTTATCCCCCGGCTATTTTAGGTTGAGGTTAAGGCTAAGGCTAAATCGCGACTTTATTATCTAGACTATTAATATCTTAACCTAGCGAAGCGAAACCTTAGCCTAGCGTAGCGGAACCTAACGTTTTTGGCCGTCACCCTCCTCCGATAAAAGGGTAAAGTTCAATTACATCTTGATCATATATTAAAGTATCAAAATCCTTATTTAAATTTAGCATTTCTCCGTTTTGAATGATAAATCCGATTTCTCCTCCAGATAACCCCATTTCTTTTAAAATTTCTCTTAAAGGTTTAGGTGTAGTCATAGGTAATATATTTATTTCTTTCTTATTGGGTGCATAGATATACATATCCGATTTAAAATGAATGGTAACCATTAAAAAACCTCTTTTACTATCCAATCTAAACCTAATTCATATAGTTTGGCAGGTTTGGGGTTGCCTGTACTTACGTCCCAGCCCAGCATTTCATATAATAAATCCATGTCTTTTTGAAGTGCTTCTTTATCCATTTTGAGTCCCTTTAACCTGCCGTTTTCCATCTCTTGAAAGAATCTTTCCGGCAGGGTATCATCTTTTTTAGTTAGGCCTTCTCGAGCATTAAACATCCTGGCCATGTTGAGAGTTCTTTCCCCTGATTTTAAAAGTTCCCAGAGACTGGTCTTCCATCCCGTTACCGAATGTACCAGTTCCACTAATTTATCTAAAGGCATAATACCTCGGGGGGCTACCCCAAAATTACAGATGCATAGAGTATTTAAGAGGCTATAGACATTCATTAAATAATAAAATTGTCGAACTTTTTGAGGGCCGTATTCCATAGTAGCTAACGGCTCTAAAATTCCCAAACAAGTAATATTCTTAAAAGGGACACTTTCTTTATTTTGAACTAATGTATCTTGTACAGATACTAAATGGTCGGCACCTATTGGGGAGAGGGCATAAGCATAACCTAAAGAAACTCGACCGCGAATATCGTGCATAGGAATTTCTTGGCCTTTAACTTCCATGGCAAAATCTTCGGTCTGAGAGCCTAGCTTTTCGGAAATTCTTCTCACACCTTCGGCTAAAAGATTGCCAATACCTTCCCGATAAGCGATCATTTCGATTAGCTTTAGGATTAGATTAGAATCCCCATATTTTAATTCTAACCCTTGAGTATCAGTTTTTGTTAAAAAGCCTTTTTCAAAACACTCTATAACAAAAGCTATAGAAACACCTGTAGAAATGGTATCCAGACTGTATTTATTACAAAGTTCATGGGCTTTAGCGATACTTATTAAATCATCATTTCTGAGTAAAGAGCCAAAGGAAGCCAATGTTTCATATTCAGGCCCACCATAACGGGATTCTACTTTTACCAGGGGTGTATCCACCTGGACAACTCTTTTACAACGGATAGGACAGGCCCAACACCCTTTGACACCAACTTGAATTTTGTTTTTCATGGTTAGTCCGGAGATATTTTCAAAACCTGCAAATTCACCCTCACTAAAATTACTAGTAGGAAGCATGCCAGAGGTGTTTTTTCCGGGGATACTACCTCCTGTTCCCAGTTCATAAAGGGATTTACTAAGTGGGTTTGTTTTGGCTTCCTTTGCCATATATTGAGCTAATTCTTTTACTTTTTCTTTATTGTAAAACTGGGGCCTTTGATTTCCTTTGACAACTATGGCCTTTAAATTTTTCGAACCCATTACTGCCCCTAAACCTGTTCTACCATTGGCATGTCCTAATTCATTTAAGATGCAGGCATAGCGCACTTGATTCTCACCTGCGGGTCCAATAGCTAAGACTTGTGCATTGGTGATACCCAGTTCTTCCCGGATAATATCTTGAGTATCTCCCGTAACCTTACCCCAGATATGGCGGGCATCACAAAGCTTAACCTCACCGTTGATAATTGAAAGATAAACAGGGTGATCAGCCTTTCCTTTAATTACAATCCCGTCAAATCCTGCAAATTTTAGTTCTGGAGCAAAAAAACCACCTGCTTCAGATTCACCATATGCACCGGTTAACGGAGATTTAGCCGCAACTGTATAACGGCACACAGTACCTACTGGAGCACCGGTGAGAACGCTTAAGGCGACTACTAAAATATTATCAGGGCTTAAAGGATCAATATTTGATTTAAGTTTTTTTAAAAGATAATAAAGGGCGATTCCTTTCCCACCTAGATATTTTCTATAAAACAATTCATCTTTTTTTTCGACTGTAATTTTTCCTTCTGTTAAATCCACATGTAAAATTTTCCCACTAACAAATCCGTCCATAGCTTAATCCTCCTCGTGTTTTTTCTGGCCCACTCACCCATCAAAAGACGATTAAAGACTTTCATAGTGTATTATATCAAAATAGTAACTAATCTTTAGTAAAAAACATGGATTTTTCTGCATTTGCTAATTATTTTCATTTACTTCATAACTTTAATTAATTTATTTTCGAAATTTGTGGAAAACATTGATTTATTCATAGTTTTTCTGATATTCTAAATTAAAGAACATTTCACATTGAAAGCAAATAGGGGGTTGAAATATTTGAAACCGGTTAATGTTGTCATTGTGGAAGATGACCCAATGGTAGCCAGTATTAATAAAAAACTAACAGAAAAGGTTCAACCTTTCCAAGTTATTGATATTGCCTCCACTGAAGAAATGGCCTTGAAAAAAATTAGTGAGTTGGAACCTGATTTGGTATTATTAGATATCTATTTGTCAAATGGAAATGGATTAAATCTTCTCCAGAAAATTAGGCATATGGATATTCCTACGGATGTAATTCTAGTAACTGCGGCAAAAGATAGTAAGACTATTGCTCAAAGTATGCGTTATGGTGCCATTGATTACATAATAAAACCATTTGATTTGGAACGTCTCGAAAAATCTTTAAAAAATTACTTAAAGCTGCGGTTTTTATTGGATAAAGATAAGGATATCAAACAAAGTGATTTAGATAAAGTTAATCTTCAGGACCAAGCAGAAATAACAACTATGACTACTCAATTGCCCAAAGGTGTACATGCTTTGACTTTGGATCAGATTTTAGTTTTTCTTTTAAAACAAGACAAACCCCTTTCTTGTGAACAAGTTTCCCAGGAATTAGCAATGTCAAAAATTACAGTCTGGCGTTATTTGGAATATCTAGTTGAATTGGGTAAGGTGGAAGTAGAATTGGTTTATGGTACTGTGGGCAGACCCAGTAAAAGATACTATGTTAAAAAAGATAATTAAGGGGGAGAATGTGTGATTAAGACAAAAGCAGCTTTACTAGAAGGACCTTATAATATTAGACTTATTGATAAAGATTTAGTATGTGGAGAAGATGAAGTAATTGTTAAAAACAATCTAATGGGAATCTGTGGTTCAGACAAAAGCTTTTATCGGGGATTCTTACCACCCAAAACTGCGGAATTTCGCCAAGATCCTAAGTTTCCTTTTTATCTAGGACATGAAAGTGGCGGTACAGTAGTAGAAGTAGGTTCTAAGGTTAGGGAATATAAGGTTGGAGATCAGGTAATGGCATTTGGCTGGAATAATAACCTAGCAGAGTACTTTAAGGCAAATGTTTGGGAAGTACAGCCTGTTCCCGAAGGCTTGGATCTGGATATTGCCTGCCTTGGTGAACCCATTGGCTGTGCTATGTACTCCGGTTTAAATTCCGGTGTTCAGTTGGGTGATACTGTAGTAGTGATGGGTGGAGGATTTGCTGGACAAATCATCGCTCAAGTAGCTAAGAAAAAAGGTGCCTTACAGGTAATCGTTGTTGATGTTCTAGATGGCAAATTGGCTTTAGCCAAAAAGTTGGGAGCAGACCTAGTAATAAATGCGGCTCAAGTTGACCCAATTGAGGTAGTAAAAGATCTGACTCATGGCAAGGGTGCTGATGTTGTGGTAGAAGCTGCCGGTAGTGAACAATCTATTAATCAGGCTACCGAAATTGTCAAACATAACGGCAAATTTGTCTGGTATAGTTGGGTGACTAATCCTGTCAATTTAAATATTAGCCGCTGGCATGATGACGGCATTGAATTTATTAATACTTGTTTAGTCCATCATACTAAATATGAGCGCTTTGTCTGGGCTTTTGATTCTTTAAGACCAGTTGTCCAAGGGCTTATTGACATCAAGTCCTTAATTACTAATGAGTTTAAGCTTGAACAGATTAAAGAAGCTTTTGATTTAGTCGATAAAGATGATACAGCTATTAAAGTGGTATTGCGACCGTAAAAACAGGGGATAGCCCCCTGTTTCAGCCTGTTGACAAAGTTATTCAAAACAAAATCCATATAATTTTATCATAAGTGAAGCATTTGGCGAGTTTGGATAAAAATAACGCAGACGGCTGAAGACCAGAATTAGCAACTGTTTGAACCGAAGGTGAGTTTTGCTAATTCCTGAAGCCGTTGAGTTCATTCATAATAAAATTGTCTGAGCCAGCGTAACGTTGATAAATATGGAGTTTGTCTACATTCTGAAACAGAGGATAGCCCCCTGTTTTTTTTTGTGGAAAAGTAAAACAGTGAAAGAGTTTAACAGTTAAATCAGTGGATAAACACAAATGAACACGGATATATATAATCAGCGACATTACTGTTCTTATTGCATTAATAGGTTTTTCGTACTCACGTGCCCACTAATAGACGAATAGATGAATAATTTTTTGCAATATAAAGGGAAATATATATTTAATGTTAAATATATATGCTTAGCATATTTTGAAAGGGATGTGGAGGCACTAATAATGCAGAAAGTAAATATCTATACTGATGGGGCCTGTAAAGGTAATCCAGACGGTCCAGGAGGTTATGGTGTAGTTCTTTTATATACAGATAGTAACAACAAAACCCACAGGAAAGAATTGTCGGGGGGTTATGCCAATACCACTAATAATCGTATGGAAATATTGGCGGCAATTATCGGGTTGGAAGCTTTAAAAAAACCTTGTGATGTGATACTTTATTCTGATTCCCAATATTTAGTTAAGGCTATTGAAGAAAAATGGATTGACCGTTGGCAAAAGAATCAGTGGATGCGAGATCCCAAAAAAGGAATAATGGCTAAAAACGTTGACCTTTGGCAGCGGCTTTTAAAAGCTATGGCATCTCATAAAGTAAAATTTCAATGGGTACGGGGCCATAGCGGTCATCCGGAGAATGAACGCTGTGATCAATTAGCTACAGAGGCAGCCGCCCAACCTAATTTACCTATTGATCAAAGAGATTAGTTGTAATCAATTTTAAATAAATGCATATGTAAAAGTCTCAAATATCAAACAAGTATAGTTTGACTTTTAAAAATGTTTAGATTATAATTAGTACACCAAAGATTGGCAATATATTAAGAGGGGGATATTAAATGGGGAATTGTAAATGTAAAATTGATGAAGAATGCATTTGTTGTAACTGTAAACATTTTGTAAAAGAAGTAGAGTATTGTAAAGAAAGATTGGAACCTACATTTTGTGATCAATGGTGTTGTCCCTGCTTCGAAAGTATTGAAAATGCCTAGTAAAGTTACATATATAAAAGACCTGCCCAAAAATGGCAGGTCTTTTTGGTTTGGGTATATTTGCCAAAAATGAATAAAATTATTTGCAGGAACATATGTTCCTAAAAGCGAATAGTTTACATTGTGCAGATTGTGAGGGTACGACCCTGTCCTCTCTAGTTTTGGAGGTGCTTATTAATATGTCTTTACAATTTATTTTGGGTAGAGCCGGAAGTGGTAAATCCTATTTTTCCTTAAATGCTATTCGGCAAGAGTTACAAAATCCAGCTATCAATAAAAATTTAATTCTTTTAGTACCGGAGCAGGCAACTTTTCAGAATGAATTGGAATTGTGCACTACTCCTGCTCTGGGGGGAATAATTGATGCCCAGGTATTAAGCTTTCGTCGTTTAGCATGGCGGGTTTTACAAGAAGTAGGGGGAGGGGCTAGGGTTCATTTAGGAGATTTAGGGAAGGCCATGGTAATTCGTCATTTTATTGAAAAGCGTAAAGACCAGCTACAAATTTTTTCCGGTGCCTGTCGTCAACCGGGCTTCATAGAAAGTTTGGCGGGAGCTATTTCTGAATTTAAGCTCTATTGTATTTCGGTAGAGGATATAGCCCAAATTCTCTTGGAAAAAGGTGGAGAAGATTCCCTGCTTGCCTCTAAACTTTCCGATTTACAACTTATTTATCAAGATTTAGAGGAATATCTGGCAGGCCGTTTTTTAGATCCTGATGATTATTTAACTCTTTTAGCTCAAAAACTTTCCATGGCCTCTTTTCTACAGGATGCTGAAATCTGGATTGATGGTTTTACTGGTTTTACCCCTCAAGAGTTAGAGGTCATAAGTGGATTATTAACAACATGCCAAAGAGTAAATATCACTTTAACCTTAGACAAGGAAAGCGAATTTTTAAATTTGACTCGTAATACATATCACAAAATTAGTCAGATAGCTTTGAAAAATGGTGTTAAAATTGAAAAACCTCGTATTTTAAATGAAAGCCCGCCTTATAGATTTCGCAATTCAAAAGTTTTAAGTTATCTGGAAAAGTCTTTTTTTGCTATTGAACAAGAACCTTTTATAGGTGAAACACCTGAACTAAAAATTATTTGTGGCCAAAATCACCGGGCGGAAGTAGAAGCAGTTGCCCGGGAAATTAGAAGGTTATGCCGAGAGGAAAATTATCGATATAAGGATATTGCAGTCATTTTAAGAGATTTTGCCCATTATGACTTAATAATTGAAACGGTTTTTTCCGATTATCAGATTCCTTTTTTCTTGGATCGTAAGCGCACTGTTCTTCATCATCCTTTAATTGAGCTAGTTCGTTCGGCATTAGATATAGTTACTGAGGAATGGTCATATCAGGCGGTTTTTCGTTATCTGAAAACAGACCTAGCCTCACTAAGTCGGGAAGAAGTAGATATCTTGGAAAATTATGTTTTAGCTTATGGTATTAGAGGGCGTAAGTGGTATGACCCTAAACCGTGGCAGTATGGTAAAAGTTTAGTCGATATTAATAAGATTCGTAAAAAGGTCGTTAAAGATTTGGAACCTTTTTATAAAAAGGTAATAAATGCTCGCAAATCCACCGATATTGTTCGAGCTTTATTTGAACTTTTACAAGATTTATGTGTTCCGGAAAAATTGGAAATTTGGGTAGACGAAGCCAACCAAGAAGGTAGATTGGAGACCGCTCGGGAACATAACCAAATCTGGGATGGTGTAGTGGATATATTGGAACAAGTTGTGGAAACAATGGGCGAAGAAGAAATTGAACTAGAAAGCTTCATAAAAATAATAAATGCCGGATTAGAATCCTTGCGATTGGGCCTTATTCCTCCCGGACTTGATCAGGTTGTTATAGGTTCATTGGAACGTTCTCGTAGCCCCAACATCAAAGGAGCCTTTGTCTTAGGGGTTAGTGATGGAGTAATACCCCAAAAACCCATAAGTGAAGGTCTATTCAATGATTGGGAACGGGAGTTTTTACGAGAAATGGGGTTAGAGCTAGCTCCAAGTACTAAAGAAAAAATATATGATGAGGAATTTCTCATTTATACGGCTTTAACCCGGGCAGGTAAATACTTAGTTCTGAGTTATCCCTTAGCCGATAGTGAAGGGCGAGCTTTACGACCATCAATGGTCATTAGAAGAGTGAAAGAACTTTTTCCAATGGTCAAAGAATACTTTGTGGGACTTGAGCCTCCTGGGGACATAGAGGGAGATTTAGAATTTATTAGCTTCCCTCCAAAAGCATTGGCATTTTTAGGGACTAAACTAAGACAAGCAAAAGAAGGTCAAGCTGTTGAGCCTATCTGGTGGGACGTATATCACTGGTTACTGACTAATCATACTGAGAAAAGGAGTCTCCTAAAAGTCATAAACGGATTATTTCATACTAACCAGGTTGAACCTATTGATCCCTTATTGGCTCGGAAACTTTTTACAAACCCCTTTCGAGTTAGTGTTTCACGCTTGGAAAAATTTCAGGCCTGCCCTTTTTCTCATTTTGGCACATATGGCTTAAGACTAAAAGAACGTCAGGTATTTAAACTTACTCAGCCTGATTTAGGTCAGTTTTTTCATGGTGCTTTAGAACAATTAGCAAGAAAATTAGAAGATAAAAATCTGGATTGGGCTAAAGTCGATAAAGGACAGGTTTTAACTATTAGTAGTGAAATTGTGGAAGACTTAATACCTCAGATTCAAAGTGAGATTTTATTAAGTTCGGCTCGTTATCGTTATTTGACGAAAAAATTTAAAAAGACTGTGCAACGGGCGGCTTTGGTCTTAATGGAACATGCCCGCCGGGGTAAATTTCGTCCTGTTGGATTGGAGATAGCTTTTGGACCTGATGGACAACTTCCCGCACTTAAACTAGTCTTAGAAGATAAAACTGAAATGGAACTTGTAGGGCGCATTGACCGAGTGGATGCGGCTTTAAGAGGGGATAAGTACGTTCTACGAGTTATAGATTATAAATCAGGTAGTGCAGGCCTTAGCCTCCTCGAGGTCTTTTATGGTTTTAAGCTGCAACTTTTAGCCTATTTAGATATAGTTTTGACCTATGCGAAAGAATTAATTGATAGTGAAGAAGCAATACCAGCGGGAGTCCTTTATTTTTACCTTAAGGACCCCTTAATTGCCAGTAATGGACCTTTAAGTGATGAAGTTCTTGAATCAACTATCCTTAAAGAGTTAAAAATGCAAGGTCTGATTTTAGCTGATGTCGATGTTTTTAATTTAGCCGATGCGGAAACAAAGGATGGGTGGTCACCTATACTCCCTGCAGGTGTGAATAAGGAAGGTACAGCCTTTTATAAACAATCAAAGGTAGCAACTCTGGAACAAATGGAATATCTACGCAATCATACCCGGAAGATTTTAAAGGAAAGTGGGGAGCAAATTTTAGCCGGGGATGTGAGTATTTCCCCTTATCAACTTAAAAACCTCAAAGCCTGCCAGCATTGCTCTTTTCAAGCTGTCTGTCATTTTGATACGCAAATGGAAGGTAACAGTTACCGCACAATAAAACAGATAGAAAACGAAGAAATTTGGGAAACCATCGGCGAAGCCGAAAAAGTGGGCGAGCATCTCCATCCATTGAATAAACACGGATGATATCCATAGTCTATCGACCATCGGTAAAGAAAACCGTGTTCACCGGTGTGCCCATAGGGCCAGTGGTTCATAAATGTTTTTCGCGCCCACTCGCTCACGAAAAGACTAATTATATTGACGAATCGACGAATTACCGAAAGGACGGTGAAACAAAGTGACTCAATGGACTAACGAGCAAAGAGAGGCTATTTATAGTAGGGGTGGCAACCTTCTTGTAGCTGCTGCTGCAGGATCAGGCAAAACTGCTGTTCTGGTAGAGCGGATAATCAGTATGATTTGTGATGAAGAAAACCCTATGGATATTGACAATCTCTTAGTAGTTACCTTCACCAATGCGGCAGCTCATGAAATGAAAGAAAGAATAGGTATAGCCATCAACAAGGCTTTAAAAGCTAATCCTTTATCCCGGCATTTATACCGACAAAGTACCTTAATAAACAAAGCCTCCATAACTACTTTACATTCTTTTTGTTTGGAAATCGTTAAGGAAAACTTTTATCTTTTAGATATTGACCCTCATTTTCGGATTGCTGATGAAACAGAGGCTGAGCTTTTACGCTTAGACGTACTTGAAGATTTATTAGAAGAGCATTATGAGCAATGTCGAGATGGTGATTCTTTCAGTGCTCTTATTGATGCTTATGGGGGAGAGCACGATGACAATTTAATTCAGGAACTTATTATTAAGTTATATCTTTTTTCACGAAGCAATCCTTGGCCTACTTATTGGCTTAATCAGGTGGTTAAAAACTTTACTAACTATGATTGGTTTCAATGGCTTTTACCCAGTATTAGGATGGAGTTAAAAGATGCTCGAGATGTTTTGTTTAAAGCTTGGCAACTTTCTTGTAAACCAGAAGGTCCTATCCCTTATCAAGATGTTTTAGCTCAAGATTTAGCTATGCTGGATGATTTATTAACTTTGGCCGAAAATTCTTGGACAAAGCTTTATCCTGAGATTTCCCAGGCTGATTTCAATCGTTTACCACGAGTAAAAAGGGACACAGTAGATGAAAGTTTATTAGAACAGGTCAAAAGCTATCGGGACAAAGGGAAGGAAATTGTGAAAAGTTTACAAACTAAATACTTTCTAAGGACACCAGATGAGTTGAAGGCTGATTTAGAGAAGATAAAACCCCATTTGGAGATCCTTGCCCAATTAGTGGAGAAGTTTAACCAAAATTTTCAAAAAGCTAAAGGTAAAAGAAATTTGGTTGATTTTAGTGATTTGGAGCACTATTGTCTGAGGCTTCTTTTACATGAAAATTCCACTCCAACTAATCTTATACCCTCGGAACTAAGCTTAAAGCTTAAAGGTAAATTTCAAGAGGTACTGGTCGATGAATATCAAGATATTAATGAAGTTCAAGAAACTATCCTAAGTTTAGTGACAAATGGCTATAACCACTTTATGGTGGGAGATGTGAAGCAAAGTATTTACCGTTTTCGCCTAGCTAAACCTGAACTTTTTCAAGAAAAGTATTTAAGTTTTTCTCCTCGGGAAAGCTCCTTAAACAGAAGGATTGATTTAGCGAAAAACTTTCGTTGTCGTAAGACAATAGTTGATGGAGTCAACTATATTTTTGAACAAATCATGAATAAGGAAATAGGGGAAATCTCCTATAATGAGGAAGCCAAATTAGTTTGTGGAGCACAATACCCTAATGAAACAGAAAGCAGTATAGAGGGACCCATAGAACTACATCTTCTGGAAAAGGAATTGCCGGAGGAACTAGAAGAAGACTGGACTCCTTGGGAAAGGGAAGCTTTAGTTGTGGGACAAAGAATTAAAGAAGCAATTCAAGCCGGCCTTTCCATTTATGATAAGAAGCTAAATAAGTATCGTCCCCTCACTTATTCTGATATTGTTATACTTTTACGCTCACCCAAAGGTTCGGCGGAAACCTTTTTGCAGCAGTTTCGTCTTTTGGGCATTCCAATTTATGCAGAATTGGGCAGTGGTTACTTTAAGGCCACGGAAATTCAGATAATGCTTTCCTTATTAAAGATAATTGATAATCCTCGTCAGGATATACCTCTAGCAGGAGTATTACGTTCCCCTATTATAGGACTAAGTGGCGAAGAACTAGCCCAAATTCGTCTAAATAGTCCTCAAGGTGATTTTTATGGAGGTGTAATAAATACAGCCTTAGAAGTAGGGCCTCTAGGTGAGAAATTGAAAAGATTTCTATCTCAACTAGAAAGATGGCGTACTTTGGCCCGGCAGGATGATTTAGCACATTTGGTTTGGACCCTCTACCGGGAAACCGGTTATTTTGATTTCGTAGGGGCTATGCCTGGGGGGAGTCAACGCCAGGCCAATTTACGAGCTTTACATGATCGGGCTCGTCAGTATGAAGATACTAGTTTTCGAGGGCTATTTGCCTTTTTACGATTTTTAGAACGGCTAGAGGAAAACCAAAGTGACTTAGAAGGAGCAAAAGCTTTAAGTGAAAACGAAAATGTAGTTCGTATTATGAGTATTCATAAAAGTAAAGGTTTAGAATTTCCCGTAGTAATTGTAGCCGGCCTAGGAAAAGAATTTAATTTTTTAGATACGAGAAAAGACGTAACTTTACATAAAGATTTAGGCTTGGGTCCCGTGTATATTGACCCGGAAAAGAGGATTAAATATCCCACTATTGCCAAATTGGCTATCGACAATAAGGTTAAAATGGAAACTTTAGCCGAGGAAATGCGAATTCTTTACGTAGCCTTAACCAGGGCCCGGGAAAAGCTAATTTTAGTAGGCTCGGTACGCAACCTAACAAGAAAAGCCGGGGATTGGAGTCAAGCAAGTCATACTCAAGGGAAAATTGCTGATGGCTATCTAATTAAGGCTAAAACCTATTTGGACTGGATCGGCCCAAGTTTAATGAAACATATTGATTGTCAAATTTTACGGGAATTAGCAGGTGAAGGAGACTCCTTTGCCACTGACCATGATTCATCTTGGCGAATTAAGCTATATCAAGAAGAATTATTTCAGCAGCATGATACAGAAATTGCAGCAACTCAAGAGATGCTGGAACATATCAAGGATTTCGCACCGATTCAAGTCAATCCCTATCTTTATGAGCAAATAGACCAAAGATTAGGTTGGCGATATCCTCTGGAAAAAATAGTTACTAAAGGTGCAAAA
The DNA here is from genome assembly GCA_050946395.1 of Peptococcales bacterium. GTDB lineage: Bacteria > Bacillota > Peptococcia > Peptococcales > BICA1-8 > JBMNUR01. Next base: position 16,360 of record JBMNUR010000010.1, read on the forward strand.
GTAACAGTTACGGAAGTTAAAGATAAATTTCGAGAGTTAGATTTAGAAGCAGAAGATATAAAACCGTGTCAAGGTTTCACCCGGCGACCTGCTTTTATGCAAGAAAAACGGGGACTAACTCCCGCGGAAAAAGGCTCAGCTTATCATACGGTCATGCAACATTTAGATTTAAAAGCAAAGATAACACAAAGTTATTTGGAAAATCTTTTAGTTCAATTGCAGGAAAAAGAGGTTTTATCGGAAGCCCAAGCAGAAGTAGTGGATACCGAGGTAATCCAAAAGCTTTTCACAATATCCATTGGTGGGCGGTTACAAAAAGCTCAGAATGTTAAAAGGGAAATACCTTTTAGTTTAGCTTTACCTGCTCATGAAGTTTATGATGACCTGGATGATTGGGGAGAAAAAGTATTACTCCAGGGTGTTATTGATTGTCTCTGGTATGAAGAAGATGGTTGGATTTTATTAGATTATAAGAGTGACTATGTGCGACCGGGAGAATTAGATGAATTAATAAAACGGTACCAAGGTCAGATAAACCTCTACGCCCGGGCAGTAGAAAACATTTGGCACCAGCCAGTTAAAGAAAAGTATTTGTATCTGTTTAGTTTGGGGGAAGCAATTTCTGTATAGTTGGACGGTTGGAAAGATGGAAAGTTGGAAAGGCCTTCCAACCTTCAACATTCCAACTTTCCAACTGATTAAGGAGGCTGACTACTATGCGCATACTACATACCTCGGATTGGCATCTTGGCCGGTCTTTAGAGGGACGAGATAGAATTGAGGAGCAAGAGGAGTTTATTCTAGAAATATGTGATATAGCAGACAAAGAAAAGGTTGACCTGGTCTTGATTGCCGGAGATGTTTTTGATACACCCAATCCACCGGCCAAAGCAGAACAGCTTTTTTATCAAGGGCTCTATGACTTATCGGCAGGGGGGCGTAGAGGTGTAATTGTTATTGCCGGAAACCATGATAACCCTGAACGCCTGCGAGCCTCGAATCCCCTAGCGGAACAGTTAGGTATAACCTTACTGGGGCTTCCCAAAGACCAAGCTTTGGTCTCTAAGGTAAGTAATCAAAGAGTCCAAAGACTCTCGGCTGGACCTGGTTGGCTAGAAGTTGCTATACCTGGTTGCGACCATTCGGCAGTAGTTATTGCTCTACCTTATCCTTCGGAACAAAGACTTAAAGAAATATTAGTTGGAAGGCTCGGGGAAGAAGAAATGCAAAAATCTTATTCGGAGCGAGTAGGAGCAATTTTTGCAAGTTTAAGCCACAACTTTGGGTCAGATTCTGTTAATCTTTGTATGAGTCATCTCTTTGTACGAGGCGGTAAAGAAAGTGAATCAGAACGCCCTATCCAACTAGGGGGGTCCCCTACCGTAGATGTGGAAATGCTCCCTTGGGAAAAAGCCCAGTATATTGCATTGGGCCATTTGCACCGGCCCCAAAAGGTTGGCAGCATGGATTACTGTCGTTATTCTGGTTCACCCCTAAGCTATAGCTTTTCCGAAACAGGACAAGCCAAAGCAGTCTACCTGGTGGATTGTTTACCTGGCAAAGCTGCAGAAATTAGGGAAATTCCTCTTTCTAAAGGGAAACCGTTGGTACGCTGGGAAGCACAAGCGGGTTTCCCCCAAGTAATAAAGTGGTGTGAAGAAAACCGGGATCAAAGTGCTTGGATTGATTTAACTCTTTATGTTGATGAGCCTCTAACTCTTAATGAAATTAAAACGTTAAGAGAAATGCGGCCTAATTTTATCAACATCCGGCCCATATTAAAGAAGGAACTTGGAATGAATTTTAGTTCCATAAATAGAATTAATTTACCTATTGAGGATATCTTCCAGGAATTTTACCGTAAAAGTTATCAGGCTGAACCAAGTGCAGATTTGACAAAGCTCTTTATAGAGTTATTGGAGGATGAGGAAGGGGGTATAGCCCTATGAAACCCTTGCATCTGAAAATCGCCGGTTTAAACAGTTTTCGCGAAGAACAAGAAGTTGATTTTATTGCTTTAAGTGAAACCGGTGTATTCGGAATCTTCGGACCTACCGGTAGTGGTAAATCCTCAGTTTTAGATGCTGTAACCTTAGCTCTTTATGGTAAAGTTGAAAGAGCCAAAAACGGTACCCAAGGTATTATAAATCAAAATGAAGGAAAACTTTATGTCCAATTTGCTTTTCAGGTGGGCGAAAATAAATATACGGCCGAGCGAACATATAAAAGGGGTAATGATGGTAGTATCAATCAGTCTAGTTGTCGCCTTTTACAGATTGAGGATAGCGGTAACAGTTCTTGCTTAGCCGAGAAAAAGCGGGAAATGGATGAGAAAGTTCAGGAGATTTTAGGTCTTACGGCAGATGATTTTACTCGAGCAGTGGTTTTACCCCAGGGGAAATTTCAGGAGTTTCTAACACTTCAGGGTGCTGAACGCAGGAAGATGCTTCAGCGTATTTTTGCTTTGGAAAGGTATGGGGAGCAATTAGTAAAAAAGATTCGAGAAAGAGTCAATAAAGCCCAGATGGAACAGGAATTGAAAAAACATGAATTAGCTGTATTAGGGGATGCCTCAGAGGAAACCATAAAAAAGGCTGAAAGAGATGTTCAAGCTAAACAGTTACAACTAAAAAAACTTACCGAAAAACTTGACCTCCTTAATAAAAAGTGGGAAGAATATAATGAAGTTCGCAAGCTTACCCAGGAGCTGGATGAGGTAAATGAAAGTATGTGTAAGTTGGACCAAGAAGACAAGAAAATTCAGGCAAAAATTAAGAAACTAGATTTAGCTCAAAAGGCGGAATATCTACGACCTTATTTAAATCAGCTTAATGATGAAAAAGAGGCATTAGCTAATAAGGAACTAGCAATTAAATCTCTAGTTATAGAATTAAGAACCCTGGAAACTCACTATGCCCAGGTGGAAAAGGAGTATAGAATTTGGGATAATATGTACCAAAATGAAGGCAAAGCCTTAGAAGGGCGTCTGGTTAAGCTTGAAGGGGCCCTAGAGGATGAAAAAAACCGAGATGCTTATAATGAAAAGTTGCTTCAATTAAGAGATGAGTATCAGAAACTCAATGAAATAACTAAGACAGTAGAGCAAGCATTGACCGGTTTAAAGAAGCAAAAGGAAAATAAAGAAGTAGAAAAAATTCAGCTTGACGGGATAATAAAAGAAAAAGAAATAATTGTTGCCCAAGGAGAAAATATAGAAAGTCAAAAGGAAGCATGGCAGGAGCTATTAGAAGTAACCTCTCGATTAGAAGAAAATATAAACGATCTTAACAGGAAAGAAAATCAATTAAAAATAGTCCAACAAAAAAAGAATGAGCTTATAGGACAAATTGAAGAATATGAAAATAAGAGTGAGCAAATTCACTTAAAACTACAGGCCATTCCTGTACCTAATTTAAATATGCAACAATTGTATCAAGAGCAATCTAATCTTCAATCTGTGTCTATTCTGCTAGATACTATTCAAGATAATGAGAAAAAACTGGCAAATAAGCAGAAAGACCTTACGGAAAATACCAATGCCCTCATTCAGCAGGAAAAGCTTTTGTCCCAGGAAAAGAAACTCTTAGATGAATTTGTTTCCACCAGAAATCATATTATTGAGAAAATTACCCTTTTAGAGGAAAAAGAGCGAGATATTGAAAAGGAAAATTATGCTTTGCGTTTACGAGAAACCCTAGAAGCTGGTAAGCCCTGTCCTGTTTGTGGGTCTTTGGAACACGGGACAATTATTGAAACTAAGGTAATGGACAAGGATTTGTTAAAAGAAATTTCTTTAGTGCTTGCAGCAAAAAAACAGGAGCAGGTACAAATAGAAGAAAAAATAACAAAACAAGGTAAAGTACTGGCAAGTACAGAAGCTCATTTAGGGGTATTAAAAGCAAAAACCAATGAGCTACAAGATGAACTTAAAGATTTGCAAAGTAAAGTGGAAGAAAATCGCAAAAAATTACCGGCAAAGTGGGAGACGGAAAAAACTGATAACATAATATCTCTAGTTAAGCTAGAAGAAGAAAAAATAGTTGCGAGTCAAAAGCAACTAACCGAATTGGAGAGAGCCAAAGAAATATTAAATACGCAATCCCAAGAATATGAAAATAAACTTGTTATTTTACGCCAAAACCTTAGTGCCACCGAAGCAGAACTAAGGCTTATTCAAATAGAAAAAGAAAATCTTATTGATAAGGAACAAAATTTACAAGAAATTGTAAATACGAAAAAAAAGCGATTTAAGGAGTTATCCCAAGGGAAATCCGGCCCGGAAGTAGAAAAGCTTTTTAACCTCTTAAAAACTTCTCGCTTAGAAATGCAAAGATTTCAACAAGAGAAAGACCTGGTTTTAGAAGAATTGGAAAGATTAAGTGCCGAGATAGATGCCTATGAAAAAAAACTTCAAGATAACTTACAGAATCTTAAGCTATTAGAAAACGACGGTCGTACTTATCGAAAATTTTATGATGATTTAACAGCTAGGATAAACTTGATAACTGAAGGAGAAAAAGCCCAAAAAGTAATAACTTTGGTTGAGTCGCAACTTCAGGTTATAGTTGATAATCTAAGTAAATATAAAGGTGAATTGGAACAAGCTCGGAAATCCTTAGAAGAAAAGAATAGGGGATTCCAGATTATAACTCAGGAAATAACTAATCTGAAAAATAATATGGAAAAATATCGAGAAATATTCCAAGAAAAAATGCGCAAATTGGAGTTTGTTTCCTTAGGGCAATTAGAGGATGCCTTATGCACCGAGGAGGAACGCCGGGTATTAGCTGAGGAAATCTCAGCCTATAACGAAACAAAGCTTCTAGTTCAGGAGAAACAAAAGGATTTAATAATAAAACTGGCCAACCGTAGTCTTACTGAGGAACAGTGGCAACAATTTCTCGTGGAAAAGCATCAGGTAGAAGAGGAAGAACGGCAAGAGCGAGAAGAAAGCTATCGTCTAAAACTCAATTTAGATAGTTTAAAAGAGAAAAATATTCGTTGGGATGTAGTAACGAAAGAGCTTAAAGTATTGACTAATCACCTTGACCAACTGGCTCGCTTGGATAAACTATTCAAAGGTAATACTTTTGTGGAGTTTATTGCCGAGGAACAGTTAATCCATGTGGCCATTGACGCCTCTCGTAGGTTAGGTGAATTAACTAATTATCGCTATGCCTTAGAAGTAGATTCTGATGGAGGCTTCATTATTAGGGATGATGCCAATGGAGGTTTAAAAAGACCTGTTACTACCCTTTCCGGTGGGGAAATATTTTTAACCTCCCTAAGCTTAGCTTTAGCCCTTTCCAGCCAGATTCAACTCCGAGGTAAATACCCTTTGGAATTTTTCTTTCTCGATGAAGGGTTTGGTACACTAGATAATTATTTATTAGAAACGGTGATGAATTCCCTAGAAAGGTTACGCCTGGAGAGAATGACCATAGGCATAATTAGCCATGTTCCCGAACTAAGAGCCCGTATGCCTCGCAGCCTTATTGTAGAACCTGCTGAAAAAGGTGGCCGCGGAACCCGCTTACGTCTGGATATACAATAATTAATCTTCTGCAAGTTAGGGAGGGTTTGGAGTGACCCTAAACTTGCCTAACATCATTAAGGAGGAAACAAATATGTCAAATTTTCCAAATTGCCCCAAATGTAATTCTGAGTATACTTACCAGGACGGAAATCTTTTCGTTTGTCCTGAGTGTGCTTATGAGTGGGCTTTAGAATCAGAATCTAAAAGTAGTGATACCCAAAAGATTTTCAAAGATGCTTATGGAAATATCTTAAACGATGGTGATTCAGTAATAGTAATCAAAGACCTTAAAGTAAAAGGCAGCTCATCAATTGTAAAGATGGGTACAAGAGTAAGAAATATACGGTTGGTTGATGGGGATCATGATATTGATTGCAAAATTGATGGTATTGGAGCGATGAAATTAAAATCTGAATTTGTAAAGAAGGCATAAATCTAGTTATAGTATATTTGCCTACAGGTTTAGATTAATTTATGCATATTATACTCGTAGTGTTTATAACCAAGATAAACCCAGCTCCCTGTAGAAACCTTTTCGATGGTTTCTATTAGGGAGCTTATTTTTTTAGGCTAAACTTTTAACTATGACATTTCTTTGCACTCCCCCGCTAAATGATAGTGAAAAATTCGGTTTCAAAAAATTCAATGTCTCTTCTTGTTAGAAATTGTCTAAAAAGGGGTAAAACTTAATTGACTTCTAAAAATATAGTAATAATTCTTTTACGGAGGAGATAACAAGTATGGTATTGAAGAGTATTAAAGCAAAATTGGTAGTTTTATCACTTATTCCAGTAGCTTTTTTCACCTTAATTGTATTGTTCTACATAGCACCTTCAATTCAAACTAGTATATATAATGAGAAGGAAACCCAGACTAAAGATATGGTAGCTTCAGTAAATTCGATAGCTTATCACTATTATGAAATGGAGAGAAGTGGACAAGTATCCCGGATGGAGGCTCAAAAGATGGCCACCGAGGCAATTCGCTCTATTCGATTTGGTGATAATGCTTTAGACTATATCTGGATTAATGATTTTGAGCCAAAGATGATAATGCATCCCTTTACACCTGAATTAGAAGGAACAGATGTTTCGGGAATTGAAGACCCTAACGGGGTTAATATTTTTATGGAATTTGTTAATGTAGCACGTACTAGTGGAAATGGATATGTGCCTTATGATTGGCAATATTATGATGATCCTACACGAATTGAGGCAAAGTTGTCTTATATTGCAACCTTTGAACCCTGGCAGTGGATCATTGGCACTGGAGTATATGTAAATGATGTGAATGAATTAGTAAAAAAGAAACAACAAGCCTTGATAATTGCTTTACTAATTTTGAGCTTTGTTACCATAGTCACTGTTGTGCTTTATTCTAATAAATTTATTGCAAACCCGATAAGTGAATTAAAGAAAAACATGGAGTTGGCGGGTCAAGGTGATTTGACAGTCCAATCGAATATAAAAAGTCAGGATGAAATAGGTATTCTTGCCCAAGGCTTTAATCAAATGATTACTTCCAATCGTAATCTTGTGGGGGATCTAAATCAGACTATTAATAAAATCACTTTTTCTGTGGAGCAGATTAATAGTGCCATTGAGGAAACAAATGCCGGTATGGCCACTATTACCTCAGGTGTTGAGCAAGTGGCCCATGGAGCCCAGCGAAATACTGAAATCTTAAGGGAAACAAATATTGGTGCCGAGGAAGTAGCCAAATCGGCAGAGCATGTAGCTAATTCCTCCCAAGCTGCATCTGAAGATAGCAACGATATAAATAAAAAGGCTTTAAACACTTTAGATACTATACTGGATGTGGAAAAAACCACAGCTATATTAGATGAAGGTAGAAAAGAAATTGAAAAAGTTGTTGGAGAATTACTTACAGCTGTTAATGAAATTTCCGGTTTTGTCGGTATTATTAGTAACATTGCCGATCAAACTAATCTATTAGCTTTAAATGCAGCTATTGAATCTGCCCGAGCCGGTGAGAATGGCCGGGGTTTTGCGGTTGTAGCTGATGAAGTGAGAAAACTTGCTGAACAATCTGCTGTTTCTACCCGGGAAATTCAAAGGGTAATTAATAATATTCAAGAAAAAACAAATAAGGCGGTTATTACAAGTAATCAGGCCGGTGAGCAAATTAAGTCAACTGTTACCCAAGTAACATTAGCTAAAGAACAAATAGAAAATATTGTTGAAGCTATAAGTAGGGTAAATAATCAAATTCAGGAAATGGCTGCAGCAGCCCAGGAACAATCTGCATTAAGCCAAGAAATGACTGCTTCAGTAAATGATATAGTAATTGTAACCGACGAAACTAGTGCTAATGCCCAAGAAATATCTGCCGGAATAGAAGAACAGGCTGCTGTCTTAGAAGAGATAGGGGCAACTATTTCCGAATTAAATGATATGGCCCAAAATCTTTTAGGAAAAGTTAAAATATTTAGGTTGTAATGATATATTATATAAAATAATGTGAAAATGTTTTAAATTATATGTAAATTCGAGGAAATGTGGTATAGTTAAATAATAGAAATATTCTCAAAAAGCGAGGCTGTAGGAGGTACTGCTAGATGTCCAGTAAAATATTGGTAGTAGATGATGCCGGTTTTATGCGAATGATGTTAAAAGATATTCTCCATAAAAATGGTTTTCAAGTAATAGGGGAGGCGGAAAATGGTCGAAAGGCTATTGAAAAATATAAGGAATTACAGCCAGATTTAGTAACAATGGATATTACAATGCCCGAATTAGATGGCATAACAGCAGTAAAAGAAATCAAGAAAATCGATCCCAAAGCCAGGATATTAATGTGTAGTGCCATGGGACAGCAAGCAATGGTCTTAGATGCTATTCAAGCGGGTGCTAAGGATTTTATTGTTAAACCCTTTAAAGCAGAACGGGTAGTAGATGCTATCCAGCGAGTTTTGGCGTAAAGCAAACACTTTTTAGATAAAGTAAAAAACAGCCTCTTGGCTGTTTTTTACTTTATCAGGGTTTAACGGGAATTAATTGGGAAAATTGCCACGCTATTGATTGGATGACAGAGGAACGCGCTCACTTGCCCGGACGCTCATTTCCCCACTTCTTTATCGGTCTTGAATCGATAAAGTAAACGATAAAAAAGGTAATTAAAGCCACTGGCCAAGCTAAATAAATAGGATGGGCAACTATTCTAATAGCAGGCATAAATTGCCACATTGCTAAAAAAATCATCCCGGTCAATATTGTCCAGAATGCAGAGCTCCTCCGACAATATTGGGGTGCAAAAATTACAAAGAGTAGTAATAATGTATAAGAAGTGGTTAAGGTTAGACCAATCAAAAGAGTTTTGATTATCCCTAGTACTGATGTAGCTAAGAAATACGTTATTAAACTAATTACTAAGACTACCAACCGAGATAATATTAATTGATTTTTTTCCGACATATCCGGTTGAATAAATCTTTTCCAAATATCTTCCACAATTAAGGTAGAACTACCCAACAGAAGTCCTACAGCAGTAGAAACATCAGCGGCCCATAAACCTGCTAAAACCAATCCTGCTGCCCAGGGGTTCAAAGCCATGATTGTTTGAGGTAGGGCCATAGCTGGTGTAATACCGGGAAACTTGGCAGCAGCAACAATACCTAAAATGGCACTGAGGAATCCCACAGGGAAGATAATCAAAGCAGCTAAAATGAAACCTTTTTTGGCATTTTGAGCATCTTTTGCTGCAAAAGAGATCTGCACGATGGCTTGAGTGGAGTGTGTTTGAGTAATCATTACCATAAAGTTTGCGATTACTACGGCCAAGCCTACTCCGGCAAAAGGAGCAAACCATTGATCACCAGCCGGTAGGCTTAAAGTTAAACCTGAGAAACCGCCAACACCCTTCAAACTTAGAATGACACCTAAAATTATCCCAGAGTAAATAACAATAACATTAATAACATTGGACAAACCTGCAGCCCAATAACCACCAATCAAAGTGATTCCAATAAAAACTACAGCACTTGTTAGCATTCCCGTGGTAAGGGTAAAAACATTGGGTAATAAGGCGGCCAAAATAGCACCACCAGCTACATATTGTAAAGAAGTAATTACTACTTGGATTATAATTTGTCCAATGACCGCAATAATTCGGCCTGATATATCAAAATATCTTTCGAATAATTCGGGTATTGTAGCAACTTCCAGTTCTCGATATCTGGCTGCAACTAAGAGTCCTACGACTAGTGCACCAGCTGCCCAAGCGGCATTATACCATCCTGCTGAAATTCCAACGTTATATGCATTTTCGGCAACACCTACAGTAGATGCCCCCCCAACTGCAAGTCCGGCTACCATAACGGCAACTATTCCTGAGGGGAACCCCCTACCGGCTAGTAAATAGCCCATTACCCCCCCATCTTTATTAAGCTTAGTAGAATACCAGGAAACTCCATATAAAAGAATTACATATGCGATTACAATTACTAACGAAATATTCAATATTATCTCCTCCTAATTTTTTAGTGAAAAATATCCCTGACTTGCTATCTAAAAGTTTATTTGACCACCATCCTTTCTAAGCTTCGCTCTTCTCTTCTTTTCTCATCTGAATATTCTTCAGAGCTAAAAAATTAATTTAGTGATTCTTAGCTTCAGCCGTTATCTCCCATTCGTTGGGGATATTCCTCCAACCCGAAATGAATCCCTAGATGGAGGTGTACCCCCTTTCCTAAATAGAAGATGGCAGTCTTACGGCTGATAGTCATCGGATAAAGCATTTAAAAACTTAATATGAATAATAAAAACCTTCCATCCTCTTTTAAAAGGACGGAAGGTTATCCGCGGTACCACCTTAATTGACCTATATAGGTCCTCTCTACGGATACGCAATAAGTAGTACTTATTTCAATATCCACTTCCTTGATAACGGTTGAAGATCCCGT
>JBMNUR010000011.1:0-25124 GCA_050946395.1 Peptococcales bacterium
ATATCAACTAATGCATAATTCTTAATGAACCGCCGTATACCGAACGGTACGTACGGTGGTGTGAGAGGACGGTAATTAAAATAATTAATTACCTCCTACTCGATTAATCCATAAAAAATTTCATAAGTTTACTTTCCTGAGGGAGTTACCCGCCGAAACATGGTGTCCAACTCATTGATAAATCCGGAAATTGGCCTTCCATTTTCAATATCCCTACCAATCTGCTTTAGTCTAGTAACTATTTTTACATCTGAACTAACAAGTACTCTATCTATGCTTCTATCCTGATTTTTTACAGTATCAGCAACTTCTGTTTTAAGTCTGTCAGCAGTTGAGCCTGATACATTACCTTTAAGGTCTAAACCCACATAAGCAGTACTGTCTGATAAAACAACAGTAGCTCCATTAATATCTTTATGATTTTTCACGATAGAGTCTCTAATAGCTTTTGCCCTTGCTGTATCATTTGTGTTTGTTTTATTTTGATTTTGTGTCATGTTATTATCGGGAGCAGGAGCAGGTCTTCTCTGTGGTGCACAAGCAAAACTTATTACTAAGGAAAATGTTAAAAGTAAAACAAGTGTAATGATAAGCTTTTTCTTTTTCATCTTTGTTCTCCTTTGTTTTGTATTTTCAATATTATTTTTTGAACTTTATATAAATTTATTCTAAGTAACTATAAGCAGATATTGTATCCCCAGGTTAATTAAGGTACTAGAGGTATAATTTAATTTTTAAATGAAATATGAAAAAGTTACTAAAAAGCTATATACAAATTGATGGAAATGTTATAGTATAGTTAATGTAAAGTTATACTTATATAATACAGTTTTAGAAAATACTAATATTTTAGGAGGACAAAAGTCATGCAAAAAAAAGTATTAGCATTTATTTCGGTATTATTACTACTTACATTTGTAGTAACGGCTTGTAGCGGAAATAGTGCTAAACCAGAACCAAATAATGGGGAGTCCCCCAAGAAAGCTACAAATGAACCACTAGTAATTAAACTTGCACATACTGTTAATGAAAAAGATCCTTATCATTATAATGCATTAGAATTTAAGGAAATTGTAGAAAGCAAGACAAATGGTAAGGTGAAAATTGAAATATTTCCTAATGGGGTAATCGGAGACGAGCGGACCTTAATTGAAGGAATGCAAGTTGGTACTACTGATATGGGGATTATCACTAACGGTCCCATTGCTAATTTCCTGCCTGAAATAGCAGCTTTTGAAATGCCTTTTCTTTTCGCCTCTACCGAAGAAGCTTATAAGGTCCTAGATGGCGAAGTAGGGCAAAAAGTGTTGAATAAACTAGAACAAATAAATATAAAGGGTTTAGCTTTTAGTGAACGGGGATTTAGAAATCTTACTAACTCCAAACGTGCCGTAAAAACACCACAAGATGCGGCTGGCTTAAAAGTGAGGGTTATGGAAAATCCCGTATATATTGATACCTTTAAAGCCATTGGTATTAACGCAGTACCCATGGCTTGGCAGGAAGCACTGACGGCTTTCCAATCTGGGGCTGTGGAAGGACAAGAAAACCCAATAAACGTTGCTTACGCCTTTAAATTATGGGAAAGTCACAAATATTTGACACTTACTAGACACACTTATGCTCCTGCAAGTATTCTGATGAGTAAAAAACTTTTTGATTCTTTAGATCAAGAAACTCAAGAGATAATTGTTAGTGCTGCCAAGGAAAGTGCTCAAAAAACCAGGGAATGGATTGCTGCTGAAGAAGAAACACAAATACAGATTTTAAAAGAACAAGGTATGGAAATTGAGGAAAATCCTGATCTCGAAGCTTTTCAGAAGGCAGTTGAACCAGTATATGAAAAGTATGGTACTAGATTTGCGGACTTAATTGAGGAGATAAATAAAGCAAAGTAGTGTTAGCTTTTGCACTCTAAGGATAAAAGTATCTATAGTTGTTTTAAGGAAACTTTTTGTTATTTGTTATGGAAAATAATAGATTAGGGTGAAAAAAGTTTCCTAACGAAAAAACTAAAATTCAGTTGGAGTTTTCACCTTTAAGGTTGGTAACTCCAACTGAATTTTGTTACACACATATTATTTATTGCCGGGGGTACACCTATGAGTAGAGTTGTTGATTTATTGGATAAATTGAGTGAAGCTCTTGATTGGTTTATAGCGAGGCTTGTTTTCATAATTATAGTCGGATTGGTGGTCGTTGCTACAGCTCAGGTAGTTTTTAGGGTGTTTTTTACTGCTTTGTCTTGGAGTGAGGAGTTATCTCGCTATCTATTAGTATGGGGAACATTTTTTGGTGCTACTTTAGCCCATAAAAGAGGTTATCATATTGCCTTAACATTTGCCATTGAAGCCTTCGGATCGGAAATGAAAAAAATATTTACTATAATTATTAATATATTATCTATAGTATTCTTTGGTTTTGTTATTTTTTATGGAACTAAAATGATTGAAATGCAAGTATTTCAGATATCCCCTGCATTAGCTTTGCCCATGAAATATGTTTACCTCTGTATTCCTTTTAGTTTGGTCATTATGATTATTCATTCTTTAGCTAATATTTCTAAAGAGTTAACAAGTCTTACGAAGGGGGAGGTAGTACAGTGATTGGTCTTTTATTTGGAACATTTCTTATATTATTGCTTTTAGGTGTCCCAGTGGCAATTGGCATTGGACTAACATGTCTTGTGGTGTTAATGAGCCAAGACTATTCCTTAATTGTTGTACCTCAAAGGATGTTTGCCGGAGCTGATTCCTTCCCCTTAGTAGCAGTACCCTTTTTCATTTTGGCAGGAGATTTATTGGCTCATGGTAAAGTCTCGGAAAAGTTGGTCCAATTTGCTGAATCTATTTTAGGATTTTTAAAAGGTGGCTTATGGGTTGTTTCAGTAATGGCATCCATGTTTTTTGCCGCAATTTCCGGTTCAGGTGCAGCCACTACAGCAGCGGTAGGTACACCTTTGATTCCTGAATTACGTAAGAAAAATTATAGTGAGGAATTTTCTGCAGCTTTGATTGCGGCCGGTGGTTGTACAGGTATTGTAATTCCTCCATCTGTTCCTATGATAATTTATGCAGTTATTGCCGATCAATCGGTGGCAAAATTATTTTTAAATGGTTTTGCACCAGGTATTTTAATGGGACTAAGTTTAATAGCTGCAGCTTTATATGTTGCTCATAAAAATAATTATTCCCAAGGTGCTCCATTTTCTTTTTCGAATATTTGGCAGACTTTTAAAGGGGCTATCTGGGGCTTAATGACACCAATTATTATTTTAGGAGGTATTTTCTCCGGATATTTTACACCTTCGGAAGCAGCAGTTATAGCTGTGGACTGGGCTTTATTTGTAGCTATTTTTGTTTATAAAGATATGAGTTGGCGGGATATTTTTAAAATAGTTACCCGTTCTGCTATTACCATGTCAGTAATTATGTTTATTATTGCTACTTCTAATGGTTTGAGTTGGATTTTAGCTAATTGGCAGATTCCTAATATAATTGCCAATACTATCCTCGCCATGTCAACTAATAAGTTCGTACTTCTCCTTCTAATTAATGTTATAATTTTGTTAGCTGGTGTATTTATGGAGACCGCATCTGCATTGATTATTCTTACTCCTGTATTTTTGCCCCTTGTAACCCAGTTAGGAGTAGATTTAACTCACTTCGGACTCATTATGGTTATGGGTTTAGCCATCGGAATGATAACACCGCCAGTAGCTATTAACCTATACGTGGCAAGTACTATATCTAATATACCTATTGAAAGAATAAGTAAATCTGTAGTTCCCTTAATGTTGATTTTAGTTTTAGTATTACTAATTATTACTTATGTACCTTTGTTCTTTGATGTGATTATTTAGAGGTAAAGGAGAGAGAAAATGAGAAGTCAGGAAGTAACTAAAGGAGTTGCCAGAGCACCTCATCGATCATTATTTTATGCTATGGGATATTTACCTGAGGATTTAAAAAAACCATTAATTGCAGTAGTTAATGCCCATAATGAAGTAATTCCAGGGCATTTCCACCTAGATGAAATAGCCCAAGCTGTCAAACTTGGTATTGCTTCCGCAGGGGGAACCCCTGTAGAGTTTCCGGCTATAGGAATATGTGATGGTATAGCTATGAATCATAGTGGTATGAAGTATCCTTTAGCCAGTAGAGAATTAATCGCCGATTCTATAGAGGCTATGATGATGGGTCATAAATTTGATGGTATGGTTTTAATTGGTAACTGTGATAAAATCGTGCCTGGGATGCTGATGGCTGCTGCCCGCTTAGATGTACCTTCGGTTTATGTAAGTGGTGGACCTATGCTGGCTGGCCGCTATCAAGGTGAAGATACTGATTTAATTAAAGGTACTTTTGAAGCGGTAGGTGCTTGTGCCAGTGGTAAGATAACTGAAGATACATTAGAGGAAATGTCCCAAACAGCTTGCCCTACTTGTGGTAGTTGTGCCGGGATGTATACTGCCAATACGATGAACTGTCTGGCAGAAGTATTAGGTTTAGCATTACCAGGAAATGGTACTATTCCCGCTCCTTATGGTGCAAGACGTGCTTTGGCCAAAAAAGCAGGAATGACCATTATGGAACTTATCAAAAAAGATATTAAGCCTCGGGATATTTTAACCCTTAGTGCTTTTAAAAATGCGATAGCTGTGGATATGGCTATCGGTGGTTCCACTAATACCGTACTTCATTTAATGGCTATTGCTAATCAAGCTCAAGTGAAATTAGCTTTAGAAGACTTTGACAAAATCAGCGAAGTAACACCCCATTTAGCTAAATTAAGTCCGGCTAGTGAACACCGGATTGGTGATTTACATGAAGCAGGTGGTATTCCAGCAGTAATGAAAAGACTCTACGAGGCTAATTTAATTGACGGTTCAGCCTTAATTGTCAGTGGTTTAACTGTTCAAGAAATAGCTGAGAGTGCCAAGGTCTTTAATGAAGAAGTGATTAGACCTATTGAAAGGGCCTATTCTCAAACAGGAGGAATTGTTGTTCTAAAAGGAAATCTGGCTCCAGATGGAGCGGTTATCAAACAAGGGGCAGTAGCTCAAAAAATGTTTGTCCATGAGGGACCGGCTCGAGTTTTCAATTCCGAAGAAGAAGCATTTGAAGCGATTATGGGTGGAAAAATAGAAAAAGGTGATGTAGTCGTAGTGCGTTATGAGGGACCTAAAGGTGGTCCTGGTATGAGAGAAATGTTAAGTCCCACTGCAGCTATTACTGGTATGGGTTTAAGTACTCATTGTGCACTTATTACCGATGGAAGGTTTTCCGGAGGTTCCAATGGTGCTTCAGTAGGTCATGTTTCTCCTGAAGCAGCTGAAGGAGGACCAATTGGCCTTTTAGAAGAAGGGGATATTATTGAACTTAATATCCACGAGCGTAGTTTAAATGTGAAATTATCCGATGAAGAATTAAGTGCTAGAAGGGCTAAATGGGTAAAACCACCTACTCAAGCTATGGCTAATTCTTATCTTAAAAGATATGCAGCCCTTGTTACTTCGGCCAGTACAGGAGCAGTCATGCGGGACGACGTGTAAAATAGTGTAACAGTGAAATAGTGAAGGGGACACGATTGAAGGATCTAAGATTGTTTTTTCACTTTTCCTACTCTTGCTTCCTGTTTTTAATTCTTGTATGAGAATGGCGTTAGTAATATAGTATAATAAAAAAAGTACTAAGGACGGTAGTAATTTGATCCTTTTATGGTAAATCACTACCGTTTTTTCTATTGAGCTAAAAAAGAAGTTAGGCTAAATGCTAAAATAATACATTATTTACTTCAACATGGAAAGTTTATTTAGAATTGCAGTTCGGTTTTTTACACCTAGTTTTTTACGAATGTTATCAAGATGTGTCCTGACTGTGTTATAACTAATATAAAGTTTGTCTGCAATCTCCTGATTATTAAGTCCAAGTGCTAATAAATTAATTATATCCTGCTCACGCCTTGTAAGATCATATGAATCAGAGAGGATTGTGGAAACTACACGATCTTCCGAGGCCGATTTCATTATATAAACGTAATAGGAAGTCCGTAAACCTTGGGTTTTATCAGGTAGTAAAACCGGGATGATTTCAAATGAGTAGGGTTTTAAATATATATAAATTCGGGAATGGTTAGTGTTACTGAAAGTAGCTTTGGTAAGAGCCATGTCAATCACCGGCTTTACAGGGTTATTATGAGAAAAATTGTTTAAGATATCTTTGCAGTAGGAATAAGCTATTTCGTTATAAGTCATAATGTTAAAGTGATTGTCCAACGTTATTAACCCAATGGGGAGTTCATTAATAATATTTTTGTTAAACTGCTTCTCATATTTCAACTGTGACGTTTCTAGGTGGTGATGTAAACGGCTAGCAATATAATTTGAAAGCTTGTTTAATATTTGAATTTCTTTCCTTAAGAAATCTCCATCTTCCTTGGGACGAAAAACACCGATTGCACCAATTAGTTGATTATTGTGTTTTAAAGGGAGGGCGAGTTCATAATATAAATTTTGCATTTTAAGAAAGTCATAGTAATATTCAGTTTTTTCAAACTTCTCCAAGGACATAAGATCAGTAATAGAATAAGATTTTGTGTTAAAGATAAATTTAAGGGATACATTTAAGGGATGGAAAATATCTGTTTTATAATAGTGCTGGTTATATAAATGTAAAAACTTGTTACCAATATTAAAACCGACAGGATTAGTTAAATTACCATCTTTATCAACCAAAAAAAAGGTATTATGGTTATAGGAGAAAAGAGACGATAGACAGTTCAATACCTGGTAACGGAAATCACTGGTATTTTCCTGAATGAGGGAAAGAAAATGCAGAATTTTTTCGTAGTCGTCATTTCGAAAGTGCATATATATCGAACCCCCTCCTATTATAAAAATTTAACTTACGCTATCTATTATAGCAGAAAATGTAAAAAAATTCTTAATTTTATATTCGGAGATAAACTCGGAGAGTCTAATTCCGGGTTTTTTAATTTATACATTAAAATACGTATTTTAGCCTAGTGTTTTTTCTGAAAATAAGTATTTCTGCGGATAGAGTGCCAAGGGGCAAATTGTAATAATGATTATAGAGTCTATGGAAAGGGAGGATGAAAATGGCAGTTGAAGTTTATATGCCCAAGTTAGGTATGACTATGCAAGAAGGTCTTATTGTGTGCTGGCTGAAGGAAGAAGGCGAAACAGTTAACAACGGAGAGGCAATTGTAGAAATTTCCTCCGAAAAGATTACTAATGTAGTAGAGGCCACGACAGATGGAGTTATGGGAAAAATCCTTTATACAGAAGGTGAGGTAGTTAAGGTAGGAGCAATTATTGCTTATATTGTTGAAGAAGGTGACGAAATGGTCGGGATTGAGGCAAAGGTTGTCTCTGGCCGGGTTATATCAGATGGTGGGGTAATAAATAAAGAGGAACCTGAGTATGACATCAATCCTTTAAGTCCCCTACGGAAAGCCATTGGTGAAAGAATGGCTGAAAGTCTCCGGCGTTCACCTCAAGGAACCATGACTACTCGGGCCGATATGTTAAAGTTGATTGCCTTTAAAAATAAACTTTCCGACCAAGGGGAAAAAGTTAGCTTTACGGATTTATTTGTTAAAATTGCGAGTATTGCTTTATTGTCTAATCCACAGATTAATTCCTCTGTTCGAGATGGAATGGTTTATACTTTTAAATCAACCCATATTGGAGTTGCTGTAGGTGGTGATAATGCTTTGTTAGTTCCGGTAATTAAAAACGTAGAAAGAAAAAGCGTCCTTGAAGTTTCACAAGAAATGAAGGTTTTATCACAAAAGGTTAAAGAAAACAAAATTAGTATGGATGAAATGAGTGGTGGGACCTTTACAGTAAGTAACCTAGGCATGTTTGATGTAGATGTTATAACCCCAATTATCAATCCGCCCGAGTCGTGTATATTGGCTATCGGAACTACTAGGCAGGAAGTGGTTGTTACCAATGAAGGTCAAACAACAATTAAGCCAATGGTTACCCTATCTTTGACTGCTGACCACACTATAGTAGATGGTATTCCGGCAGTTAAGTTTTTAACAACCTTTAAGGAGATCATGAACCATCCGGAAAAATACCTTGAGTAAGATTTGGTAACATCACTAATATCAATTATTATTATGGGGGTGTTTAAATGAAGTATTCCACAACTGAACTACTTGAGATGTACAAAAAAATGGTGCTAGGACGTAAGTATGAGGAAAAGATCATTACCTTAATTAATCAGGGAAAAGTCCAGGGTTTCTTCCATTTAGGTATTGGACAGGAAGGGGCCCAAGTTGGACTGGTTAGTGCTTTACGGTCTGATGACTATTTTATGCCAACTCACCGTTTTCATCCCGGTCTAGCTGTAAGGATGGATTTGAACAAACTCTCCGCCGAAATACTGGGAAGAAGAACTGGAGTTTGTAAAGGAAAAGCTTTTACTTTCCATATTTCCAGTATCGAAGACAAAATTTTACCCGTAACTGGAAACGGTATGCTAGGGGTTGGTGTACCTACTGCTGTAGGATTTGCATGGTCCTTAAAAATGGATAAAAAGGATAGTGTGGTGGTTACTGTATCCGGCGATGGTATGAGTGCCGAAGGTAATGTTCATGAAGGAATGAACATTGCCGGAATATTAAAGGTTCCCATTGTATTTTTTATTGAAAATAATGGTTGGGCTATCTCTAATCCTATTAAGACTAATAACTCTGTTCAGCAGATCTCAACTCGGGCTGCAGGTTATGGAATGCCAGCCTTTACCTGTGACGGGGACGATGTTGTAGCTGTGCGGGAGACCGTGGAAGAAGCTCTAGTTTTAGCCAGGAAAAACCAACCGGTAGTGGTGGAAGCCTTTACTCATCGCTGGAGACCCCATTTTGAGGGAGAACCACAAGTCTATCGGGACCCTAAGGACATAGAGGAAGCTAAAAAGCATGATCCCATTAAGGTTTTGGAGGCAAAATTATTAGCTAAAAATATCCTTACGCTGGAAATGATGGAGGAGATTGCAGCAAAAATTCAAAATGAAATTGAACAATCCTTTATTTATGCTTTTAATTCCCCAATGCCGACTCCAGAAGAAACGTTGGATTTTAACCAAGTCTATGCTTCTAATTTGGGAGGTGCTTTAGAATGAGAGAAATAACATTTTCCCAGGCTGTAATGGAAGCTCAAATGGAAGAAATGAAACGAGATAGTAGTATATTTGTTATAGGTGAGGATGTGGCCAAAATGGGTAGTGCTTTTGGTCAGTGTGCAGGCCTTTATGATATGTTTGGTAGTGAACGAGTTTTTAATATGCCTGTAGCTGAGTCGGGTTATGCTAACTTTGCTGTTGGTGCCGCTATGGCCGGTAAGAGGCCCGTAGTAGAGATGCAGTTCGCTGATTTTATCGTTCTGGCTATTGATTCCGTAGGCAATAACGGACCTAAACAGCGCTATATGTCCGGCGGTCAGTGGAGTGTACCTATGGTAGTGAGAGGTCCTCAAGGAGCTGGTTTTGGTGCTGCGGCTACTCATTCACAAATGGTTGATGGCTGGTTTATGAACTTTCCTGGCCTTAAGATAGTGGTGCCATCTACGCCTTATGATGCCAAAGGTTTATTGAAGACAGCCATAAGGGATAATGATCCGGTCTTATTTTTAGAACATAAGAAGCTTTTAGGAATAAAAGGTGAGGTACCAGAAGAGGAATATACAATTCCGCTAGGTAAAGCTAAGTTAGTCAAAGAAGGAAAAGATGTAACAATAATAGCTATCCAAGACATGATTAATTGCGCTCTAGAAGCGGCAACAGAATTGGCTAATGAGGAAATATCCGTTGAGATTATAGATCCGAGGACATTGATTCCCCTTGATAAAGAAATCATTGGCCAATCAATTAGAAAAACCGGGCGGGTAGTAGTGGTCCATGAGGCACCTAAGCGTGGCAGTGCGGCTAGTGAAATTGCTGCGGTAATTGCTGAAGACTTCTTTAGTTATCTGAAGGCTCCAGTAATGAGAGTTGGTGCGGCTAACACTCCACTACCCTTTGGGATGCCGGAAACCTACTGTCTCCCCAATAAAATTCAAATACTACAAAGTGTCAGGGAAATTCTGAAGTAGTTAAATCGAAGTATGTTGTATTGGGTGACCAAAAGAAACCCCGGAAGTATATTATTTTACCGGGGTTTCCAAGTATCAAATTTTGTATGTAGGCAGGAGTTGTATTAGGGGTGTTAGGAATGATTACCAATTAGTTGGTTAATGTTGAAATAATGTAGTATAATATTAAATAAAGGCGATAGTTATTTTAAGAAAATAATAACTATCGCTTTTTATATTGATTAAAAAGGATGTTAAACCTATGAAACTGAAATATCTTAAAACAAAAGAAGATTTAGATAAATTTATCGACTTTGCTAAGGAGATATATAGAAATGATCCTTTTTATCGGGATTCTATGTCTTCCATTGTGCGAATGTTTTTGACTGGAAAAACTGCCTATGTGGAACACGCTGAAATTTTTCCTTTATGGGTGGAAGAAGACAAAGAGATATTAGCTAGGGCGGCCTATGTTATTGATTATAAACAAAAGGATATGTTGATGATAAGCTTTTTTGAAGCTAAAAATAATGCTCAATCTGCAGTGGACGTAATAATAAATGAAGCCGAAAGCTTAGGCAGAAAAAGGGGGCTAAAGAGAATAGTCATTGGACTTGATGCCCACTTGAATTATGGTTTAGGGTTTTTAACTTCACATTTTGATGAAACTCCTACTTTTGGACTTGCCTATAATCCTCCCTATTATCCAGCTTTTTTTACCGGGTTAAAGGTATATAATTTTACTTCTTTTCTGACAGAGGTGGATAGTTTTAATCTGGAAAAGGAGCAAACAATCTTAAACCGAATTAAAAAACAAGGGTTTACTTTTCGATTTGCCCAGCTTTCCCAATTAGATAGGGAGATAGAAATTTATACCTATTTAAATAATGAGTGTTTTACGAATCATCTTTGGTGGGCAGATAGAACCATCCAAGAAGACCGGGAACTTTTTTCTCCCTTTCGCTGGTTTCTAAAGGGTGAAAACCTAATTTTTGCCGAGAAAGACGGTGAACCTATAGGGCTGATGCTCTGGTATCCCGATTTTAATCAGCTTCTTTCACCCGGTGAAAGTTTGGGATTTAAGGCCTTAATTCGATATAAATTAGGTTTAGGTAAGATTGATAGGTTTAAAATTGCAGAAATTGCTATCACTGAAAAACACCAAGGTTCCGGAGCGGTCTTAGGATTTTTTGAATTATTATATAGTGTTATTAAGGAAAAGTATAAATTTTGTGAGGCGGGCTGGGTTTTAGAAGAAAATCTTAATTCCAGAGGTTTAGGGTTAAGGTGGCAAGATCTTGGTTGTCGTGAATATAAAAAGTATCAAGCTTATGAGGTACTCTTATGAAATGGTCAACGGTGAATTTTGCTGAGAAACTTCCTTGTCAATGGGATGAACTAGCCGGTGAAAATATTTTTCTAAAGCAATGTTTTCTAAAACACTTAGAAAAAGTAAATCCTTGTCTGCAAACTTATAATTTTCTAAAGGTAGACAATCAATTTCAGGCTATTTATGTTGATTATTCACTAAAACTTGATATCTTTACCTACAGTTTCTTTTCCTTAAAAATACCGGTAAGAATAATGGGCATACCCTGTTCTGTTTCTAAACAGGGTTTTAGTGTTTTGCGAGGGTTTGAGAGTGAGTTATGGGAGCATTTCCGTGCCAAGAGTGGGGCTAAACTTATTTTAAACAGTTCTATAAGCTTACCTGTTAAGGGAGGGGATACGTTACCCACCTGTAAACTTACTATACAGTGGTCAAGCTTTGGTGAGTACCTCGAATCCCTTCGTAGCTCCTATCGCTATAGAATAAAAAAGGCACAGGAAAAGTGGCAGAATGTTCAGGTGAATTTTATTAAGCCAGACGCTTTTGATAAGAGCCTTTATGAGCTTTATGAAGAGGTTTTTAATAATTCCCAGGCTAAATTAGAAAAACTGAATCTTGATTTTTTTAGAGAGATTTCTTTACCTTCAGTAATAATTAAGGCAAGGGTAGAAGAAGAAACTTTAGGATTTGTTCAGCTTGTTACAAATGGTCCAGAACTAATTTTTCTTTTTACAGGATTTAATCACCAGTTAAATAGAAAATTTGATGTTTATCTTAACTTACTATTGGAGATTATTCAGTTTGCCATAGAAAATAAATTTACTACTCTAGATTTAGGTCAAACATCGGAAGAAACAAAATTAAAATTGGGTAGTCAACTTGTTAGAAAAACCATGTATGTTAGTCATTCTACTCTTTTACTTGATAAACTAGTAAATAAATATATAAAATTCTTTAGCTATCAAGTCCCTGAATATCAATTTCATGTTTTTAAATGAGGTTGGATTAATGAAAATTCTATTAGCTAGACCCAAGCCCCAAAATTTATTTGCCAAACTGAATACGGTACGTTTTGAGCCTTTGGAACTTGAATATTTGGCAGCTATAATAAACCAAATGGGGTTTTCTTATCAAATATATGACGGCTTAATTGAACAACAGGATTTTTCCACAGTTTTAAAAAAATATCAGCCTGATGTTGTAACCATTACCGGTTATACCATTCATGTTAATCTTATTAAGAATTATGCCGCCACTATTAAGAGTCTAGATCATAATATTAAAGTTGTAGTTGGGGGTATTCATGCCGAGCTTAACTGGCAGGACTTTTACGACTCCAATATTGATTTTATCGTACACGCAAACCCTTTACAGGCCTTTGAAAATTTATTATTAAACCTGCATAATCCCGATAATTGGCCTCGGCTTAATAACATTTGTTTTAAGATCAATAATCAATGGAACAAAAACCCGGGGGAGTACTTAGACCCGGACTCTTTACCTATTCCTGACCGCACCCACTTAATAAAACATAAAGAAAAATTTCGTTACTTTGGCAAAGAACCATGTGCCTTAGTAAAAACCGCCTGGGGTTGTCCCTATACCTGCAGCTTTTGCTATTGTGCATGTCTAAATGGTGGTCAATACAGCACTCGGAATATACAAAAGGTAATTGTAGAGATAGCTGCTTTAGAGCAGAAAAAGGTTTTTATTATAGATGATGATTTTTTGGTAAAAAGAGAAAGGTTATTGGAGTTTTGTAGGTTAATAGGGGAGAAGGGTATTAAAAAGGATTTTAGTATTTATGGGCGGGCAGATTTAATTTGTACTCATAAGGACCTTTTACCAAAACTACGAGCAGCAGGGATTTCTGAAATAATAGTCGGTTTAGAAGCAGTAGATGATGAAACATTAAAAAATTATAATAAACTTACTACCAGCCATGTTAACCTCCATGCTATTAAGCTTTTAAGAGAAAATGATATAAATAGCTGTGGTTTATTTATCGTTAATGAAGATTACGGGTTAGGGGATTTTAAAAAGCTAAGCCGACTAGTTAAAAAAATGCAATTGGATTTATGTATGTTCTCAATCTTTACACCTTTAAAAGGAGTTCCTGGGTACGAAAAATATAGGGAAAAGTTAATTGTGCCGGAGGACAAATACGAGAATACCGACTTTTTACATTTAAATATTAAACCTACTAAAATGACCATTAGACGTTTTTATTGGGAATTTTATAAATTGTACTTTATTGCTTACACTGACTTGAGGCGTTTGAAAAAGAATCTGAAGCCACTACTTAAGTCGCTGGTTGGCTTAATAAGGGGCTGCGCCCCGTAGCTACAGGATCTACAGAACCTACAGTGGCTACAGATTAAGATTTCACTTCACTTTGTTACGTTAGATCTAAGATTTCGCTGTGTTAGATTATGGTTTCTTTTTGTCATCGCGATGACAAGGCAATTTTTCTGGTCACTAACCTCAAGTTTTACCTAAACCGGCGCCAGCCACTAACAACTGGCCACTTACGGGAGGTTTTTTCATGAAGCAAAGTATTTGGGATTTCTGGGCTAATCGATATGAGAAACTTTGGGTACAAAAGTATTCTCTTAAACCTACACGGGATTTATTAATAGCAGAACTTAGAAAACATCTACTTGCCATTAATTTACAAGAGAATATTAATTTACTCGATGTAGGTTGTGGTACAGGGCAACTTTTGGAGGAAATTAAAGAAAACATTAACCATCCTAATTTAGATTTATCAGGTATAGACCGCTCAATACCGATGATCGCCGTTGCAAAGAAAAAGCATCTGACTGCAAACTTACAAATTGGTGATGCTTTGGACTTGCCCTTTTCTGATAGCCAATTTGATATTGTTACTTGTTCTCACTCGTTTCCCTATTACCAAGATAAATTAAGGGCTTTACAAGAATTCAAGCGGGTAGTAAAGCCCGGAGGAATTATATTTTTAATTCAGGTTTCGGAAAATAATCTTTATGACAAGTTAATAATGAAGCTGGTAAAGTTAACAACCGGTCCTGCTGCTTATCCTTCCCGAGCTGAAATTAAGGAAATGGTCAAAAGGGCAGGACTCAATTTGGTAGAACAAAAGAAACTTGAAAACATTTTTTTTGTTCCTAACATTATTTTAAGCATTTTACAAAATGGAGATAAAAATGAAGATTTTATTAGTGAGACCTAAACCCCACTGGAACACAATCGGTTTACAAAGTATCATGATTTGTGAGCCATTAGAACTGGAATATCTGGCAGCTGCTGTAAATGGAAAACATCAGGTCCATTTAGTTGACATGATTTTGGAAAAGAAATCTTTAGCCTATTTAGTAAAAAAACATCAACCAGATGTAGTTGCCTTAACAGCATATATCTCCCACGTAAATATTATCAAGGATTATGCTAAGATCATCAAAGCAATAAATCCCCATATAAAAATAATGGTGGGTGGTGTTCATGCTGAGGTTGTCCCCCAGGACTTTGTTGATTATAATATAGATTTTATTATTACCGGAAACGGCATCCAGGTTTTTTGCCAATTGGTAGATGATATTGAAGGTGGATGTTATCAGGAGCAAAAAGGGACTTTAGTTATTGGTGAAAAGGTGGCAAGAATACCGGCTATTTATCCCGATCGCACAATAACTGCCCCCTATCGCTCTAAATATTATTATGTATATCATAACCCTTGCGCCCTTATAAAAACATCATATGGCTGTCCTTATACCTGCAGTTTTTGCTTTTGTCGACAGGTTACACAGGATAAGTATTATGAAAGGGATATTACCGATGTTGTAAGGGAAATTAAAGGTATTAATGAGCCGGAAATATATATAGTGGATGATAATTTTCTCTTTTCTAAAAAGCGAATAGAACAGTTTTGTGATTTATTAGAGCAGGAGGGAATTAGCAAAAAGTTTTTGGTTTATGGCCGGGCGGATTTTATCGCTGGAAATGAAAAATCAATAGCGAGATTTGCTAAATTGGGTTTACGGGCGGTAATTGTGGGATTAGAAACTGCAAAAGAGGATGAATTAGAACTTTATAATAAAAAGACAAGCAAAGCTGTTAATGAAAAAGCCATAGAGATTTTAGCTAAATATAATATTGACTGTTATGGGACTTTGATTTTAGGTATTGATTGGGAGGTAGGGGATTTTGAATATTTATACCAATGGTTAAAAAAGTGGGATTTGCGGTTTATTAACCTGCAACCCTTTACCCCTTTACCGGGGACCCCTCTTTATGATCAGTATAAAGACCGGTTAATTATCCCCCGGGAGCAATATCAAGAATGGGATCTGGCAAACCTTGTAGTAAGACCAAGTAAAATGTCAGTAAGAAAATATTATTTTAATATTTTAAAAATCTACTTTAAGCTTACTCTTAATCCCAGGAGTTTAAGAAAAAATCTTCAATATGGACTGCTGACTAATCTTAAACTTTCCCTAGGTGTGAGCCGAATCACCTGGCAGTATATTTGGAAAATAATTAAGGGAAATTAGTGTCATAGTGTCTTCCTGTTATTGTTTAGGCTTGTTTCAGGGTAGAACATAATTTTTCAATATTATTCAGATCCAATTCCTGGATTTCCAAAGAAACAGTTGGCAAGAGATATTCTAAATCTTGTAATAGTTGTTCTTTTTTGCGTAAGAGTTCCTCATAATCCTTATAAATACCGGCACTTTTAATTTCATTAAGTATCTTTGATTCTATTTGTCTTTCAATTTTCTTTAAGTTCTCTTTTGATAGTCTATTTTCAACAGTAGTTCTATAAATTTCTTTGTTAAGAGATTTAATATTACTTAAAAGCCGTAAACGCTTGGCATAAAACTTAACAGGATAAAATAATCTAACCTGTTCTTGCGAGTCATTTACAAATTGATACCATTTATTGATATTGTCTGTAATTTGAGAATTATATTGTTTGATTTTTTCTATGTTTTGTTTTAATTCATTAATTTCCTTATCTATAAGTTCTTGATTCTCTGAATAAAATTGTTCAAAGAGGGTCGATGAGATTTTTTCAATTTTTGTTGTAAAGTTAAATAAGTCATTATAAGTTTCTTTAAGGCTTAGTAGGATAGAGAGAATAAATTCCGTTCTTTCTTTTTTCATACGATCCCTTCTTTCGGAACTAATTAATAAAAAACATATACTGTCGGATATTTTTCCATATCTCGTTGGTGGTTATTTTTTTTATAAGCACATTACTGACATTACCGGCTTCAGTCCAGACAGTATGGAAGATACTTTTGCCGGTAAAGAAAAGCTTACTAAGGGTCTGATTGGACTCTATGTCAAGATAGTTTAAAACATTTTCATACCCGTAGGATCTATAACCAAGATAAATAGCCACTAAAAGCAGACCACTGAAAATAATTTTCTTATTTCTACGGATAAATCTAAATGGTGCAAGCAGTCCACATAAAATTAAAAAACAAAAGGATTGTAATAACTTAAGAGGTTGGATTTCGTGTTTTTTCCGGTAATAAAGATTAATTAAACGGTCTTTTATGGACCTAAGTAATTTAGATAGAAACTTAATGTAGATTAATTTAACTATCTTTATAAGACCGGCAAGTAAGAGTTTGGGAAAATTTTTGACTGCATTTATGCTATTAGAAAAAAAATGGCCTTTCCAGGCTTGAAACCATTCTTTTAAATCCAAAGTAATTTGAAAATCTACTTCATTGTTTCGGACTAAGTAATCCTCATCGATGTCAAGTTCCGAATAAAGGGGAGGAGGAGTAATAGATAGTCCTTTGGAAGTATACGGCTCTAGGATTTTAATATGTTTAATGCCTATATCAAGCTCGTGGTCTATATATTTCTCTCGCAATGGATCAGAAATATAAAAATCTAGCTTATGTTCGTTGCTAATAGCTTTAAGGGCCCAGCCGGCTAATTTTTTGTTTTCATTACTTTCCAGAGGATTATTCAAAATCTCTTCCAAGATATTTAGACTCTCTACTGGTTTGAGTTCATTAACTCGTAGGAGGGCTTGGCGCCTTATGTATTGGTTGGAATTAGTTAAATAAAAGTTTAGGTCTGTAAAATTAGATAGTCCGTTGATTATTGTTGCGGATTCTTTTTCAATCTTATACCATTCAGGGTAACAGAGGCTCATATTATTACCTCCTTAAGTCTTTAGACATACAAAATAAAGGTATTAAGTTAAGGATACCATTGATAGGCATTTGTTTCTGTAGTCTATTACAACTAATTTACTAGGCCCTGAGTAGGATTTTTTATCTTTTTCTGATCACTGAACACTTAACACCGGCCACAAACCTAAAATTTGCCCCAAAACCAGTCACCAGCCACTAATCACTATTTAGAGGAGCTGACCTCCTATGCGTATTCTTTTAGTACGACCGCCCCGAAGAAAAAAATCTATTACTCTAGGGGAGTTTATGTTTTCTGAACCTTTAGGTTTAGAATGTCTCGTTACTCTACTGGGTAGTAAACATGATGTGAAAATATTAGATTTAATGGTTGGCTTAGAAGATTTTAAAGAAGAGATGTTAAATTTCCAGCCACATGTAGTAGGTTTTACTTCTTTATGTATAGATGTTTGGGGTGTTAAGGAACTAGCTCAAAAGACTAAGGATTTTAATGAAAAAATAATAACTTTAGCTGGTGGAACCCAAGCATTTTTATCACCGGAGAATTTTTTCTCCAAAGAAATTGACTACGTAGTAAAATATATAAGTAAAGGTAATATAGAAAAACTCATTGATTACTTGGATAAAGGGAAAGAAGTACCTTTGATAGATGGTATCTACAGTAGAGAAAATGGTTTTAAAAGTACAGAAGTCCAGGAAATTAATGAATACGTTATTCCCAATCGGGAATCTACCCAGAAATACCGCAAATAT
This sequence comes from Peptococcales bacterium, assembly GCA_050946395.1. GTDB lineage: Bacteria > Bacillota > Peptococcia > Peptococcales > BICA1-8 > JBMNUR01. The sequence goes on from JBMNUR010000011.1 coordinate 18,338, forward strand.
TACTCATATTTCGGTTATCGACCTTGTGCATTACTACAAACTTCCCGGGGATGCAGCTCTCACTGTAATTTTTGTCTGCGTTGGCGGATAGAGGGTGGGCGAGAACAGGACGAGCCGCTAGAAAATATAATTACCCAAATTGAAGATATCCCCGAATTAAATATTATGATTATTGATAATAATTTTCTCTATAATCGGGAACGATTAGAAAATTTTTGCAATTTATTGGAAGAAAGAAATATTAATAAAAACTTTATCTGTTACGGCAGTGTCGAAAGTATTATTAGTAATCAAGATACTTTAAAGCGATTGCGCAAGAATGGCTTACGAGCTTGTATAGTCGGATATGAATCCTTCAAAGCTGAAGAATTAAAAGGTTATAACAAAAAGGCAACAATTAATGAAAACATTAAGGCTTCTCAAATTCTAAAAAATATGGGAATTGCTGCGTGGGCGAGTTTTATTCTCCATCCCGATTGGGATACTCAAGATTTTCGCCAGTTCAGAAAATATGTTAAAAGTTTAAAACCTGAAATATCCTCATTGATACCATTGACTGCTTTACCTGGTAGTCAATTATATAATAAATATAAGGAACGAATCTTATTTGCTCCTAATGATTATGAACAATGGAGTTTTTCCGTTGTCACTATTCGACCGAGTAAAATAAGCCTTCGTAAGTATTATTATGAAGTCCTCAAAACTAACCTTTATGTGAATCTTATGTTAAATAATCCTGCGTATATGGTTAAGCAGTTTGGCTTAGGTACTATTTTTAGACTAGTTAAAGGCTCATTGAAATTTTTAGTTACTTATTGCAAATTAATGTTGAAAGGATAGCCTATGCAAAAGAAATTACTATTAATCCAACCTACACCTTATGCTCAAAATGGCGAATTAATAAAAAGAAAAAAACTATATTTTGTTGGTTTGGCTCTTCCTTTATTGGCTGCTTTAACTCCTAAGGACTGGGAGGTAGAGCTGGTTCTAGAGACTATTGAAGACATCCCTTTTGATACAGATGCAGAAGTTATAGGTATTAGTAGTATGGGACATGCAGTAATTCGTACTCTTGATATTGCCAAAGAGTTTAAAAGGCGAGGAAAAACCGTTATCTTGGGGGGCTATATGGTAAGTCTGATGCCCCAAGTGGCTAAAAAATATTGTGATAGTGTGGTTATTGGGGATGCAGAAGGCGTATGGGAGCAAGTATTAAGTGATATTGAAAAGGGGACATTACAACCTTACTATCGGCAGGAACTCACTACTTTAGACGATATGCCCCTTCCCAGATATGATCTATTACTTAAAAAAAATATTGGAGACTTTTTACCGGTTCAAGCAGGTAAAGGCTGCCCCAATTCTTGTTCTTTTTGCTCAGTTTACTGTCTCTATAGGGGAAAATATATTAGAAGGAGTATTCCGGAAGTAATTAGGGATATAAAAGAGATAAAAGCTTTAGGGTTTAAAAAATTTCTTTTACTAGATGATAATATTGCATCTGATCCAGTCTATATGTATGAACTTTCCCAGGAAATAAAAAAGCTCAAGATGCAGTGGATGAGCCAATGCTCAATCACGATAGCTAAAAATGATAAATTACTGAAGGCTATCGCAGATAGTGGCTGTAATGTACTAAGCTTTGGGATAGAAAGTATAAAACAAGAAAGCCTTAACGAATTAAATAAAGGGTGGGCCAAAACTTCAGAATATCCGGAATTAATAGGAAAGATAAGAAAAGCGGGAATAGAAGTAAGTACGGAAATGGTGGTTGGTACTGATGCTGACACAGTAGAAAGCATTTCCGCTACTGCCCAATTTATTGATAAAAATAAAATTATTGTACCTCGTTTTTATATCCTAACTCCCATACCAGGAACGGATTTATTTAAAAAATTACAGGTGAAGGGTAAAATTTACAATAAAGACATTTATTCTTACAATGGTACAGAAGCTGTGCATATCCCAGCTAAGATGACACCACAACAGCTAACAGAAGCTTATTGGCGATTGTATAACCAAGTATTTAGCTTGGGGTCAATTATTAATAGAACTTTGCTTAATAAAAATTTTTTTAAAAAGCCTCTACACCACCTTTTTTACTTTATTGTCAACCTGGTTTACCGTCATGACATTAAAAAAGGTATTCCACCTAATATTTTCTAAAAATTTATTCTTTTAGCAGGATTTATTAAGAAAAAATAGTATTTTCTGTCTAGAGGGTAAAATAGAGGTGGAAAAATGGTGGAAGAACTGAAAATTAATAAACAGACATTGGCTATCATTTTGGTTATAACTATTGCTCTTTCTTTTTTCGGTGGCGTCAAATATGCTCAATTGCGACTTGATGGAGATTCCCTAGAGGTAATATATGCCGAACCTATTCCGGAGGAAGAGGAAAAACCGGAAGTAATTGAGAAAGGGAAAATATTTGTTCATATTGCAGGGGAGGTAGAAAGGCCAGGTATTTATGAGCTGGAGGAAGGAGCTCGACTGGAGCAGGCACTATATCTGGCTATGCCAACCCTTGATGCAGATATTGATACCTATTTAAATAGAGCGGCTATCTTACATGACCAGGATAAAATAGTGGTCTATAAAAAGGGCGAAGTGGAGTCTGTTCCCAGTCTTACTATCTCATCGATTAATCCTAATCCATTAACAGGTCAAGCTAATACCGGGAAAATAAATATTAATACGGCTACACTAGACCAGCTTGATACTCTTTCCGGAATCGGGCCAAGTAAAGCCCAAGCTATCATTGACTACCGCAATAGTCAGGGTAGATTTAAGTCTATCGAGGAATTAATGAATGTTAAAGGCATCGGTCAAGCTACATTTGATAAAATAAAAAATAAGATAACAATATAAATTTTCCAAAAATAAATGGATATAATTAGGATGTAGGGGTGGAGTTCGTCTCCACCTCATTGATTTTAGGGTAGTGTTTTGTATTTACCCAAAAAATTATGTATATTAGTAATATAGTTCTAGATTTTGAGGTGATATTATGGAGACCATCTTAATTGTTGAAGATGAAGAACCAATCAGAGAACTTATTAAGCTCAATCTTTCCCTTGTAGGTTATGAAACTCTAGAAGCCGGGGATGGTTATGCAGCAATAGATATTTTAAAGAATGAAAAGGTTGATTTAGTACTATTGGATTTAATGTTACCCAAATTGAATGGATTTGAAATATTACCGGAAATTCTTAAAAAAAACATTCCCACAGTTATCTTAACAGCTAAGGATGGACTAAAAGATAAGGTCAAAGGGTTGGAAATGGGGGCTGATGACTATATCACCAAGCCCTTTGAAGCTATTGAACTTTTAGCTCGCGTAAAAGCGGTTCTCCGTAGAAGTGGCAAAGAAAATTCCCTTATAACCTTTGATGATATTCAAATTCATCTGGAGCAGCACAAGGTTTTCAAAAATGGGCAGGAAGTAGAATTGACTTATAAAGAATTTGAACTCCTAAGATTGTTAGCGGAAAACAGAGGAATTGTTATGTCCCGGGAAAAGCTATTACAATTAGTATGGGATTATGATTATGAAGGATATACTCGAACTGTTGATATGCATATTCAAAGGTTAAGAAATAAACTAGGAACAGATAAAATTAAGACAATTTATAAGGTGGGCTATCGCCTGGAGGATTAATAATGAAATTCGCTTGGAAAATTTTCCTGCTTTGTATGGGGGTATATGTAATTTCCTTGTCCATCATTGGTGTGACGGTAACAGAAAATACTTATAAAAGTTTATTAAATACAGAAATAGAGCGAAGTATTGATGAGGAAAATAATCTTCACTCCACAATTACTTTATATTTAATTAACAATAAGAAAGTTTCTAAGGAAAAGATTTATTTAAAAGATTATAGTCAAAACATAATTGATATGTTTGAAAGTGAAAATAACTACTTGGAAATCTTTGACGAAAACCTAAATCTTTTGGCATCAAATTCCACTCAGGTTTGGTTTCTTCCTCGTCAGGAAATTGACGCTGCTTTAAAAGGACAAAAAAATTTTATTTTACGCAGGGATGAAGATAAAAACCGTTATTTATTCATAACTGATATTATTCAAGTTGAAGAGGAAAAAATAATTCTGTCTTTTATCAAAGACATCACCCATATTGATGAACAGAGAAAAGAACAATATTTTTTCTTTATCAGGATAGGTATTGTGGGTTTGTTTTTCGTAGCTTTAATAACTTGGTTCTTAAGTAAATTTGTCATCAGACCTATTGAAGAGTTAAGTGAAACAGTTAGAAATATTGCTTCCGGTAATTATGAAGAAAGAGTGAAAATTATTAGTAATGATGAAGTAGGTTCTTTAGCAGAACAATTTAATATTATGGCCGAGGAAATAGAACAAAAAATTAACCAATTGGAAAGTGATAGTGAGCGGCAACAAAGGTTTGTGGATAATTTGACCCATGAATTAAGAACACCCTTAACTTCTATAATTGGTTATGCTGAACTTTTGCAAAAAATTGATTATGATCCGGAAATATTTTATAAAAGTTTAAATTACATCCAATCAGAAGGAAGCCGGATGTTAAAGTTATCCAATACTTTAATGGATGTCATTCTTTTGCGGGAAAAAGCTTTGCAGTTAGAGGAAAATAGCATTTTACCCATTTTAACTGAAATAATAGATATTATGAAAGTGAAAGCAGAAGAAAAGGGTATCCGGCTTAATGTTTACGGCTCCGATGTTTCTCTTAACATAGATCGGGATTTATTCAAAGGAGCCTTAATAAATCTTGTTGATAACGCCCTAAATGCCAGTGAAAAAGGGCAAGAAATAATTTTAGGAATCGAAAAAGAAAAAGATAAAGTTAATATTTTTGTGCAAGATGAAGGTAAAGGTATGGAGTATTGGGAGATTAAAAGGGTGAAAGAACCTTTTTATCGAGTAGACAAATCTCGATCCAGAAAAGAAGGGGGCTTGGGCCTAGGTTTAGCAATAACACACCAAATAGCTAGAGGGCACGGTGCTGAACTGGAAATCGCCAGCCAGCCCGGTATAGGAACAAAAGCAAGCATTATTTTTAATGGGCCCACTCACCCACGTGCTTTCGAATCAACGTAAAAAATCGCCTTTGGGCGATTTTTTACGTTATTCGTAGAAATTATATTTCACCTTAGCCTATTAATTTCCGATAACGAATAACAAAAAAGTTTCCTTAATAAGCATTGTTAAATGCTTTTTTACAACTATTTTACAAGTAAGACGAAGATTAGTTGAATGTAATTGTTATGATACTTATGAACTAGGAAAGAGGTTCCTAGATAATATATACATAAAATTTTAGAGGGGGTTTTTTTATGAAAAAAGTATTAAGTTTATTATTAGTTGTTGCCCTAAGTTTGTTCTTAGTAGTTGGATGTTCCGGGGATAAAGAACCTGTAGAACCTAATAATGATGTTCAACAACAAGAACAAGCTCCAGAACAACCTCAAGAAGAACAAACTCCAGCTGAAGATGCTGAGCAAGAAGAAGCAACTGATGGTGAAGAAGCTCTTGAAGATGCTGAAACATCTGCAGATGACGCTGAAGATGCAGAAACTACCGAAACCGAAAATACAGAAAAATAATTGTGATAGACCTCTGGGAGTATGTTTTCCAGAGGTCTCTTATTTAGTCTATTAGTGGGCGAGACTTCCGCTTGCAAATCATTACGAGCACCTACTTGTCATCCTGAGGGAGGCGGAAAAGTTCTTACCCCGAGAAATTATCCTGGATTGAACTTTTCCTAAAAATCTATGTTAATATATTACTAGCATTATCTGAATCTAGGAGGTTCCAATGGGGAAAAAACATATTGTTTTGTTGACATTGATTTTACTGATACTTTCATTATTTCTTTCGGGCTGTGCAGAAAGGGATATCAAGAATAATCAAGTTTACCTTATAAATGATAAAGGAAAAACACTTGATAACCAAAATAATGGAAAACAACTAGTTATTGAAGGTAGGGTTCCCTTTCAGGGTAATCAGGTGGATAGCAATGACGGTCGAGTTCTTTTGACAGTATCCCTTGATGGCAAACAGATGTTTTTTATGGAACCTATAAAAGACAGGGAGATGCAAAATGTCTTAAAGGGAGAACCAACCGAATTAGTCCGGATTATTAGGGTTGAAGGAGAAGGCCAAGAAGAAAAAGTAGTTGCCGAGAACATTCCCTTTATTTCCTTAGTGCAATGGGACAATACCGGCAAAATTGTGGCCTTTGGCGGTGGGCAAAAATTAACAGTTTATGATACAGTTAAAGATCGTCTACTTCTAGAGGATAAATTAAAAAATGATTCAATAAGTTACTTCTTTTGGTCACCCAAAGAGGAAAATAAAATATATTCGGAAAATCCTAATCTTAGTAATGGTAGTATCTACTATTTAAACTCCCAAAAAAAAGTAGAAGCTTATGAAACTAAAGAACAAGTTTATTTTAAAGGTAAATTAGATAATGATTTCTATTTTGCTACAAAATGGTTTACTTCTATTAAGGATGGCATTAGAACTATTATTGTTGATAAAAAAGGAAATACAGCAAAAATACTAGGAGCAGGCAGATTCCGGGATTCCTATAAAAAATCTTTGTTACAGGTTGGAGATAGTGGTTTTGGCCTTTACTATACCCCTGATGTGAACAAACCTGAAAATATAAAGATCTTATCCGAAGAATATGTCTTTGATGCCAAATTTGTGGATGAGGGGAAAATCACTTATATAGTTGAAAATAAGGATATGGAAAAAAATCTGTTCTTTCTTTATATAC
>JBMNUR010000012.1:0-24926 GCA_050946395.1 Peptococcales bacterium
ATTTATGTCACCCCACCAATTATTGTAGGGTTATACTATACCATCTTTATGTTGGGACATAGTCAAAAATGGTATAATAGGACATTATCATAAAAGGATCACTGCAAATTAGCGAATAGACGAACCTCATCTTGACGATTTAACGAATTTAGGCTATAATTTTTTCAAAATGAATATCTGGGCGATGAGAAAGAAAAGTACATGTTGGAAAACCTACAGAGAGCTTGTGGTTGGTGCAAACAAGTGGTGGAACAATATGGAATGGGCTTTTGAGCATCCAAACCGAAATTTTGAAAGTAGGCTTTGGCGTGGGTCTGGACGTTAAAACAGGCACCATTAAAAGTTGATGGTTCAAAGTGATTTCAACCTTGGTTGAAATTAATAGGGTGGCACCGCGGTCCATTCGTCCCTAAGTTAATGGGGACGAATGGACTTTTTATTTGTCACTCATTTATTACATTCTTTCACTATGATGGGACCATCGACTATTGACTCTTTTTCTAATCACTAGCTACTTGCCACTAAAAACTAGCCACTAATAATAAAGGAGAGCTGATAAAAATGGGTGTAATTTTTTCGGGAATTCAACCTAGTGGTGTAATCACCTTAGGTAACTATTTAGGGGCACTAAAACAATTTGTTGAACTTCAACATGAACATGAATGTTATTTCTGTATTGTAAACCAGCATGCTATTACCGTGCCCCAAGATCCTAAAACATTAAGGGAAAATACGAGAAAACTGGCTGCCTTATATTTGGCTGTAGGATTGGATCCTCAGAAAGCCACATTGTTTATCCAGTCCGAAGTTCCGGCACATGCTCAGTTGGGGTGGATTATGGAGTGTACTGTGCATATTGGTGAATTGGAAAGAATGACTCAATATAAGGATAAATCTGCTAATCAAAAAGAGGGCGTCTCTGGTGGGTTATTAACTTATCCGGCATTAATGGCGGCAGATATTTTACTTTATAATACTAATTTTGTACCAGTAGGTGAAGACCAAAAGCAACACTTAGAAATAACCAGGGATATTGCCCAGAGATTTAATTATCGTTATGGTGAAGTATTTACAATACCGGAAATTATAATCCCTAAACAAGGTGCCAGGGTTATGTCTTTGCAGGATCCAACCAAAAAAATGAGCAAATCCGACGAAAATGAAAATGGATTTATCTCAATGCTTGATGATCCCAAAGTTATTGAAAAGAAAATCAAACGGGCTCAGACCGATTCTGAAGCAAATGTGTGTTATGATAAGGATAATAAGCCGGGTGTATCCAATTTAATGTCCATTTATTCCGCGTGCACCGGGAAGTCTCTGGAGGAAATACAGTCCCTCTATCAAGGAAAAGGTTACGGTGATTTTAAAAAGGATTTAGCCCAAATAGTGGTTGAAGGTATTAAACCTATTCAAGAAAGATATCATCAATTGGTTAATTCCGATGAATTAGATGATGTATTGAATGCCGGAGCCCAAAAAGCTAACAAAGTTGCTACTACTATGCTCGAAAGAGTTGAAAGAGCAATGGGTTTAAGAAGGTAAATTAGTGGCTAGTGGCTAGTGACTAGTAAGTCGATGGACTTAGGACTACGCTACTATGAAAGATTGCCCTATTGTTCATTGTTGAGAGATAGCGAAGCAAACGGGATCGCCACATCGCTATCGCTCCTCGCGATGACAAAATAGCGACTTCTTTCATAGCAACGACAAGGAGGATACTCTAGCTACTAGCTACACTTGTGGCCACCGGCTGTTTTTACCGCTTCCTTTAATTGGATTGGATTTTCCCCATAATTTCCTATACTATGAATGTAGAATATTGTCTTATTTAAGGGGGATTGTCGTGAAGAAAAATGCAAGGCTCAGAGCAGGGGTGTTTTTAATATTTTTACTATTCATTGCATTCATAACTTCTGGTTGTGTGAAAGATCTTTATGCAACTAATGAAGGTTTGCAAAAGACTGAAGAAAAGTCCCAGGAAGAAATCGAACAAGAAAAGCTAGCAGAGGAAGAACGTAAGCGATTAGAGGAAGAAGAAAGAATAAGGATGGAGCGGGAACAAAGGGAACAAGCATTAAAAGAAGAACTCGGACCTTTTTATGTACCCTTACCTCCTCTGGAAAAGATTGAAAATCCCCCAGTCAAAGCCAGAGGTCTTTACATAACAGGGAATACGGTTGGGTTAAAGACAAAGTTTCCCCAATTAATTGAAATGGTTGAAACTACGGAATTAAATGCTATGGTCATCGATGTTAAAAATGATCATGGTCTAATGACCTATCCTAGTCAGATTGAAATTGTCGAACAGGTGAAAGCCAACAAAAATCCACCTGTGAAAAATATAAAGGAAGTCGTTGAGGATTTAAATAATCGGGGTATTTATACTATAGCTCGGATAGTTGTTTTTAAAGACCCTCTTTTACCCGAACAGCGTCCGGAATGGGCATTGCAAAAAAAATCCGGTGGTGTTTGGCGTGATAGAAAAGGGGTAGCTTGGGTTAATCCTTACGAAAAGAAAGTCTGGGATTATAATATTGCCATTGCCAAAGAAGCAGCACTTATTGGTTTTAAAGAAATTCAGTTTGACTATATTCGTTTTCCGGAAAATGCACGTCGGGTAGACGAGGAAGTTAATTATGGGGAAAATGTTGTTGCTAAAGATCAGATAATTGCGGATTTCTTAGTGTATGCTAGGGAACAGTTAAAAGATTATAATGTACACCTTGCTGCCGATGTTTTTGGTGTAATTGCTACTTCTTGGGGTGATAGCGATAAGATTGGCCAAACCTGGGAGTTGATGGCTGACAAACTGGAATATACCTGTCCCATGGTTTATCCTAGCCATTATGGTCCGGGCTACTTTGGTTTTAAAGTACCTGATGCTAATCCCTCAGGTACCATCAACAGGGCTTTAATTGATTCTATTAAGCGCAATGCCTCCCTTGAAAAACCTGGAATTATTAGACCATGGTTGCAAAGCTTTACAGCTTCTTGGGTACCTGGTAATATTTCCTATGGTGCCAAGGAAGTAAGAGCCCAAATTGATGCAGGTTTAGCTTTGGGAATTGATGAATATTTAATCTGGAATGCTAATAACCGCTATATTAAGGAAGCGTTCCTAACAGAAGAAGAGTTTCAAAATAGAGCGGCACAATTTGCTAAAGAACGAGAAGAAAAAGAACAGGATGTATTAGGTAAAACAAACTCACAGGCTTTAGAGGATTTACTTCAAGCCTGGGCCAAAAAGAATTGGCGGGAAGCACTTTACTTACATGCAAATGAGTTTAGTTTTTTGGAATATAAGCCTTGGGTAGATAGCTGGACAGGCAAATTTTCCCGTTACGTAATTAATGGAAATACCCAGGAAGCAGCAAATAAAATAATTTATGATGTTGACGTGACTATTACTAGAAATTCAGAAGAATTAGTACTACCCAATCAAAAATTTGAAGTATTTTTACAAAATAACGTCTGGAGAGTCAAGGCATCTCAAGAAATAATAAAAGCTTTAACCGCCCAACCGATAGTGGACGAGAATGCTAACTAAAGACGCCCCCCCGCGGGCGTTTTTCTTTTGAAATTAGCCATAGATAAACACGGATAATAAAAAAATAAGACGAAAAAATTGACATACAATCCGTGTCCATCTGTGTTCATCCGTGGTTAAATATTTATGATTTTTTTGTGCCTAAATTTATGTACTATTTCTTTTTCATGAAAAGTGTTAAAATATTATTATGTCTAAAATCATGGGAGATGAAATGAAAGATGGAAAGGGAAAATGAGACAACTGGCTTGATTTATGGTATTTTAGCCTATATCACATGGGGTGTTTTGCCTTTATACTGGAAATTGCTGGAGGAAATACCTGCTATAGAAATATTGGCTTATAGAATTTTTTGGTCATTTGCTTTTGTAGGAATCATATTATTAGCTACTGGTAATTGGAAAAGTTTAGTTGATGTCTGTAAAAGCAGAAGAAATATTTTTTTGATTTTTCTCTGTTCATCAATTATTTCAGGTAACTGGGGTATTTATATTTGGGCGGTTAATTCCGGGCAGGTTGTTGAGGCAAGTATGGGTTATTACATTAACCCCTTAGTTGTTTTCGTTTTTAGTGTTTTTATCCTAAAGGAAAGGCTTAATCTTTGGCAAGTTTGCGCTATAGGTGCTGCGACGCTAGGTGTTTTAATTCTTACCATTCAGTATGGTAAATTTCCTTGGATTGCTCTAACCTTGGCTGTAACCTTTGCAGTATATGGCTTAATAAAAAAGATGATTAATGTAGATGCTATGGGTGGCTTAGCCTTAGAAACGGCAATTATTGCGCCACTGGCTCTACTCTATATAATTTTTAGGCAGGTACAAGGTATTGGTGCCCTAGGTTCCGTTTCCATAGGTACTTTATTAATTTTGTTGGGTTCCGGTGTTGTCACTGCTTCACCCCTATTATGGTTTGCTCAGGCAGCCCGCAAACTTAAGTTTTCTACTCTTGGGTTTTTACAATATATTGCCCCTACACTTTCCTTGTTTTTGGGAGTAATTATTTTTAAAGAACCTTTTACATCTACACATTTTTTTAGTTTCGGATTTATTTGGCTAGGTTTGGTGATATATACACTTTCCAATGTAGGCGTATTGAAAAATAAACTTTATCATAACGAATTGGCTAAAGAAACAACTAAACCTTAAACTTTCAAGGGAGGGGTTTTTTTGCAGAAAGTAAATTACCAGGAGCAGCCTAAACTTTGGACAAGGGATTTCATTTTAATCTGCTTAGCTACATTTTTTATTTTTTGTGCTTTTCAGATATTAATGCCTATACTTCCTAAATATGTTCAATCTCTTGGGGCGGATGAAAAGTTAATTGGTTTAATAAGTGGTGTATTTACTATCACAGCTCTTATATCTCGCCCTTTTATTGGTCGAGAATTGGACCGGGGAGGAAGAAGAAGTATTTATCTATTAGGACTAATAATTTTCTTCTTGGCGGTTTTAGGTTATTTATGGGCTCCGACCCTTCTCGTTCTTTTGGCTTTTCGCTTTGTTCATGGGGTAGGTTGGGCGGGGGCATCCACTGCGGCCGGGACCATAGTTGCTGATATTGTTCCTCCCTCTCGTAGAGGGGAAGGAATGGGTTATTATGGTGTTGCATCAACATTAGCTATGGCCATAGCTCCCGCTTTGGGTTTAACTCTACTTGTTAAATTTGATTATTCTCTTATTTTCATACTTTCATTAGTCTTAACTGCAGGTGCCTTTTTAATTGGTAGAATTATTGCAATTGCACCCCCTACTAAGCCGCAGCAGGAGACGAAAAAAACTGCTTTATTTGATTTAAGAGCCTTAAGGCCTTCTTTAGTAATGCTTTTTATGACTTTACCTTATGGAGGATTAGTAACCTTTTTACCCATCTATGCCGCAAAACTAGGAATGGAAAATATAGGGCCTTTTTTCACCATATATGCTATAGGTTTATTAATTACTAGGCCACTGGCAGGGAAATATTATGACCGCAGAGGTCCAAATATCATTGTTTCTGTGGGTATGATAGCTATGTTTTTGGGCACTTTTATTTTAGGTAATTCCAGTGTATTTTCTGTCTTTTTAGTATGTGGCTTTTTATATGGGATTGGTTTTGGTTCAGTACAGCCCACTTTATTAGCTCTTGCCCTAGAAGGTGTGGAGCCACAGAAACGAGGATCCATTAACGGTACTGTATTTAGTGCTTTTGACCTTGGTATCGGCATAGGCTCCGTTTTATTAGGTGTGGTTGCTGATAGTTTTGGATTTACAATTATGTATACAATTGCTTCAATCGCTCCATTAGCTGGACTAGCCTTATTCTTTCTTTGGCCAAAGAAATTAGTGAAAAACAATGAAAAAGTTAAATCTTAATCAAGCGAGGGAAAATTTTTAAATAATAAATACCCCTGAATTTAGCAATCTACCTTATAGAGCCGCAGGTTCTGTAGCCTCAGTAGATTCTTATTTAAATATTTAAGGAGATGACTATGATGACTAAAGAAAAACCCATGTATAATGAAAAAGTACTTGATCACGCCAAAAACCCACGCAACCAAGGCGAAATTGATAACGCCGATGCGGTGGGCGAATTTAGTAATCCTGATTGTGGTGATTCCACAGTAATTTATTTGAAAGTTAAAGATAACATCATTACTGATGTTAAATTTGATACATTTGGTTGTGCTGCGGCTGTTGCTAGTAGTAGTATACTGACGGAAATGGTTAAAGGCAAAACTTTAGAAGAAGCCTTAAAAATATCCGAAGAAATGGTTGCCCAAGAATTAGGCGGGTTACCTGAACATAAGATGCATTGTTCTTTAATAGGTGTCGATGCTTTAAGGGATGCTATTAAAAACTACCAAAAGAACTGAAGTCAAACTTCAGTTCTTTCTTTTTTCTATATTTGTTCTGATTTTACATAATTGAGGTAAAACTGGTAAATAATAACCTAGGAAAAATGTTTTTGGGGAGAGGTCTATGCTTATAACCTTGGTTAGAACAATAATTTTATATATTTTAGTAGTGATTGCATTGCGAATAATGGGTAAGCAACAAATAAGTCAATTGCAACCTTTTGAATTTGTATTAGCTCTAATGATTGCCGAATTAGCCACAATACCAATGGAAAATACGGGGATACCCTTATTTAAGGGCATTATTCCAATTGTTATTTTAATATTTATCCAGGTAGTGTTTTCTTTTTTATCTTTAAAAAGCTTGGGTTTTAGAAGGATACTTTCGGGGGCTCCTGTATTGTTAATTAAAGATGGAGTCATAATGGATGATGTGATGAAAAAAAATCGTTATAATATAAACGATTTTTTGGAACAATTACGCATAAAAAATTATCATAATATCAATGAAATAGAGTTTGCCTATTTAGAAACTAATGGAGAACTTAGCATCATACCGAAAGCAGAACAAAAGCCCGTTGTAGCTCAAGATTTGAAATTATCAGTTACCAAAGTCCAGATGCCTTTGACTTTGGTTCTAGATGGTATTTTACAGGAAGAAAATTTAAACCTGACAAAATATGACCGTCAATGGTTAAATGAAAATTTGCGGCTATATAATATCGATAAAATTAGTGACACTCTGATTGCCATTTTAGATACCAATGGAAATTTTTTTGCCCAAGCCAAACGTAAAAATATTGCCTAAGGGTGGCCTATGGGAGGAAGAAATATGCGAGTATTGGTTGGAGCCACAATTGTAACCATAATTATCTGTATATTTTCTTTTTATTCTACCTTCTATATCAATGAAACAGCCACTGAGTTGATTAATTCGTTAAATAAAATAGAAAAAGCTACTATTGAAGAAAATTGGGATAGCGTAGAAAAGGGTCTGGAGTATTTTTCCCGAGAATGGAAAAGGGTCTATTCCATTTGGGAGATATTAATCGAACATAGTGAGATTGATAATATAGATATTAGTTTATCATATATTAGAGCTTATACTGAAAACCAAAACTCAGAGCAAACTGTAGCTGAGCTTAAAGTATTAATAACTCAGTTTGAACGTCTCCGAAGAACCGAGAGATTAACAATTCCAAATATATTATAAAATAGTATCCAATAATGATAGAGTTTGCGTACCCGGAGGGTGAGTCAGAATGTAGACAAACTCCATATTTATCAACGTTACGCTGGCTCAGGCTGTGTCACCCGGGGGGTGAGTTTATATATAGTAAGTCTTCTTTAAAATATTTGTTCTTCTATTTTGAGCATATTTCCAATATAATTATAAGTGGCACTAAACAAAATATGACTTTCTTTGTGAAAAGCAAGACAAAAATAGAGGAGTTGATAGTTTTGGAACAATTAAAGATTGTAGTTATTGGGGGAGTTGCTGCCGGCCCTAAGGCTGCTGCTCGGGCAAAGAGATGTAACCCAGACGCACAAGTAACTTTAATTGAAAAAGGAGAATGGCTATCCTATGGTGGATGTGGTTTGCCCTACTTTCTCGGAGCAACTGTTAAAGAACTAAAAGATTTAATGTCTACCTCCTGGGAGGCAATTCGGTCACCGGAGTTTTTCAAAGATGCTAAAGATATCGATGTCTTACTTGGTTGGGAAGCCTCAGAGATTGACCGGGATAATAAAAAGGTTTTAATAACAAATGTAAAAACCCAGGAAACCCAAGATTTAGCTTATGATAAGTTAGTTTTGGCTACTGGTGCGGATACAGTTGTACCACCTATTCCGGGTGTAAATGCTTTAGGTGTCTTTCAGCTTAAAAACCCTGGACATGCTTTAGCTATGAAAGATTATTTGCAGAATTATGAAGTATCAAATGCCATCATTATTGGTGGTGGGCTAATCGGTATTGAAACAGCGGAAGCTATTGCCAACTGGGGGATGGATGTAACAATAGTTGAAATGCAAGAACATGTTTTACCTACATTTTTAGATGGGGAATTAGCTCAGGCACTTACTTACTATTTAGAACAAGAAGATTTAAATATTCAGGCAAATACTAAGGTTCTAAATATAGTTACTGATGAAGAAGGTCGGGTTAAAGGAGTGGAAACCGACCAAGGCTTTATCGAAGGTCAAATGGTTTTAGTTTCTGTAGGGGTTAGGCCCAATGTGAAACTGGCTGAAGCAGCCGGATTAGAGGTAGAAAGAGGCATAATTGTCAACCAATTTATGGAAACTAGTGATCCTGATATATATGCTTGTGGTGATTGTGTAGTAAGTGAACATATTATTTCTGGCAAAAAAGCTTATGTACCATTAGGGTCCACCGCAAATAAGCAAGGTAGAATAGTTGGGACAAATATTACTGGTGGGAGAGAGGCCTTCCCAGGTATTTTGGGAACATCCATCGTAAAAATATTTGATTGGAATGTTGGACGAGTTGGCCTTTCCGTAAAAGAAGCCCAAAGATTGGGTTATGAGGTGGCAGCAGCTTTTGTTCCTGGACCAGATAAAGCTCATTTCTTTCCAGGGAAAAAATTGATTCTGATTAAACTAATTGCAGATCGTAAGACAGGAAAAATGTTGGGTGCCCAAATCATTGGACCTGGAGATATTGCCCGTCGTTTAGACGTGATGGTTACTGCTTTAACCTTTGGTGCAACTGCCCATCAGGTAGCCAATCTTGATTTAGCATATGCACCGCCCTTTAGCCCCGCTATGGATACCCTAATTAATGCTGCTAATGTATTGAAAAATATTATTGACGGTAAAGCCAAGAATATGGATTATTTTGAATTTAAGAGTAAGTTGAATGATGAAAATGTTGTATATGTGGACTTAAGAACCAGTGAAGAGCGGAAAGCGAAAAACGTCCCAGCTAAGAACATAGTGCACATACCCTTTGAAGAATTAAGGGCGAGAAGTGGGGAAATACCTAGAGATAAGGAAATAATAGTATTTTGCATCTTAAGTACCAGAGCTTTCGAAGCCCAGGTTATCTTAGAACATTTAGGTTTCGAAAATGTAAGTTTTGTTGATGCCGGGATTCAGTTCTGGCCACTATAAAAACGGGCTATGCCCGTTTTTTATAGTGGAACAGTGAAATAGCGGAATTAAAAGATGTTGTAGCCGAGGATCCGGTCCACCTTGAGTATTTCTTTATTGAACTTTCATTACATTTCTTACATTGGATATGCCGAGTCGTGTTATAAACTGATGGTAGTTTTCTCCTTCACCTGTTGTAAATACCTCAACACTACCACTACTTTGGCCATCATTTAAAAGGTTTTTTTCCTTTAAATATTCATAAATGGATAAAGCCTGATAATAGGCAGGGTTGATAAAATTAATGTCAGGATACAATTTTTGTAAATAGTTGGTGACTATTGGATAGTGGGTGCAACCCAAAATTATCGTATCGATTAAACCATGATGTTTAATCTTACTAATTGGCCCTTTTGTTTCCTCTGCTAGTTCAGCCTCAGTGAATTTGCCTTGGTCAATAAGGGCGGCAAGACCCGGGCACCCTTCACTGATTATTTCCATAGAATCATTAAGTTTGAATAAAGTTTGGTTATAATATTGACTTTTTACCGTAAAAGGCGTAGCAATTAAGCCTAATTTTTTACCAGTAAGCTTGGAAATATGGGTTATAACTGGGTCGATTATTCCGATTATTTCTAAACTATAGTTAGGTTTAACTAAATTTACGACTGTAGAAATAGTGTTACAGCCTACACCGATTAACTTAACCTGCCTTTCTACCAAAAAATCCAACATTTTGCGGGTTAAAGCAATTATCTCTTCTTGAGTTTTACTTCCGTAGGGGACATTTTTGTTATCACCAAAGTATATTATATCTTCTTGGGGCAGAAAGAATTGTAATTCTTTAACAACGGTTAGCCCACCAACCCCGGAATCAATAATGGCTATGGGGTTTTCCTTTTTTATCATCATAACACCTCGAATATTTTAACTTTTTCTTTTAATATTTTATCATTGATCAAAAGAAACTTGTCAATAAAGTTGTGGAACTATTTCCCGGAAAATATCGTCAATTATTATAACAAGTAAAAATACCCATTTTTTTCAGGCAAAATTGGCAGTAACAAGAGGATTAGCCCTAAAGTTTGTCGAAATCAATATATGTAATAAATACAAGGGTGGGGGTAAACATGAGGAGAGGTTTGAAGGGAAAATTAAGTTTATTTATAGCTATGGTTTTTCTACTAAATTTACTAGTACCGGTTTTTGCATTAGACCTGGAGAGATATGGATCTTTCCCTGACGTAGCAAGTAATCATTGGGCTAAACAAGTAATTACTAAAATGAATTTACGAAATGTAGTAAGTGGCTATAATGAGTATGGTGTTCGTTCTTTTAAACCTGATCAATCGGTGACTCAAGGGGAAGCTGTATTAATGGCTCTACGTACAATGGGATTGCAAAATAAAGAGGCCCAAGTGGATACCAGTAGATATTTACCTTTTAATGTACCTTCCTGGGCAAAAGCTGCTGCTTTAGTTGCCGTTGACGAGGGGTTAATCGTAGGCAACCAATTTGATTGGGATGCCAAGGCTGGTCGAGCCTGGGTTAGTCAGCTTTTAGTCCGCATGTTGGATAAAGAAGATGAAATAAATGAGGTTTCTGAAGAATTCTTACCTTTTAATGATACTTTGAATATTCCTATTCAGTATCTAAATTACGTGAAAGTAGCCTATAGATATGGCCTGCTAAAAGGTGATGATAAAAATAATTTTGAGCCAAATAATTCTGTGACAAGGGCTCAAATGGTTGCCTTTTTGAGTAGGGCAGAAGAATATCTGGACATACATGCAAATGATGTGATAATTGGCAAGATTAGTAGTATCAATAATACTAACGTCACAGTACTTAGTGATACCGGTGATGAGTATACCCTTGTTTGTGATATCATCAAAACCAATTTATATGGTTCCGGTAGTGAGGAAATTTGGCTTTCCGATTTGCAGGTGAATGACCGAGTTTACATAATTGTAGAGGGCAATATTATAAAATACTTAGACCTTAATGCACCCCAAACAACCACTCCACCTAAAGCCATCAATAGTAGCGGAACAATTCTTCAGGTATATCCGGAAGAAAATACGGTAGTTATAAAAAATAAAGAAGGTAAACTCAGTACACTTTCCTTAAATTCTAATACTAAAATTGTTAGGGAAAGTGATGGAACTGCCATTACAATTGATAAACTTGCTAAAAATCAAGAAGTAAGCTTTAATATGGATAGTAATGGTAAACTGCTAAAAATCACAGTCCTTTCCGGTATGGTAAGTAGTGATGGTCAGGGTGTTGTTTATAGTGTTGAAAAAGACCTACAGTTAATCACCTTAAAAAATATTAACGGACTGGCAGCGTATCTTTATAATGAAGATACCCAAGTGATTATCAATAATAATCGTTTTGCAACAGTCGGTGATATTAAAATCGGGGATAGCATTCAGGTGGAACTTGAAGATGGTCTAATCACGAAGATAAATCTAATTGCTTCGGAGGTAGATCTTGCTTCTGCGGGTATTGTTAAACAAATCAGCACTGATAGCAGGATTCTTACTTATCAGACACCAGATAACCAGCTTAAAGCCCATTTTGTGGAAAACAATGCAAGTATTGATTTTAATGGTCAGGTAGGTACTTTAGCTGAGGTTCTAGTAGGTGATGCCATTGAAGTAAAAATCGAAAATGGTAAAATCACTAATCTTTCAGTTACTAATCGTAAACTTCATGAGCGGAGTAAAGGTATAGTTGTAAGTACTGATTATACAAATCGTATTTTAACTATTCGTGATAGTTTAGGACAATTAAATGCTTATGAACTATTATCATCGGCTGAGATATTGATTAACAATAAATCAAGTTATCTTCATGAAGTTAAAAAAGATATGCAAGTTGAGATTGAATTATCCGATAGTAAAATCTCTTACTTAGCAGCCCGAGATACCCTCTTAGGCACTGTAGTCCGGGCGAGTAATAGTACTAAAGTAATTGAGTTAGCTTTAGAAACCGGAGAGACCAAAAGTTATTCAGTTCATACCGGTGTAAATATTGTTATGGAAGATATCACAAGACCTGATTTAGATGATATTAAAAAAGGTGATGTTGTTGAAGTTAGAGTTGAGAATAGCAAGGTCACCGAGATTAAAGTTCAAAGGAACATTACCTATAAAATAACAGAAACATTTAGCGGTTCTAGTCGAGTTAAAGTAGTTGATGATGATAATAACAGCAGATACTTATATATCTATAGTGATGTTGAACTTGATATTAATGGCAAGAGTAATGCCAAAGTAAGTGATCTAAAAGTAAATGATGTGGTAAAGGCTACCTTCTTAGGTTATAAACTTCAGAAAGTTGAAATGGCTCCTGTGGTTATTGGTACCGTGTCAGCTGTAAATTCAGCTTCTGGATCAATTACTATTAATACCTATGATGGACGTACATTTACCTATCAGTTCGATGGTTCAAGTAGGGTAGTTAAAAATAATCAAGCTTATTACAATTTAGGAATTGTTGTTGTAGGTGACCGTGTTGCTGTAGAAGAAAGTTTAGGCGGAGGCAAAGTTTATAGCCTGATGAATAAAGTAAGTGGTAAAGTAGGTGCCCTATATAAAGATAAAACACGAATCTACCTCCAAATCACCCAGACTAACTGGCAGCAGTACGAAATGTTAACCGGTGCTTATCTCCATCAAGGAGTAGTTGAACTTACACCTTCGGATTTTAAACTAAATGATAATGTAGATATTTATCTTGTAAATAATAAAGTATATGAAGTAGTGAAAAAATAGGCGATTTCGCCTATTTTTTTTAGGAAATTTGGGGAAATTATTGATAGTGATTAATAAAATTGCGGCATTTTACTTTTACGCTAGTGGTTATTTTTGGGGGGTGAAATTAATGTTAAAAGAAGCCCAGAGGTGTTTAAGGTGTAAAAAACCAATGTGCCAGTCGGCATGCCCGGTAAGTACAGAGATTCCAAAGGTTATTGACTATTATTTAGAGGGTGATATTAATTCCGCGGGCAAGCTTCTGTTCGAAAATAACCCCCTATCAGTAATAACATCATTAGTTTGCCCTCACGAAAACCAATGTCAAGGTAATTGTATCTTGGGCCGCAAAGGTGAAGCATTAAAAATTGGTGAGATTGAACATATGATTTCGTTGAACTTTCTTAGGCAAACCACGTTTCCCGTGCCGGCAGTGAATAAAGAAATGATTGGTATTATTGGTTCGGGACCTGCAGGCCTGACAATAGCTTTTCTATTAGCGCAAAAAGGTTATCAAGTTACTATTTTTGAGGAACATGATCGGACAGGTGGAGTGCTTCGTTATGGTATTCCTGAATTTCGCTTACCTAAAAATATACTTGACCTTTTAACAGAAAAATTACTGGAGTTAGGGGTGACTATAAGATATAATACATTGATTGGGCCGGTTTTAACTTTAGATGACCTTTTTCGGGATGGTTATGAAGCCATTTTTATTGGTACAGGGGTGTGGCGCGCCAATAAATTAGGGATAAAAGGGGAAAGTCTAGGCAATGTACATTTTGCTATAGATTTCCTCAAAAACCCGGATGTCTATAGGTTGGGAACTGAGTTAAATGTTATTGGTGCAGGTAATGTAGCGATGGATGTTGCAAGAACGGCTATTAGGCGTGGTATAATCAAGGTAAATTTGATATACCGGGGAGATAAAGATTCTATGACTGCCAATAAAGAGGAAATTGCTATGGCTAAAGCGGAAAGTGTTAATTTCATTTATCTTTGTCAGCCCATAGAGTTTTTAAAAGAAGGAGTTTTATGTAGAAGAACTAAAGTTAGTGAAGGTCAGATAATACTACTAGATGAAACGGAACTTATTCAATCTGATAGCGTAATCATTGCAGCCGGACAAGGGCCACGGGCCAATATAGTAGCTACCGCTAGGGAGTTGGAGGTTACCAAAAAAGGATTAATTAAAACAGAATTTTCGGGTAGGACTTCAATGGATGGCGTTTTTGCATCTGGTGATGTAGTTACAGGTGCCCGAACTGTAGTGGAAGCTGTTAATATCGCCAGAAGAGTTGCGGACGAAATGGAAAATTATATAAAAAATAGGAGGAACAATGTTAACTTTTAAAGAATTGAATTTAGAAAAATCACAGATACTGCGTGCTATTGAAGAAATGGGTTTTGAGCAGGCTACACCAATCCAAGAACAGGCAATACCGATAGCTTTAGAAGGTAAAGACCTTATTGGTCAAGCTCAAACAGGAACAGGGAAAACCGCTGCTTTTACCATTCCTTTTTTAGAAAAGATAACTGAAGATCCGGTTATCCAGGTCCTTGTTTTGACACCCACCCGGGAACTTTGTATTCAGATAGCTGAAGAAGTGGGCAAAATTGCCAAATATGTACGAACAAAAGCTCTACCTATATATGGCGGGCAAGACATCAATAGACAAATTAGAGCTTTAAAAGGAAGACCTCAAATTATTATTGCTACCCCCGGGCGTTTAATGGATCATATGGATAGAAGAACGATTCGGCTAGATAATTTGAAAGCGGTTGTTTTAGATGAAGCGGATGAAATGCTCAATATGGGCTTTTTAGAAGATATTGAAAAGATATTGGCTGCTTGCAATACGGAACGGCAGACATTGATGTTTTCTGCTACCATGAAACCTGAAATTGAGAAGATTGCTAATAATTTCATGAAGGACCCTGTTTTAGTAAAAGTCAAAACCCATGAATTGACTGTGCCAATGATCGAACAACATTTTTATGAAGTTCCTGAAAGGGACAAACTTGATGCTTTATGCCGTCTTCTGGATATCCAAAACCCGGACCTGGCTTTAATTTTTGGCAGAACTAAAAGGCGGGTAGATGAATTATCCGACGCTTTACAGAAAAGAGGTTATATGGCGGAAGGAATTCACGGAGATTTGAGTCAAAGGCAAAGAGATGCGGTAATGACTAAATTCCGTAACGCTCAGATAGAAATTTTAGTCGCTACCGATGTTGCTGCGCGAGGCCTAGATATTACAGGTGTCACCCATGTGTATAATTTTGATATACCTTTAGATGTGGATAGTTATGTTCATCGTATTGGTAGAACTGGTCGAGCCGGGCATACAGGACTGGCTATTACTTTTGTAGAACCAAGGGAATTTGGTCAACTAAGAATTATTGAACGAACAATTAAGAGAAGGTTAAAGCGGCAGAATTTGCCTACATTAGCCGAGGTACAAAAGGAAAAACGTAAACTTGCTGCAAGTAAGGTTGTGGCCATACTTGAAGATGGAAAATATAGTGACTATAAATATGCAGCTGAAGAATTAATGAATGAATATGATTCTATATCTATTATAGCTGCTGCTTTGAAATTAGTTGGTGGAAGTTTGGAGCAAACCCCTGATAATATTGTCTTAACAGAAGAACGACCGGTTTTTGTCAAACGAAAAATAGATAATGATCGCGGCAAACGACCTTTCAATAAAAAAAGCGGAAAACATTTCAGCCGACAGCACCAGGGTAGGAGGAATGACCACAGAAAGTAAAAAGAGGTGATAATATGTATGACCATATTTTGGTTAGGTATGGAGAGCTGGCTTTAAAAGGGCGCAATCAAATGAATTTTGTTCGCCAATTGGCGAAGAATATTAAACAAATGATTCTGCGATATTATGGTGAAAAGATAATATTGGAATTAGAAAAAGGTCGTATTTTTTTAAAACTTAACGGGGAAAATCCAGAAAAATATTATGAACCTTTAAGTAAAGTTTTTGGCATTATATCCTTTAGTCCAGTACGTAAAGTAAATTTGGATATGGAAGAAATAAAAAAAGTTGCTTTAGAAGAATTTAGGTCAGCTAAACCCGAACCCAAAACCTTTCGGGTTTCAGTACGTAGATCCAATAAACGTTTTCCCGTTAAGTCACCTGAGGCCCAAAAGGAAATTGGGAGTTTTATTTATAATCATGCCGAAAATTTGAAAGTAGATTTACATAACCCGGAAGTTGAAGTTTTTGTAGAAATCCGGGATGATGCTTCGTATATTTATACTCAGAAAATATACGGAACAGGAGGATTACCTTTAGGTACCGGAGGTAAAGCTATGCTGTTACTTTCAGGTGGTATTGATAGTCCTGTGGCCGGTTGGTTAACCATGAAAAGAGGTATCATTATCGAAGCTGTTCATTTTTATAGTTATCCCTATACTAGTGAACGAGCTAAAGAAAAAGTAATGGATTTGGCCCAGATATTGGCTCAGTATTCAGGGCAGATTAATGTTCATATCGTACCTTTTACAAAAATCCAGGAAGCCATAAGTGCCAGTTGCTATGAAAACCTCTGGATTACTATTATGCGACGTTTTATGTTCAGAATTGCCGAAAGAATCGCCGAGGAACGTAAGGCTCTAGCCTTGGTAACCGGGGAAAGTGTAGGCCAAGTAGCCAGCCAAACCTTAGAAAGTATGTACGCTATTAACAATGTTATTAAAATCCCGGTACTTAGACCTCTAGTTACTAGTGATAAAGAGGATATTATGCAGCTAGCACAAAAAATTAATACCTATGATATTTCTATCCGTCCTTTTATAGACTGTTGTACTGCATTTTTACCCCAAGAACCAAAAACAAAGCCTAAATTACAACTTTGCGAAAAAGAAGAAATTCGCTTAGAGATAGAGAATTTAGTTCAGGATGCATTAGATAATACTGAAATGATAATTATCAAACCCTGAAATCCTTATAATGATTTTAATAAAATGGGGGTAAAAATTAATGAATGATCATGATATTATTGTTACTGTTGAAACTAGGATTAGTATCATTTTAGATGAACTGACCCAATTAGCTCAAATTCTGCAAGATTGTAAAGATAATCGGGGTTGGTCAAATTTTAGTGACACAGTTTCCGGTTGAGTCTGTAAAGTAAACGAAGGAATTGAACATATTTACACTGCCCATTCGTAAATTGCTGCTATTGATGTTTCTTCTTGTGAAGTATCAGAAGTGGGCGAATAAATAAGTGGGTGAGTGAGCAAGAATTTATATACTTTGCCATTTTGCAAAGTGTCAAGGGTTACAGTACTGGAATGCGCACTTTAAGGGGACCGAAAATGTGCGCATTTTTTGTTATTCGTAGGAAATTATATTTCACCTTAACCGGATTAATTTCTGTAAGGAATAACAAAAAGGTTACCTTATAAGCTTTGTTAAATACTTTTTTATTTGACTAACTCTTTTATAAGGTTATAATTTTTATTAGTAGTGCTACGGGTTGGAGGGAAATATATGCCGGAAATTCCGGAAATGGAAGTATATAAGAAGCAACTTACCGATACAATAATTCATAAAAAAATTATAGGGATTGCTATCAATAGGGAGAAGGCTTTAAATGTGGAACCTGAAACATTTAGGGATCTTGTTAATGATCAGCTAATAGTTTATGTAAGTAGGCGAGGTAAGCATCTTATAATTACATTAGGTAATGGCTATTATTTGGTAGTTCATCTCATGTTGGGCGGACGAATTTACCTGGCTCAACATCAAGAAAAGGTAAAAGCCCGGGGGTCTATTATTTTTGAATTTGGGGATGGGACAAAACTTTATTTTATTAATTTACGATTAGGATGGCTTCATGTATACACTCAACAGGAGATGGATGACCAATTTGCCAAGTTAGGTCCAGAACCTTTAGGCCAATTTTTTACAAGACAAATACTTAATAATAAGCTTGCTAAAAAGAGAGCTACTATAAAACCCTTATTAACGGATCAAGGTTTTATTGCGGGAATCGGTAATTGTTACTCCGATGAAATACTTTTTAATGCCGGCATTAGACCGGAACGTAAAGCCAACGAACTTAACCCAGGTGAGGTTAACCAACTTTTTTTAGCTATTCCAAATACATTAAATGAAGCTATTTCTCATGGCGGATATATGGACAAGCCATTTTCGCTAAATGACCATTTAACCGGTGGCTATAATTATCATATGCAGGTTTATGATCGAGAAGATGAACCTTGTTACCGGTGTTCTGATTTAGTAAAATTGACAACCCTTTCGGGCAAAAAAAGTTTCTACTGCCCTACATGTCAACAATAGGAGGATTAAAATGACACCGATTGATAGAGTTAAAGAATTTCTAGACAGACAAGAAATAAAATTAGAGGTAATTGAGTTTCCGGAAGGCATGACGGAAACGTGTGAACTTGCTGCTGAAGCTTTAGGTGTGGAGCCAGCTCAGATAGCAAAGTCACTTTTATTCGTGGGAAAAAAGACTAATGTTCTGGTTGTCACTTGTGGTGATGAAAAAGTGGACCAAAAGAAATTAAAAGAACATTTTGGGGATAAATTCCGTTTTGCCCGGTTAGAAGAAGTAGAGGAATTAACCGGATTTCCACCGGGAGGTGTTTGTCCCTTTGCCTTAAAAAACGAAATTCCTATCATTATCGATAAATCAATTGCTAGATTTCCCGTAGTTTATGCTGCTGCAGGTAATTCCGGCTCGGCTGTTCCCGTAAATTTGGAACAATTATTGGAAATTACTCAGGGCGAATTACTGTCTGTCTGCTGAACAAGAAGAGTAAAAGAGTGGAACAGTGAAAAAGTGAAATAGTAAACGTAAGTGCGGACGACCCTGTCCGCTTAAGTAAGGTCGCCTATTGGCGACCGCAGAATGTAGACAAACTCCATATTTATCAACGTTACGCTGGCTCAGACAATTTTATTGTGAATGAACTCAACGGCTTCAGGAATTAGCAAAACTCACCTTCGGTTCAAACAGTTGCTAATTCTGGTCTTCAGCCGTCTGCGTTCTTTTTATCTAAACTCGCCAAATGCTTCACTAAATGATAAAATTATATGGATTTTGTTTTGAATAACTTTGTCAACAGGCTAAGGTCGCCTATTGGCGACCGAGTTTGTAATCGGAAGGAGATAGAGAAATATATGTTTTTTCGTGAACCTAAAAATAATGGCATAGATTGTCGTCTGTTTGGTACTATTATAAATGCTAATGAAGAATGTCCTTACCATGATTTACTAGATATGTATATCGTAGAATTAGGCCTCGGAGAGGCAGTTATTGAGGTGCCTACTCAAAATGAGCATCTTAATCCCATGGGAACAGTCCATGGTGGCGTGACCTTCTCTTTAATGGATACCGTTATGGGAGTAGCCATCAGAACCTTAAATTGTGATTCTGTTACAGTTGAAGCAAATATTAATTATGTAAAACCTGTACAAAAGAGTGATATTTTAACTGCCACGGGTAAAGTAGTTAATTTGGGAAAGAAAATAATCGTTACTGAAGGAATAGTAAAGAACAGAGCAGGCGAAACCATTGCCGTAGCTAGGGGTACATATTTTAACACAGGGGAATATTTGGCACCCTCTGCATTTTTCACAGTGGAAGAGTGAAAGAGCCTATTCGCCAATTCTCTATTTGTGGGCGAGAATAGGATTTTATCTGATAAAGCTAAGAATCACTTGATTTATGTGCCTTGGAGGGGCTCGTGGTTACTTATTCTCGCTCACTGGCTCATTTTTTAGATTGCTCATTTGTTGTGCCTGATAGTGCCCAAAGTAAAAAATACCACTTAATACTAAGATACTCCCCAGGAGTTGTAATTGAGTAAGACTTTCGCCAAAGATGAAAAAGGCCATAACGGAGGCAATTACCGGTTCTCCCAATACACTCACAGATACAGAAGCAGTGGGCAGGAATTTTAATGCCCAGTTAAGTATGGTATGTCCCATGATGGTACAGAAAAAAGCTAAAGAAAGAAAAACAAGATAATCTTTAAAGGAATAGCCCGAGAGGGAATACCCTTTGCTTATGGTAACAACTAAGAGAAATAATGCACTAAAACCATAAACCAAAGTAGTATATGGTAATACATTCATAGTTTTTCTTAAATGACGGCCGCAAAGATAATAACAAGCTACTGTGAAAGCTCCGATTAAGGCGAGGAAGTCACCCTTTAAATGACCAACTCCCAGCTGAAAGTCTCCCCAACTTAAGATTACTGTACCTATTAGTGCTAGGAAAACTCCTAGATAGGCTTTCAAAGGGAAAGTCTCTCGCCACAAAATATAGCCAAAAATGAGTACAAATAAAGGATGAGTATCAACAAGGACTGTAGCACTGGCCACAGAGGTATATTGTAAAGCACTAAACCAGGTTATAAAGTGTAAAGAAATAAATAAGCCGGAAATAAAAGCCCAGAAATACTGGGACTTTTTTATGTGCTGAAAATCTTTCCTGCTTTTTTTAATTGTCACAGGTAATAACATTAGAAAAGTAAAAATCATACGGTAAACCGCGATTACCACTGGTGGAGCATTAGTCAACTTAACTAAAATAGCTGAACTAGAAACCCCCAGCACCCCAATAAATAAAGCTACATATGGATTTATCATAAATATATATACACCTCGGTTAGTTGTTAGTTGTTAGTGGCTAGTGACTGGTAGGATTTTGTGCGACTTTTTTCATAGCAATGACAAGGGGCATGGTCCCTTAACCTCAACCTTAACCTCATACCGGCTAAGCCATAAAAGAGATATTCGGCATAGAACAAAAAAATCCTTGAAATAATATTTGTAAAGTGGTTAGATATACCAATAGAATAATAAGGTAAGAAAAGTGGGTGAAATAAATGGATCTAAAAGTGGCAAAAACCATTAAACTTGAAGGGAGCATCAATGTTCCTGGTGATAAATCTATTTCTCATCGTGCTGTCATGTTGGGAGCATTGGCTCAAGGAAGAACGGAAGTTAGTGGATTTCTGATGGGGGAAGATTGTTTAAGGACTGTTCATTGCTTTCAAAAACTCGGGATACCCATTGAAATTACATCGGAAAAGGTGTTTATTTATGGGAAAGGATTAGAGGGACTTACAGAACCAGAAGATTTTTTGGATGTAGGCAATTCAGGCACTACCATTCGTTTAATATCAGGAATCATGGCAGGACAGGATTTCGCTACCTTTCTTACGGGAGATAATTCTATCAGGAAAAGACCCATGGCCCGCATTATTAGGCCCCTTACTCTAATGGGTGCTCAAATATTCAGTAGAGATAATAATACCCGGGCACCTTTGGCCATAAAAGGTGGGAACCTTAAAGCTATTGAATATTCTATTCCGGTAGCTAGTGCACAAGTAAAATCCTCATTACTCTTGGCCGGGTTATATGCTGATGGCTGGACTACAATAAGCGAACCAGCAAAATCTCGAAATCATACAGAAATTATGCTTAAGGCCTTTGGTGCACAATTGGAAGAAGTGGACAAAACAGTTAAAATAAAAGGTAGAACCCAACTGAAAGGAAGAAGAGTAGAAGTGCCGGGTGATATTTCCTCAGCAGCTTTTTTCTTAGGGGCGGGAGCTTTCATTTCCGAAGGGAACATAATCATTAATAATGTAGGTCTAAATCCTACGCGTAGTGGAATTATTGATGTTTTAACTCAAATGGGGGCAAAGATAAAAGTAGGGAATGTCCAGGAAGTTAGTGGGGAACTCAGGGGAAATCTAAGCATTGAAAATAGTGGTTTACGAGGAATTAAAATCGCCGGGGATATGATTCCCCGTTTAATTGATGAAATACCTCTTATTGCTGTTTTGGCTACTTGTGCTTCCGGGGTAACTGAAATCAGGGATGCCCAGGAACTAAAAGTTAAAGAAAGTAATCGTTTAGCAGCTATAGCAAAAGAGCTAACAAAGCTAGGAGCAAGAATTGAGGAACTACCGGATGGATTAAGGGTTTATGGTGGTAAAATTCTAAAAGGTACAGTTTGTGAAAGCTACCATGACCATCGTATTGCTATGGCATTAGCAGTAGCAGGCTTAGTAGCTCATGGGGAAACTATTATTAAAAATGCCGAAAGTGTTAATGTCTCATTTCCTCATTTTTCGAAGGTTTTAAAAAGTATCGGAGGCAAAGTGGAGGATTTATAAATGGAGATTAATGGCGAAACTAAACCTATTGCTATTTTAGGCAAATCCTTAGGACATAGCCTATCACCCGTCATGCACAATTTTTACTTCCGGGCTCTGGACTTAAATCATATTTATCTTCCTTTAGAGGTTGAAGAAAAAGAAATAGAATTTGCTATTAGAGGATTATGGTCATTAGGATTTATTGGAGCTAATGTGACCATTCCCTATAAGAGAGCGGTTATGGATTATTTAGTAGAAATAAGTGAAGATGCTAAGTACATAGGTGCTGTTAATACTCTTGTCCGTAGTGATGGAGGATTTAAAGGTGATAATACTGATGGCCGTGGTTTTATTAATGCAATTTTAGAAGAAACAAATTGGCATCCACGGGGAAAAAGCATTGTTATTCTAGGTGCCGGTGGCTCTGCTCGAGCAGTGGGAATAGTGTTGGCATTAGAAAGTAGCGAAAAAATTACTCTGGTTAATCGTACTTTACCTAGAGCCAAAGAAATCGCAGATAAAATTAATGAAATTGGTGCTAAGGCCGAAATAATGCCTTGGGACCATGAGCAACTAAGAAAAAATATTAGTAATGCCGATATGATTATTAATACCACGCCACTAGGTATGAAACCTAATTTGACGGAAAGTCCACCTATTAATATAAAGTGGCTAAGTCAGGGTCAGCTAGTAGTGGATTTAATCTATAATCCTTTAACCAGCAGATTCTTAGAAAAGGCTAAGGAACGAGGCTGCCAAGTGGTGAATGGTTTAGGAATGCTGATACAGCAAGGCATTTTATCTTTTGAACTTTGGACGGGGAAAAAACCTCCCGTGGTAGGCATGCGGGAGTTGTTAGAAAAAAACTTGGGGAAGCAAGTGAGTGATTAAGTGTGATACCAGCCACAATAATGAAAGGAGCTTTTCTTATGCTGCGTTTTTTAACAGCCGGGGAATCTCATGGAAAATGTCTAACAGCCATAATAGAGGGTTTTCCTGCTGGGGTTCCTATAGATTTTGAATTTATCAATACACAGCTTAAAAGGCGCCAGGGAGGATACGGCAGAGGTAAAAGGATGTCCATTGAACAGGATCAAGTAGAAATTCTTTCTGGTGTTAGAAATGGTGAAACCTTAGGTACCCCCATAACTTTACAAATAGAAAATAAAGATTGGGAAAATTGGCAAGAAATCATGGAACCCAGGGCGGGAGCAGCAATTATTGAAAAGAGAGTAACCAAACCCAGGCCGGGTCATGCCGATTTTGCCGGAACGTTAAAATATGGTTATTGTGATATTCGCAATACCTTGGAAAGAGCCAGTGCCCGGGAAACTGCTATTAGGGTAGCTATGGGAGCCCTAGCTCAGTTATTTCTCAAAAAATTTAATATTAATATCTTTGCTCATGTCCTAAGTATTGGCAAGATTGAAGCTCAAGTGGATTATAAAAAGTTAACACATGAATTATATGCAACACCCCTTTATTGTACTGATGTAGAGGCAACCAGTGAGATGATAGAGGCTATCGATAAGGCCAAGGTTTTAGGAGATTCCCTAGGGGGAATTATTGAAGTTATTGCTTTTAATGTCCCTGTGGGCTTAGGTAGCCACGTTCATTGGGATCGTCGTTTAGATGCTCGGCTATCTCAGGCTCTTATGAGTATTCCAGGAATTAAAGGTGTGGAAGTTGGCCAAGGTTTTAATACTGCAAGGTCTCTGGGGTCAGAGGTTCATGACGGGATTGATTATTCCTTGGATAAAGGTTTTTATCATTTAACAAATAATTCCGGAGGAATTGAAGGGGGGATTTCCAATGGAGAGCCCCTTGTTTTAAAGATTGCCATGAAACCCATTCCAACTCTTACTCAACCACTACAAAGTGTGGATATTTTTACAAAAGAAAAACATTCTGCCACTATCGAACGTTCGGATACATGTGCAGTACCTGCCGCCTGCATAGTGGCCATCGGAGTCGTTGCTTGGGAAATAATTCGTAGCTTTTTGGAAAAGTTCTCCGGGGATAACTTACTGGAAATAAAAAACAGTTTTGATTTTTATCTAAAAATGCTAAGGCAGGGATGAAAGTGAATATTAAGATAAATATTAAATCCCCACCTAAAAATTATGAGATTCATATCGGTGAAGATATCTTCAAAAAGATTCCTAAAGATTTGGTTAAAATTAAACGGGTCTGCCAAGTGCTTTTGGTAAGTAATGAATTAGTATATAAATACTATGGTGAATATATAACTGAGGGCTTAATAAATGAAGGCTATGAGGTTTTGGTTTATCTTATACCAGATGGTGAAGAATATAAAACATGGCACCAAGGGGAGGCCATTTTATCCAAGCTTTTAGAAGCTGGTTTTAATCGGGATGCTCTGGTTGTTGCTTTAGGTGGTGGAGTAATAGGTGATTTAGCAGGTTTTGTGGCTAGTATTTATCAGCGGGGAATCGACCTCATACATTTACCCACCACACTTTTAGCCCAAGTAGATAGTAG
>JBMNUR010000013.1:0-24748 GCA_050946395.1 Peptococcales bacterium
CCTGTTGACAAAGTTATTCAAAACAAAATCCATATAATTTTATCATTAGTAAAACTTTGCTTTTGCTTAGCTTTAAGCGAAAGCCATAGTTGCACTTATGCCACCTCAAACTTTTTCTTTCACTATTACTATCTACTTTAATTGTATCAGATAACCTAAACAGTCCCATAAAATATTTCTTTCATAAATTTAATAGTTTAATAGCAGGATACCAGCTTTTCTTTAGAGAATAATGAATTTAATAAATCTGAGATTGGAGGATCTATATGAAATTTGTAAGTGTATTAGAAGATAATGTTTACCGTGTGGGAATTCAAACTGAAAAAGGAATCCTAAATCTACAAAAAGCTAGTGAGAAATTTAATATTCCAGTACACACGAATATTATGGACCTAATAAATGATTGGGATAAAGAAAAAGCTTCTATTAATTCCCTACTGGGACTAGCCTTAAATGATGAAAAAGGTCTTTTCTATGATGAAGAAAATATAGTATATGGCCCATGTGTAACAAACCCGGAAAAAATTCTGTGTATTGGGCTTAACTATCGGCAACACGCCATTGAGTCCAATATGGCAATCCCTACTTCTCCCGTTATCTTTAATAAGTTTAATAATTCCTTAGCTGGTCATAACCAAACTGTCAAAATACCAAGTTTGGCTAAAAAAATAGATTATGAAGTAGAACTCGTTATTGTTATGGGACAAACCGCCAAAAATGTCAGTGAAGAGGAAGCCTTGTCTAAAGTATTTGGCTATTGTACCGGCAATGACTTATCTGCTAGAGATTTACAATTTAAAACTAATCAATGGTTATTAGGTAAAGCTTGCGATGGCTTTGGTCCTATCGGAAAATATTTAGTTACGGCAGACGAAGTAGGCGATCCTAATAATTTACATTTAGAAACTCGTGTCAATGGTGAAATAAGACAATCCTTTAACACCAGTGATATGATCTTTAATTGCGCTTTCTTAGTAAGTTATATTTCACAATACATGACATTACGTCCTGGGGATATTATTTTTACAGGAACTCCCCAAGGTGTAATTATGGGTTATCCCGAGGAACAACAAGTCTGGCTAAAAGCCGGAGATGAAGTAATTTGCGAAATAGAAAAACTAGGGGAATTAAAAGTTACCTTAGCTTAACTAACTATACCTTGCATCCATCAATTACCCTGTCATTAAATTTTAGAAGAATAAAAAGCTCAACAAGCGAATATAAACGCTTGTTGAGCTTTTTAGATTAAATCCCCGACTATTCCCCGCTCATAAATTTTGCGAATAATATAATCAATCTCCGGTTCTTCGATAATCAAGTCTTTTATTTCATACTTTTTGGCGATTTCTGCTAAAACTTTAGCAGAACTTATTTCATTGCGGTTAAATTTAAGCCATTTGCGATGACCTTCTTCTTTTAATATCTCTATTCCTTTTTCCAGAAAAGGGGTATCCCCTTCTAAGTCAATAATAAGAATACGATCGGCACCGAATATTTCCTTGATTTTTGCCAATTCTCCATCATACATGATCCTGCCCTGGTCAATTAAAATCATCCGTTTGCAAAGCTTCTCAATATCAGACATATCATGAGTAGTGAGAATTACTGTGACTCCCCGTTCCCGATTTATTTGTTGAATAAATTGGCGCATTTTTTCCTTAGCTACTACATCCAATCCAATTGTCGGTTCATCTAAAAAAAGAATTGCCGGATCATGTAAAAGAGAAGCGGCAATATCGGCTCGCATCCTTTGACCTAAGGATAATTGACGAACAGGAGTCTGTAAAAAATCCTCTAAGCCCAAAATCTCTATAAAGGTATCCATGTTCTTCTTATACTTTCTCTGAGGAATCTGATAAACCTGTTTTAAAAGTTCAAAAGAGTCAATTGTGGGCAAATCCCACCAGAGCTGGGTACGTTGACCAAAAACTACTCCAATTTGCCAAGCGTTTTTTTGTCTTTCCTTATGAGGAGTGATGCCATTGACAAGAATTTCGCCAGAGGTTGGGACTAGTATTCCTGTGAGCATTTTTATGGTGGTAGATTTACCTGCACCATTAGGACCTATGTACCCTACAATCTCTCCAGGAGAAATATTAAAAGAGATATCCTGGACCGCACTTTTTTCAATATATTCACGCCGGAATAGGCTCTTAATAGCTCCAACCATGCCTTCCTGCCGCTTATTGATATAAAACTTCTTGCTTAAATTTTTTACTGTAATCACAAACTTTGCCCCTTTCAACCTTTAAGAACCTGTACTATTATAGCGATTTAAGCCTTTTAACCATACCTGAAATGCAACCCAAAAGAAAATTATGCCCACTACAATACTCAAACTTCCCCAAAAAGATTGAAAAATGGGATCAATTTTATTTAAAAGAATTAATGCCGGAAGATAATTTACAAAAGCAAAAGGTAAAATAAAAGTAATCACCATTTGTAGAGCTCTGGGGAAAATAGATAAGGGATAATTAATAACATTTCTAAAGGGAAACATAAGCACCCAAAAAACCCTCTCTGAACGGGTTGTCCAAAAAGCAATAGCCGATATTAAAACCAGGATACCCCCTTGAATAAAAGCGCCTCCTATAACTGCCCCAAGAAAAACCACCCATTGCCACTCAGTCCAAGATAAATCAAGCCTACTATAAGCTAAAATAAAGGCACAGATACTAAATAACAGTTGGCCAAGAGCACCGATATCAAACTTCATAGCCATAAAATGAAAAAAAGGATGAATAGGCCTTACTAGAAAACGGTCAAAAGTTCCTTTGACAATATATTGATCTAGAGTACGAAAATGAAAGAAAAAAATAAGACAAATACTCCAGGAAAGAACTGAAAGGGCAAATAAAAAAATCAATTCCCAATAAATCCAACCATTTAAAGCTTGGAAGGAATAAAGTAAAACCCACATGGTAACGGCCATACCTGTATAATGCATCATCCAACCTAAAATGTTCATAAAAAAGGCATACCTGTATTGGAGTTGAGCCCTAACGCTGGCTTTCACCATATACCAATAAATATCAACTGCTTTAAAAAATGCCACTCTCTATCCCCCCTGTACTACAATTTTGTTGGCAGCTCGAGACCAAACAAACCTTAAAATTAAGTAAGTTATGCCTAACCAAAAAAGTTGCATTCCCAATGCAGGTAGTACTTCCTCTTTAGCCAATTCACCTACGAAAATGGCATTCGGCACAAAGAAAATACCCTGAAAAGGTAAATAATAGGCCAAAGTTCTTAACCAACCTGGAAAAAACCATAGGGGTATGGTGGCACCGGAAAAAAGGGAGATGGCAAAATAAAAAATATCTTCTACTCCTCCCGTCTCCACAAGCCAAAAAGTAAAAAGACCAAAAGTTAACTCAATACAGTAACGAATTAAATAGCCTAAAATTGCTGAAAGTATAAACAAAAGCCACTGGGTGGCGGAAATAGGAATAATTGGCCTTAGGATTAGGAAGATAATTGCATAAACCGGAAGGATAGCTGTTAAAAAGTAAAAACTAATACTGCCAAAATCGGCAAATAAGAGCCGTAATGGGTAATCATAAGGCCGTATCATTTCCGAAACAATGTCCCCGGTTCGCACCTTTTCTTGGATATCCCATAAAGGTGTTCCCGCTCCATGGAGACCTTGTAGCATTTGACTGATTAATACATAACTAAAAACTGCCTGAAAAGTAACACCAGCGACATTTCCTTTTGTTTTATATAGCCCGAACCAAATGAAACCCCACATAAAGAGAAAAATAATATTAGAAAAAAGTCGCATCCAAGCTTCAAAACGGTAGGCAGCAGCCCGCTGAAAAGATTTTCTCGTAAATTCTAAATACATTCGTACATTTCCCATTTTAAGCTCCTTAGAATTTTCTCAGTATCTTTGTAAGGGTGGGTTTGTATCTTTCCCAGATTGATAGTCTGATCCGCCACTACCAGAATTGCTTAGAAAGACTTATTATGAAGTTTATGCCAGTATCTGGCCCTTTTCTCATCAAAGTCTTGGTAATCGACTTGATATTGAACACTAAAATCCGCAGGACTCCAGCACCTATTAAGCCATTTCATAATATCTTCGAGATTATATTTTTCCCCAAGGGAAACCAAATAAGGTATTTGTTGATAGTCACCTAAACCTATGGGACTTTTTAGTTCAGGATTCAAACGATAAAATCTATCTTTTAATATCTGATAACTAAAATATGAATCAGCTTCTACCGCTCCATCAAACATGATAGTTTGTAAAGGAATCGGTGGAGTAGAATTAAAAATCCACTGAATTAACCCCCATCGGGTTGTATCAGCTGTAATTTTATTAGGTGAATAACCGGTACCTATTGATAATAAACAAATATCGTTACAAACTTTATTGGCGTAATAAGGGTCTGAAGCTATGGAAATTGCAGCCATGCATGGATTATTTGCAATTAAACCCCCGTCAACATGGGTAAGATAGGATGGAAAATAAGAAGGTGCCGCACTACTAGCAAGAGCAGCATCAATAACTCGGACATTTCTAGTATTCGAATCAGGAAAATTATTGAAAAATACTGGACTCCACTGGCCCTTATTTTTACCAATAACTTTAAAGGATGGAATGACAACAGATTTCTTTAAATCCTGAAGCCTAAGATCTTTGGGGAAATACTCCTCCAAGATCTCTCGGAGTCTTACATTAGAATATTTAGGTCTAAATAATCCCAGTCCTCCAGGCGAAAAAATGCTTCGGGCATTTTCCACAGAGTATAAATCCGAAATATCCGTAATTGATAATCCATACGCTAAACCTAAAGCAATAAAAGACCCGGTAGATGTGCC
This sequence comes from Peptococcales bacterium, assembly GCA_050946395.1. Taxonomy (GTDB): domain Bacteria; phylum Bacillota; class Peptococcia; order Peptococcales; family BICA1-8; genus JBMNUR01. The sequence continues at coordinate 4,828 of JBMNUR010000013.1, forward strand.
TGCAAAAAGATTAACTTCTTTGATTAGTTGGGGATATTCCTGCTCAAGTCGCTTTAATAAAGTAGCTGTCAAAGCTCCCCTAATACCACCACCGTCAAAACTCATTATACGATATTTTCCCATAATCTCACTCTTTCTAACAAAAATTCTTGCTACATGTATATGATATTTTGTTAAAAGTGGTGAGAATAAGTACTTAAGTGGGAGTTTTGCTAATTCCTGAAGCCGTTGAGTTCATTCACAATAAATTGTTTGAGCCAGCGTAACGTTGATAAATATGGAGTTTGTCTACATTCTGACTTAAGTGTTTAAGTGATTATGTGCTTAAGTTTTTGTAAAAGTAATTAGTATGTCAACAATTTCTGATTTACTACCAATACGTAAAGGGGGTCCCCAGGTACCATATCCACTTGTCACTATTAATTGAAAATTTCCTTTTTGTAAGTGACCCCAATCTTTTTCAAATATCTTAGAAGTTATTAAATTAGCAGGGAATACTTGCCCCCGATGAGTATGACCGGAGACCTGCAAATCAATACCTGCATTTTGGGCCTCTTCTAGTTCTATAGGTTGGTGATTTAATAAAATTAACGGTAAATTTTTATCAATCCCTTCTAAAATCTCATCCAATGCCTTTCTATCACGACCTATACTACTTACAGCAGTATCCTCGCGACCTATAACATAGAAGCTATCAGCCACTAACATACATTCATCTTTTAAAATATGAAAACCTATTTGCTCCAGGGATTCAACAGTTTTTTTAACTTCACCTCGATAATATTCGTGGTTGCCCAGAGAGATAAATACACCATGAGGGGCTTGTAATCCCTTAAAGGTTTCCATCATATTTTCCTCGGTGAAAATTTCAACATCTTCAATAATATCGCCCGGGATAAAAACAACGTCAGGATTTAGACTATTAATTTTATTAACCATTTCCTCCAAACGCTCATTATTAACCACACTACTTAGATGGATATCACTAATCATAGCTACCCGCAATTCTTTAAATAAACCAGCTTCCTTGGTAATCGTAATATTATAATTAGTAACTCTAGGATTTCGCCCATTCCAAGTACCATAGAAAAATATAAGCGCTACCACAATAATCGCAATGATTCCAAGACGTGGAAGAATGGTGTAAAAAGGTAATCCAATATTTAAAAACTTACAGATTATCCGGAGTAATTCCAATAGAAAAAAAGCGGAAAAAAGATAAAACATGGCTATTATCCAGTAATAGCTAAAGCTTCTTAAAGTCTCACCTAATTCTTTACCTAATCCTCTATTTAAAAAACTGAAAATAAATGCATATGAAAAAACTAAAAAGATAAACCAATAGGCTAATTTGTTTACACCTGGGAAAAAATAATTTATAATCTGCCACAGGCGTAAACCTACATATCCCGTTAGAGGAATATACATCAACATTGCAATTGCAAAGAAAAAGAGAAACATAATCCACATCCTTGTTTTTCAAATCGATATTTTATGGGTCATTTGCTTAGTTAAAATTAAATCCATTCGCCCAACATATTTTAATTGACAAAAAACTCAATACTTGTTAAGATTACCTAGACAATTAAATAAAAACTTTTCATCAAGAGAGACGGAGGGACTGGCCCCATGAAGTCTCGGCAACCTAATTTAAGGTGCCAATTCCAGCAGAACGATTGTTCTGGCAGATGAGAAGAAGATCAGTAGTAATTTTGTGTCTTCTCTATTTGTCGGAGAAGGCATTTTTATTATTCATAGGAAATTATGTTTCAAGTTGCCCATTAATTTCCATAATGAATAATAAAAAAATTTGCTTTAAGCAATTGTTAAATGCTTTTTTATTACAAGGAGGAGTTATAATGAGTAAAAACAAACAACCACTTTTGGCACTATTGCCCCTTACAGTATTCTTGACAATTTTTCTAGGTGCCGGATTTTATTTGCACTACATTAAACAAGCCGAATTTGCATTCTATCAGTTACCTGCCCCAGTAGCAGCTTTAGTAGGTCTTATTGTTGGAGTTCTAGTTTTAAAAGGTTCATTAAATGAAAAAGTGGAAATCATCGTAAGAGGAATAGGAAACTCTAACATAATTATTATGTGCTTAGTCTTTTTATTAGCTGGTGCCTTTGCAACTGTTGCCGATAGTATGGGTGGTGTAGAAGCAACTGTAAACTTAGGTGTTTCTATTATTCCCGGTAAGTTGCTTTTGCCTGGTATATTCTTAATTTCAGCTTTTATTGCCACAGCCATGGGTACCTCAATGGGCACCATTGGTGCCTTGATACCAATTGCAGTTGGCATTGCAGATAAAAGTGATATAGGTTTAGCTTTTGCCGTGGGAGCTGTAGTAGGTGGTGCTATGTTTGGCGATAATCTTTCCATGATTTCCGATACCACTATTGCCGCTACAAGAACCCAAGGTTGTGATATGAAAGATAAATTTAAAATGAATTTTTTAATTGCCCTGCCAGCATGTATATTAACAGTTATTTTCTTAACTTTTATTAGTAGCAGTGGTGGTGTTGAGGGAAATTATCCCTTTGAATTAATAAAAGTAGTCCCATATTTATTAGTTCTTGCCTTGGCTTTACTAGGTTTAAATGTATTCGCTGTATTAACTATAGGTATTGTCTCAGCCGGCGCTATTGGTCTGATAGGTGGAGAAATTGCCACATTATTGGACCTGGCAAAAAATATCTACGAAGGATTTACCAGTATGCAAGAAATATTTCTGCTCTCCTTTTTGACAGGTGGATTAGTAGAACTTACCCGGGAGTATGGTGGTGTAGACTATCTACTTAACTTTATTAGTTCCCGTATCCGTTCCAAAAAAGGTGCAGAATTTGGTATTGCCGGTTTAGTGAGTTTGGCTGATATGGCTACTGCCAATAATACTGTAGCTATTGTTTTAGCTGGGCCAATTGCCAAAGAATTAGCTGAAAAACATGGGGTTACTCCCAAAAGAAGTGCTAGTATCATAGATATTTTTTCCTGTGTGTGGCAGGGCATTATTCCTTATGGAGCTCAAATCCTTTTAGCAGGCTCATTAGCAGGTTTATCACCCTTTGCAATTATCCCCACGTTATGGTATCAATTTCTGTTAGCTATTTTTGCTTTAATTGCAATAGCTATCGGATTCCCCCGAGAATAATAAGGAGTCATTATTATGGGCTAGTACTGAACTAGCCCGTTTTTATTATTCGTAGGAAATTATTTTTCTCCTTAACCTTTTAATTTCAGTAACGAATAACCAAAAGTTTCCTTATAAACATTGTTAAATACTTTTTTACGGTAATAATAAAGCAATTACAAAGCCTAACATAATGCCCACATTGGCATATTCACTATGGGTACTATGACTTTGGGGAATCAACTCATCACTCGCAATATAAATCATAGCTCCTGCAGCAAATGCTAAAGAAACCGAAACAAAGGTTAAGGAAATCGAACCGACTAAAATACCTAAGAATGTCCCTATTAAAGTAGATAAGCCAGTTAAAGTAGTTATGAGAACAATTTTAATTTTAGAGGTATTTCCTAGTGACAAAGGAAATGCTACACATAACCCTTCCGCTGTATTATGTAAACCGATACCTAACGCAGTATAAAACCCTAATTCTTCAGAAATATAATTTGATGACCCTATGGCCAACCCCTCGGGGATATTATGTAAGGCAATACCCATGGCTATAAAAATGCCCATCTTATAATATGCTTGGTTTTCTACATCACTTTTATGGGTATGTGGAAGCATAACATCTAGGGCCCAAAGAACAACTCCCCCTAAAACAAAGCCCAATATAGTATAAGCTAGTCCACTGGATAAACTATTGGGAATTAGGCTCAATGTGGAAATACCAATCATAATTCCAGCTGCAAAGCCCAAAATTAAAGAGAGCAGCGTTCTCTTAATTTTTCGAAATTTTATTGCTATTAGTGCACCTAAGCCTGTCATTAAGCCCGCTATTAAGCCCATAACTAAAACAGTACTTATATCCATCACTCCGTTTTCTTTTATAAGATTCCTTAAAGATTACACTTATATATAATAGCATAACTAAATTGTTTTTTAACTAAATATTTTAACTTGCTATGCTATAATATATATATACAATAAATTCATGTTATTTTCCCATAAATAACATATAGATGTAATATTTGCGGTAGTGATTCCAAAGAGGAAGATCTTATGGACATCGACAGGAAAGTCAATTATCCAAAAATATTCAAATAATTGATTAGATATAGGTGTGAATCATGAATTTTCTTGAAAAATACCCGTTACCTATCTCCGGGTTAATATTGGGCTTAACAGCTTTAGGTAATCTTTTAATGTCGTATAGTGAAATCTTAAGAAATATTTTAGGAATTGTAGCTGGGATATTGTTAATCTTATTTGTATTGAAATTCGTATTTTATCCCCAGCAAATAAAAAAAGAATTAGATAATGTATTAATCGCCAGTGTGATTCCCACGTTTCCCATGGCTTTAATGTTATTATCAACATACTTAATAAGTGACTTCCCAACATTTGCATTTATAATATGGATATCGGGGTTAGTTATTCATTTATTACTCATTATCTGGTTTAGTCTTAAATTTGTCTGTCAATTTAATATTAAACAAGTTTTTCCTACATGGTTTATCGTCTATGTAGGATTAACCTTGGTCAGCGTTACTGGAAAATATGGAATGGATAATCTAGGAAGGGTTGCTTTTTGGTTTGGATTGATAACTTACTTAATACTTTTATGTCCAGTATTATATAGAATAATCAAAATTAAAGAAATGCCGGAGCCAGCATTACCAACTCTGGTAATTTTAGCTGCTCCGGCAAGTTTATTATTGGCTGGGTATATAAATTCCTTCACTGAAAAAAACATGACTATAATTTATCTGCTTATGACATTATCATTAATATTCTACATTAGGGTTATAATCATGTTGTCTAGGCTATTAAAATTAAAATTCTATCCAAGTTATTCAGGCTTTACTTTCCCCCTTGTAATCAGTGCTACAGCATTAAAACTCACAAAAGAATATTTCGCAAATTACAACCATGAACTCTATTTTCTTGACTTTCTATTATATTTCCAAGTAATCGTTGCAGTCATTATTACATTTTACATATTAATCAGATACATCCAATTCTTGGCACCCTAGGATTAAGATTACTTTGTTTCTACAAATTGAATTTTTAATCCGTTGGGGTCTAAAACAAAGAAGAATTTTGTATTAGGATTGGGCTCGAATGGCCCGCTATGAATTTTAATACCCTTTTCCTTGACAAATTTCATCGTTTCATCAACGGAATCCACTTTAAACCCTAATGAAATACTTTGTCCGAAACTTATATCTTTAATTTGTTCATTATAAATAAGTTCAACTTTCGTCTCCCCATCTCCCAAAAATACTATTTCAAATCCCGGCCCGGCTTCAAATCTTTTATCCACTGCAAGCCCAACTACTTCTTGATAAAATTTCAAAGATTCTTCCATATTTTTAACCGTTAATGTGCTCCAACAAAATTTCACAATCTGCCCCCCCGCATTAAATATATAAAATTATTATACCAAATAATATCAAAAAAATTCGACTTTGCTTGGTGGTTAAAATAAAGGTCCTCTCTTTCTGTTCAATTAATTTAAAAATTTAAAATATACCATTATGATTCCTATATCTGCTAAAATATGACTTAAAATTGGGCCTGATAGAGAATTAAATTTCTCCCGTAAATATCCCCAAAGTACTCCGACAACAAAGACAGGGATAACCCCTATGATATTTAGTGGCCATTTAAACATTGGAAAAATTGAAAGCAAGTGATAGAAAGTATAACAGAATGCAGTAATTAGGATTGCAAAATATACCCCATATCTATTCTTTATTGTCCTAAATATAAAACCTCTCCAATATACTTCTTCCAAAAAAGGATTAAGTATAGCTAAGACCAATACTAATCCAAATACTACTTTTCCACTAAATCCCCATTCCTTTAATAACTCTTGTAAATAGGGAATATCAAAAAAGAAACCCTGGAAAAATGAAACACAACCTAAAATAGCTATTAAACAAATAATACCCGAATATATACCATATAAAAGTGCTCTTTTATTTAAATTTAAACTAAGAAAAGCTAGGCTCTCATTAATTGAAAGTTGTCTTTTTACTACATAAAATACAGGGATAATTAATAACCAACTATAAAATAGCAAAAAGGTTAAAGGTACACTTTTTAAAACATGTAAACCAAAAAATATCATTACCGACGGTCCCATTAATAAAAAAATATTAATCAAAATTCAGTCCTTTCTATCTTTCCTTAACCTTTACTTTCTACTAAATTAAAGAAAAAGAAGTAAACACCTTTATTTCAAGCTAAATTAACATACCCCTGGTATCAATGTATAATTTCCCTTGATACCAGGAGTATGACCTGAGGGATTTATTATTTTAGTTTTGGCCTCCTTAACTCAAGCCTACCTTCATGCCAATTTCTATGATATAGTCGAAAGTTTAATCCTCCTAATGATTTCCTTAGCTTCGCATATCTTTTTCCGTATAATAAACGATACCTAATGCCCCCGGACCAACATGAAGGCCAATAACAGGACCAATATCTGCAATACTTACATTGATCTTTAGTTTTTCTTTTAGCTTATTGGCTAAATCTTTTGCTTGATCATAGCAATTAATATGATGAACAACAATTTCTTGCAGACCGTAATCTAGATGATCTTGTAATGTTTTTTCAATCATAGCTGCGATTGCCTTACTCTTGGTTCTGACTTTTTGGGATACCGTTGTTATTCCGTTTTCCACCGTTAAAATAGGCACTATTTTAAGCAGATTTCCAATTAATGCACTCGCTCCACCTATACGCCCACCTTTTCTCAAATAAACAAAGTTTTCAGGTATAAACAGAAAGCGACTTCTTTTGATATTTTTCTCGGCTATCTTCTTAACTTCTTCCAATGTTTTACCTTCTTTAGCAGCTCTAGCGGCTACAATGGCAGCAAATCCTAATTGCATTGAATTCGAACGAGAGTCAACAATCTCAATCTTGGCATCCGGATACTTTTTTACAATCATCTCTTTTACTTTGCAAGCATTAGCATATGTACCACTCATCATTGAAGACAAAAAAGTACAGAAAAGATGATCTCCATCTATTATAATATTTTCCATTGCCTCATATAGTTCTCCTACTGATGGTTGGGAAGATATGGGAATACCCTTCTGTTCCATCATTTCATAGAATACATTGTTTTCTATTTCCGTTTCCTTCATACTTTCATTTTGAAAGGAAACATGTAAAGGCACTATATTGATATCTAACTTTTCTCTAATCTTTTTATCAATATAGCTAGTACTATCGGTCAAAATTCTTACCACCATAATTTATCCTCTCCTAATTCAAAAAGCTAACATGTCCTGCATGCCTTAGTAACTATTATATCATTGGGAATAGAGTTTAGGTATATTCTAAAAGTTAACCGAATCCGAGAGCTTTCCAACCACTTATATCTTCCTAAACATCAGAAATAATCAAGTGATTCTTAGCTTCAGATGGAGTTTGCCTAAGAGGAATACTTGCTCCAGCTGTATCCAGGGACGTGGCATCCCTTATCCCCCATTCGTTGGGGACATTCCTCCGACCAGAAATAAATCCCTAGATGTAGGTGTGTCCCCTTTCCTAAATAAAAGATGGGAGTCTTACGGCTAGTAGTCATCGGATAAAATACCGGGAAAGTGGACAAAAGAGGAATGATGGTTTAGGCATATATAAAAGATCATGGATAAATGCATTTTCAACATTTTACCCATGACCTAGGAAACACTTTATTTAATTATTCAATTACAATGCTTTTTACTAAATTTCTGGGCTGGTCTACGTTACAACCTCTTGCCTTAGAAATATTGTAAGCTAAAAGCTGTAAAGGAATTACAGTGAGAATGGGAGCAATAAAGTTATTGACTTTAGGAAGATAAATAACATCATCTACATATTGAGTAACCTCTTTATCTCCTTCTAAAGCTATCGCTAGAACTTTGGCACCTCGTGCTCGACATTCTTTAACATTGGCAAGGGTCTTTTCATAGGTGTTTTTCTGTACACATAAAGCAATTATGAAAGTATCATCAGTCACCAATGCCAATGATCCATGTTTAAATTCCCCAGCCGGATATCCTTCAGCATGAACATATGATGTTTCTTTTAACTTTAAAGCTCCTTCTAAGGACAATGGCCAATCAAAACCCCGCCCAAGGAAGAAAGCGTTGGTATGCTCTTTATATTTTTGGGCAATTTTTTCATATTGTTCTGTGGAATTTAATATTTTTGCCGCAAGATCGGGTAGTGCAAATAAAGCACCAATAATTTCTTTGGCCTGGGTATCGCCTACTGTGCCTTTTATCTGTCCTATATAAAGAGCTAAAAGATACTCAACCAGTAACATTGCTGTAAAAGCCTTGGTTGAAGCTATAGCAATTTCCGGCCCCGACCAAATATAAACGGAATAATCTGATTCCCTGCCAATGGTACTAGTTAATACATTGGTGATAGCCAACACACTAGCACCTTTACTCTTAGCTTCTCTAAGTGCAGCTAATGTATCTGCAGTCTCACCAGATTGGCTAATGACAATAACTAAGGTATCCTTATTAATAAGTGGTCCCCTATAACTAAATTCAGAGGCTATTTCAACCTCAACCGGGATGTGCAATAGGCTCTCAAAAACGCCTTTGCCGATTAAACCCGCATGATAAGATGTACCGCAAGCAACGATAAATATTTTTTTCCAACGGTTAACTATCTCCGATGATAAAGTAAGGCTTTCAAATTTCACTTGATTATTTACGACGCGGCCACTTAAATTTGTTCTAAAGCCCGCAGGTTGTTCTTCAATTTCTTTAAGCATAAAATGCTCATAACTACCTTTATCAGCACCATTCCAGGAAACATCAAAGATTTCTTTAGAAGCTATTTCCCCGGAAATGGTTGTAACTTTAATTTCCTCTGGAGTAAGAACACAGACTTCCTTGCTATTAATAAGCATACATTTTTTGGTATAGGGCAGAAGAGAAATTATATCAGATGCTATAAAATTATTTTCGTCCCCAAGACCAATTACTAGAGAGCTATCTTTGGTCACAGCAACTACTTTACCAGGCTCTTGTTTGGTAAAAACACCTAAAGTAAAAATACCTTGAACTTTATCCAAAACGTCCTTTATCGTTTCTTCTAATTTACCTTTGTAATAATACTTAACAGTTTGAACAAGCAACTTAGTTGTAGTAGCCTCTCCTTCGGTAAGTAGACCCTCTTCCGCTAACCATTTTTTTAATTCTTCACCATTTTCAATATTGCCCTTAAAAACTACTAAAAAATCCTCAGCAGAATCAGAAGCAAGAAAAGAATTTTGTTTTTTACCAATAAACCCTAAAACATTACTCAAATAAATTCCTCCTTAAGTTACAGCACAACTGTATCCAGTACTTTTTGTTCCGAAATTACTTCCGTATTTGTAGTACCTTTACGGTCATACAGCTACCGAGGAGCATCCGCCGAATTTTCGATAAACTCCCATCCTCGTCAACCTTCTAAAAGTGGCTAGTTATTAGTGGCTAGCTTCCGGAAGGTTCTGGCGCTTGATTAACATTATTTTATCTTTGTGCTGTTTTTTAAATTGTAATTTAGTTTATTTAATTCTGCAAATTGTGTTACAAATATATAGTAAAAGTTAACCTCCTTTGCACGGTAATAAGATGAAAAAAGAACAAATAAATTTTACTATTTAGTTTGTAACTAAACAAGTGTATATTTTACCTTCTTATATATAAAAAAGTATTTAACAATATTTATAAGGTAACTTTTTTGTTATTCGTTACGTTAATTAATAGGTTAAGGTGAAATAAATTCCTACGAATAATAAAAAACATTAGGCGGACAGAGTCGTCCGCCCCTACAATAGATTATCCTTGCAGTTACACAATGACACGAAACAACGGGGGCACCGTTTCCACCATCTAGTGAGCGGAATCTTAATCTAACGAAACAAAGTGAAATGAGATCCTAATCTTTTACTGTAGGTACTGTAGATACTACAATTATTACATTACCTTTGCGTGGCCACGATAGATTACACCCCGAGCTACATCTAAAGTAATCAAAGTTCCCGTAGGTAGCTTCTCGGTGGCGTTTTCTACACCTACAATAACTGGTTTACCCAAACTCAAACAAACTATAGCAGCATGTGAAGTCAAGCCGCCTTCCTCAGTGATAACTGCTGCCGCCTTTTCCATAGCAGGAATGTATTCAGCATCGGTAGCATGAACTACTAGAATTTCTCCTGGTTGGGTCTCAGTTACTGCTTGTTGAGCAGATTTAGCTACTTGTACTGTTCCGGTAACATTTTTTCGCCCGATTCCTGAACCTTGGGCTAAAATTTGTCCCACTACTTCTACTTTAAGAAGATTGGTTGTTCCGGGAACCCCTACCGGCACACCAGCAGTAATAACTACTAAATCGCCATTTTCAATTAAACCTGCCTTAAGTGAAGCATTTATAGATTGTTCAATCATAGCATCAGTGCCTTCGGTTTCAGGTGCTAAAATTGGTTCTACACCCCAAACCAATAATAATTTGCGTTGAGCTTTCTCCCTAGGTGTTACAGCAATAATTGGTGCTTTAGGGCGATATTTGGAAACCATTCTAGCCGTAGATCCAGATTCTGTAGAAGTAATTATAGCTGCCGCTCCTAAATTATGAGCTATAGTGCAAGTAGCATGACTAATAGCATCTGTAGTAGTTTGACGAGTGACTATCCCCCGCATATTTACAAGGTTTTCATGATTAATTGCAGATTCAGTTTTCACGGCAATTCTCGCCATAGTTTCAACTGATTCCACAGGATATTTACCAGCAGCCGACTCACCTGAGAGCATGATGGCATCTGTTCCATCCAAAATAGCATTTGCCACATCACTGGCTTCTGCCCTTGTAGGTCTTGGATTTCTAATCATGGAGTCTAGCATCTGTGTAGCGGTAATAACGGGTTTTCCTGCTCTATTACATTTTTGGATCATCATTTTTTGGATAAGTGGTACTTCTTCGGCTGGAATCTCGACCCCTAAATCACCCCGGGCCACCATTAATCCATCGGAAACTTCTATTATTTCGTCAATATTGACTACGCCCTGATGATTTTCAATCTTCGAGATAATGTGGATATCTGCTTTATATTCTTCGAGAATCTTACGAATCTCTAAAACATCGCCAGCACTACGAATAAATGAGGCAGCGATAAAATCAACATCCTGCTCAATACCAAATTTAATATCAGAGATATCCTTTTCGGTAATAGCCGGTAAATTAATATTCACACCAGGTACATTGACACCTTTACGATTTGATAAATCCCCACCATTTAGTATCTGGCAAAAAATTTCAGTGTCTTCAACTTTTAAAACCTTTAGGGCTATTAAACCATCATCTAAAAGAATATGGTTTCCGGGTTTTACATCCTTAACCAATCCCGGATAATTTATGGGTATTCTTTTTTTTGTCCCTTGAATTTCCTTAATAGTTAAAGTTATTGATTCCCCGGTTTCCAGGGTAATTTTCCCGTCCTCTAATAATCCTGTTCTAATTTCTGGTCCTTTAGTATCTAGCATAATTGCAACAGGCCTGTTTTTTAATTTAACAGCTTCTCTGATGTTTTGAATTCGTTGGGCATGTTCTTCATGAGTACCGTGGGAAAAGTTCAAACGAGCCACATTCATACCACTTTCAATTAACTGACATAATTTCTCTACTGATTCGCTAGCAGGACCAATGGTACATACTATTTTTGTGCGTCTCATAAATTTTCCTCCTATTTATATTGATAAAATCCCTGCAAGATTATATGCAATGAAGTCAAATGATTTTTTTTGGGCAACCGCTTCATCAAGAGATAAGTTAATCATTTCATTGCCTACAATACCAGTCATAAGGTTTGATTTTCCTGCTAGTAAAAGTTCTACAGCCAGTCCGCCCATTTTACTAGCGATCACGCGGTCCATTGCAGTAGGTGTACCACCCCGTTGAATATGGCCTAAAACTGTTACTCGAGTATCCAGGCCTATAAGTTCCCTTATTTTCTTACTGACATTATAAGCATTATCCGCACCCTCAGCCACTAGAATAATACTATGTCTTTTTCCTCGATCTATGCCTCTTTGCAAACGTTCAACAACTTCTACATAGTTAGGTTCTATCTCGGGAACAAGAATTGATTCCGCTCCACCTGCAAGGCCAGCCTCTAAAGCTATTCGCCCCGAACTCCGACCCATAACCTCCACAACAAAAACCCTTTCATGAGAAGTAGCTGTATCCCTAATCCTATTAATAGCATCAATAACCGTATTTACAGCCGTATCAAAACCTATGGTATATTCGGTGCCATATATATCATTATCAATAGTTGCCGGAACACCAATTACAGGAAAACCCAATTTATGCAATTCAGTAGCTCCCCGAAATGAACCATCACCACCAATTACTACTAATCCGTCTATCCCCTTTTGTTCTAAGCTATTCAGAGCAGCTTTTCTTCCTGAAGGTTCAACAAATTCTTTACTGCGGGCCGTATGGAGAATAGTTCCACCCCGCTGAATAATATCTGCTACCGAACCTAAATCCATTTTGTGAAAAACACCTTCTATAAGTCCAGCATAACCCCGTTCAATACCAAAAACCTCAATTTGATGGTAAATACTAGTTCTTACTACTGCGCGAATCGCAGCGTTCATGCCGGGCGCATCTCCCCCACTAGTCAAAAGGGCAATTTTTCGCATCCAATGCAACTCCTTCAAATTAGTTACTAGTTATTAGTGGCCAGTGGCTCGCAAAATCTTTATCAAGTGAAGCTTAGAAACTTTACACCCAAGGGTACCTTCTCTTGCCCTAAAGGGCAATTCACCTTGTACCCCAGGGTACCTTCTCTTGCCCTAAAGGGCAATTCACCTTGCCCACACAGTGGACAAGTCAGCTAAAGCATGCATAGCAAGCTACAACCTGTTGACAAAGTTATTCAAAACAAAATCCATATAAATTTATCATTAGTAAAACTTGGCTTTTGCTAAGCTTTAAGCGAAAGCCATAGTTGCACTTATGCCACCTAAAACTTTTTCTTTCATTTAGGCTAAGTGAAGCATTTGGCGAGTTTAGATAAAAAGAACGCAGACGGCTGAAGACCAGAATTAGCAACTGTTTGAACCGAAGGTGAGTTTTGCTAATTCCTGAAGCCGTTGAGTTCATTCACAATAAATTGTCTGAGCCAGCGTAACGTTGATAAATATGGAGTTTGTCTACATTCTGAAGCTTGCATAGCAAGCTAGCTTTCTATGTCCAAGGACGTAGCAACTGTTATCTCTCTTTCGTTGGGGACATTCCTCTGCCCAGAATGAAAACCCTAAAAGAGGTGTGTCCCCTTTCCTTAATAGAAGATGGGAGTCTTACAGTTGGTAGCCATCGGATAAATACCAATGAAAAATACTGGCTATTAACAACTAGCCACTAACAACTTCGGTTTATTTTGCAATTGCACTGCTTAAAATTTCGTGGGCTTCTTCCACTTCTGATTCGGGTACTAAAATTTCCACTGAACCGGAATCTCCCAAATGGGGAATTCCCGAGGAACGTAAATTCACCAATAAACCCTCGCCTACCAAAACTTCTTTGAGTTGTTCGGCTATTATTCTATTAGGAGCTATATAAACAACAGTCCACATTATGCCAATTCCCTCCTAAAAAATATTGTTTTTATAATCATGTTATCAAAATCCAACTTCTAACATCCAACACTAACTTTAAAATTAGTCACCAGCCTCGACAATTCCATGGGTAGAATAAACCCTTGCCCTACCTTTAATCTTCATTGCTGAAGTCTGTTCTGTAAACTGGGCAATCATCACTTCACCCCGATCTAATTTTTCCGTATGATGAAATTTTGTGTCTCTACCTCTGGTCAAACCACTAATGGTAACACCATTATCCAATGCTTTTACTATAATATATTCACCGGTAATGTTATCATTGTCCACTCATTTCACCTACTTTATATTTTTTTCTTAAGGCATTAGCCACTACTTCCGGTACAAAATAGCGAACTTCACCATCTAAAGAAGCAACATTTTTTATAATGCTGGAGCTAATGAAAGAATATTCCGGGTCCGTCATTAGAAAGATGGTTTCAACAGATTCCGCTAATTGGCGATTAACTGATGCCATCTGCATTTCAAATTCAAAATCAGATACTGCCCGTAACCCCCTAATAATTGCTACCGCCTTTTTTTTTCTAACATAATCAACCAGAAGACCATCAAATAGTTCTAATTCTACATTATCCAAACCTTCTAAACAACATTCTTTAATAAGAGCTATTCTTTCCTCAGCGGTAAAAAGAGTCTTTTTATTAGTCTCTAAGGCCACAGCCATAATTACCCGATCAAATAGTTTTGCCGCTCTTTTAATAATGTGCATATGCCCATATGTAACAGGATCAAAGGTGCCAGGATATACCGCAATTTTCAAAAAACCAACCTCCAAACGCCAAACTAGCTTACTTTAGCTTGTCCAAAATTTTGTTGTATATAGATTTTACAATCTATATATTTCTTAACCAACATTAATTCGAGAAGAGATTTTATTCTCCTGCCAGTTTATTAAATATTATGTGCAATTTTCGCAGCTGCTGCAGAAGCAATTGCTGCTACAATATCATCGGCAAAAGTATTAACAGTTTTTTTACATTCATCTAACCTACCGATTAAACCAACTTTCATTTTATCTAAATAACCAAAACTAGTTGTGCCGATAGTTCCATAAATGTTGGTGATAGCTAAGGCCAAAATCTCATCTATCCCATAAAGTGATTCATCACTCTTTATGATTGTTAATATAGGCTCGGGAAGTAAATCCTGTTCCGCTAGTATATCCAAGGCTAAACCTGTTAGGATAGCGTACTGGACTTCTCTTTTTTCTAATACAGCATAAATAGCTTCCAGACAACTAGCCTTTTCCAAATTAGGATGATAGCGTTTTTGTAAATCAAACACGATATCAGCTATTTCATCTAAATTAATCCCTCTTTGGGTCATTTGTTCAATCACGATGTTTTTCATTATCTGCCCCCAAAATTTAATAATCTCCATAATAATTAATGTATGATGGGGACGGGGAGAATGTACCTAGAATCTATTTTACCAACGAGATGTTTTCCCGAGGACAAATTTCTAATAAACTATTTTCTAAATCAGGTTGCCAATTAACCCAAAAATTACGATCAGTTAAGATTAACTTCTTTTCCTTTTCAAAATAAAAGTAGACGGGAATGTCACCTTGAAAATTCTTTAAGACTTCTCCAATGACATCTAACATACCCTGTTGTATCGGCTCACTGTCAACTTTTATATAAAGCTTAGGTTTTTTAGCTTCGAAATCTTTATTTTCTCCAAGGTCTACTACAGTTATTTCTTCAGCAAAGAATTTTGGACTATCTTCTTGAAGATTAATCCTTCCTCGCACTAACACTACTTCATCGGTTTCTATTAAATGGTGATATTGCTCAAAGACCCTGGGAAATACCAATACTTCGATAGTACCTGTTAAATCCTCAAGAGTACAATAAGCCATTGTTTCTCCCTTTTTAGTGACACTTCTTCGTAGAGAAGTGATTACACCTCCTATAACCAGTCTAGTTCCATCACTTTCCTGATTAAGGTCGGCTATTTGCTTTTTAGTCTTAGTTTTTAAAAGATTAATATATTCTTCTAACGGATGACCACTAACATAAAGGCCTAAAATTTCTTTTTCCATAGCTAAAATATCCCGTTTGGTAAAATCATCCACTTCAGGTAGCTTTATTTCCGGAAAATCCATGGTAAAGCCTGCTGCCCCACCTACATCAAAAAGGGAAAGCTGATTACTGTTTACATTCTTTTGTAATTCTTGTCCCTGTTCGATACAAATATCCAGTATTTGCAAAAGTTGTACCCGATTACCGGGGATTGAACCAAAAGCACCACACCGGATCAAGCTTTCCATTACTCTTCTGTTGACCTGACTTAAATCTATTCTCTTACAAAAATCCTGTAGGGACTTAAACTTACCTTCCTGGTCGCGAGCAGCAAGAATAGCTTGAATGGCACCTTTACCCACATTTTTAACGGCGGCCAAGCCAAAGCGAATATTGGAATCCATGACAATGAAGTTTTCCCGACTCACATTTATATCAGGCGGTAAAACTTGGATACCCATAGCTTGACACTCAGCGATATAAAAGGGCACCCGATCTGCTGATTCCATAACACTTGTTAATAAAGCTGCCATAAACTCTACGGGATAATGAGCTTTTAAATATGCCGTTTGAAAAGCCAAAAGAGCATAAGCAGCACTATGGCTTTTATTAAAACCATAACCTGCAAAATATTCAATAAGTTCAAAGATTTTAGCAGCCACCTCAGAATCTATTAGATTCTTTTTGGCCCCTTCAATAAACTCTTGCTTGAGACCGGCTATTATTTCCGGTTTCTTTTTACCCATAGCTCTTCTTAAAAGATCAGCTTGACCCAAAGTAAAGCCTGCTAATTCACTAGCGATACGCATAACCTGTTCCTGATAAAGGATAACACCATAAGTAGGTTTTAAAATAGGTTCCAAAAGGGGATGTAAATATTCTATTGTCTTTTTACCGTGCTTACGGGCGATAAAATCCTCTACCATACCACTACCTAGTGGGCCCGGCCGATATAAGGCCACTAAAGCTATAATATCCTCAAAATGTTCCGGTTTTAGTTCTTTGAGTATAGCCCTCAAACCAGAACTTTCCAATTGGAATACACCAATACTCCCTCCTTTACCCAAAAGTTCATAAGTTAAGGGGTCATCCAAATCAATTTTGTTAAAATCAAGGCTTACCCCTCGATTGTTCTTTATCAAATCTACCGCATTATTAATTACGGTTAATGTCCTTAAGCCTAGAAGGTCCATTTTTAAAAGACCAATTTCTTCTACGTTTTCTTTGGCAAACTGGGTAGTTACTCCGCCGTCACTAGTTTTTTGTAAAGGTAAATAATAATCTAAAGGTTCTTGGGAAATAACTACCCCCGCGGCATGAGTACCCGCATGGCGAGGCATACCCTCCAATGCCATAGCCATAAAAACCAGTTCTTTAATTTGTGGATTTTCTTGGACCATTTCCTTAAGTTCCGGGGAAACATCAAGGGCTTTGGGAATTGTAATTCCTAATTCATTAGGAATTAGTTTGGCCACTTTATCAACTAAACCTAATGGTATATTCATTACTCGGCCTACATCACGAATTGCCGCCCTAGCTGCCATTGTTCCAAAGGTAATAATTTGGGCAACTCGATCTTTACCATATTTTTGCACTACATAATCAATGACTTCGCCTCGTCGTTCATAACAAAAATCTATATCAATATCCGGCATGCTAACCCGTTCCGGATTTAAAAATCTTTCAAATAAAAGATCATATTTTAGCGGATCAATATCTGTAATGCCCAAGGTATAGGAAACTAAGCTCCCGGCAGCGGATCCTCGACCCGGCCCTACATAGATACCCTCACTGCGGGCAAAATGAATAAAATCCCAAACAATTAGAAAATAACCTGCATAACCCATCTCTTTGATAATTCCCAGTTCATAGCTAAGTCTTTCATAGGCCTGGGAAGTAGGGCGATCATAACGTCTTTTTAAACCTTCTAAGCATAATTTGTCTAAATAAGTCTCAATGGTAAATCCTTCTGGCACTTGAAAAACTGGCATATGATTTTCGCCAAAGGTAAAATCAACCTGGCAACGCTCTGCAATCTTTAACGTATTAAGAAGAGCTACCTGATATTCTCCCACGGCCAGATTCATTTCGTCCCAGGATTTTAAATAAAACTCTTGTGTCTCAAATTTCATTCGGGACTCATCTTCGAGGATTTTGGCCATTTGGATACACATTAATATATCCTGAACTTTGGCATCATCCCGAGTAATATAATGTACATCATTGGTAGCAACTAGGGGAATACCCGTTTCTTCACTAATTTGCGCTAATTCTGTATTAACCTTAGCCTGTTCGTGGAGTCCATGGTTTTGTAGCTCCAGGTAAAAGTTAGCAATGCCAAAGGTTTCTTGATACCACAAGGCACTCTCTTTAGCTTCTTCGTACTTATTTGCCATGAGAAGGCTGGGGATTTCCCCGGCAAGACAAGCACTTAGTGCTATTAAACCTTCACTATATTGGACTAATATATCCTTATCAACCCTTGGCTTATAATAAAAACCTTCCAACCAAGCTAAGGATACCAATTTTATTAAGTTTTGATAACCTGTATTGTTTTGAGCCAAAAGTACTAAGTGATATGGTGAGTCATCAATATTCGGCCGTCTATCAAAACGGGAATTTGGTGCCACATATACTTCACAACCAATAATCGGTTTAATCCCTGCTTTTTTACAAGCTTTATAAAAATCTATCACACCATACATAACACCATGGTCTGTGATAGCTAAAGCAGGCATGTTGAGTTCTTTGGCCTTATTTATAAGCTCATCCAAACGACAAGCTCCATCTAATAAGCTGTAAGCTGTATGAGTATGTAAATGCACAAATTCCTTCATCTTTTGCACCACCTCTATTGGCTAACTCTTTCACTGCTAATTATACATTATCCTGCATAGTAAGGCTTTATTAAAAATATATATTATTTAAGAACTTATCAGTGAGGTATTCTATTATGAGCTTTACTAATCGGCTTGTTTTTATATTCTGTACTTCTTTTGGTATTATTTTAGGCGGTTCATTAATCGGATCATTATCTACTATTATAACAGGAGATCAACCTTATTTTACAATGAGAAAACTCGCAGAAGATATGAAAATTTGGGCAGTAGTAGCAGCCATTGGAGGATCTTTTAGTTCCTTTGAAGCTCTTGGTTCCGGGCTTTTTGCCGGTGAATTTAGAATTTTGGGTAAACATTTATTTTATGTAATAAGTTCTTTTGCCGGGGCAGAGCTAGGTATCTATCTGATTTATACTTTGACAGGTAGTGGTAAGCCATGAATTTTTTTTATCTCCTACCCAGCAAGGAACCTACCAAGGAGTTGGCCTTGTTTATTATTGGTATTATCATCGGGGCTGTTCTAGCCACTTTAGTTATTGGCCAACAAGTCGAGAAAGTCCATAGTGAAAATGCTTCTTTGATAGTACAACTAAACGAAAAACAAAGCCAAATTAAAGCTTTAGAAGATACAATAAAGGAAGCCAAAAAATGGTTTATTGTCAAAGAAATACAGATCAATTTAGAATTACCCCCAAGAAACTTTGCAGATAAAGATAATCTAGAATTAAAGATTAGTGAGGCAGTTAAAGATATGTTAAAAAATATCCGTGGAAAAAAGGTCAATGAGTTAGACCCGGAGGTTATCTGGCATATCGTAGATGGACGACAGATAGAAATTTTAGGCTATACTTTTACTTTAGAAGTAAGAGGTGTAATGATTTCAGAGAAAGTTACTTTTTTTGTATATGCACGTGAAAATGAGTGAGCAAATAGAAGTTGGGAATATAATCGAGTAGGAGGTAATTAATTATTTTAATTACCGTCCTCTCACACCACCGTACGTACCGTTCGGTATACGGCGGTTCATTAAGAATTATGCATTAGTTGATATCTTCTAGATATGCTTTTGTATCCTAAAATTTCGAGATATTTATTATTTAAGGTTGTGCTAAGGATTGGGCTGTTGGATATTCTCCAATAGCCTTTTCTTGTGTTAGCAAATTGCCAAGCTTTATACTCTGGAATGCCCAGTTTCATTAGATTAACACCTTTCGTTTTAATCTTCTTCCACTGCT
>JBMNUR010000014.1:0-24696 GCA_050946395.1 Peptococcales bacterium
GCCTATATTTCCTCCAGTAAACTGTACCTTGAAACCATCTCCATTTACAGCTACGTAAGTTCTCCCCCCACCTAAATTTAAGTTATTTAAAGCATTTTCAATATTTCTTGCCGTTTCATCTGGAGTTTTGCCTATGGTTATCAAGTCAGTTTTTTCTGTTCCTAAAGTAAGGGTAAATGTACTA
Source organism: Peptococcales bacterium (assembly GCA_050946395.1). Taxonomy (GTDB): domain Bacteria; phylum Bacillota; class Peptococcia; order Peptococcales; family BICA1-8; genus JBMNUR01. The sequence continues at coordinate 185 of JBMNUR010000014.1, forward strand.
CCCACACTTGAATTTCCTAAATTCAGGCTTTGTATTTCATCAATAGGAAATGAGGAATCTTTGAGTAACAATTCCCCAGTAGTAGGATTAAAATCCCATTTGTCTCTATTAGCCATTAGTGCAGCATAGCCAATTGAACCTATTGAAAAGTTTTGATCAAAAACTGCATCGTGTGGCAATTGAATTGAAAGATATGTACTAGGGTCATTTGGGTTTACAAGATTTATTTGTTCCTGACTTATTTGTGCCATAAAAGTAGAAGTACCAGATTGAATAGGTATTCTACTATCCAAGTTTTTGCCTATTTCTACATTTTGGGTTGCCTTATTAATAGGTTTACTAGCCAAGCTACTTAAATTTATCACCGACAAATCTGGTTGTAATTGAAAATTTTCACTATCTGCTATCCAACCTAGCACGTAATGGCCATTACTTGTGATTAGATTGTTGCTTCCATCAAAATCAAAGTTGCCAGCCCTAGTATAATATCTATTGGAGCCTTCTCCTACAACAAAATAGCCTTCACCTTCGATCGCCATATCTAAAGTTTTCCCAGTTGATTGGGGTGAGCCCGGTGCATGGATAACATCAATACTTCCCAAATTAACTCCCAAACCTATCTGAATGGGATTTGTCCCCCCTCGATTACCTTGGGGTGAAGAGGCGCCCCTAACAGTCTGATTTAACATTTCTTGAAAAACAGTGCGGCTTTTTTTAAAGCCTGGAGTATTTACATTGGCAATATTATTACCTATAACGTCCATTTTTGTTTGGTGGACGCGCAAACCGGATACTCCGGCAAATAATGAACGCATCATAATAATGACCTCCTGTAATAGCTATTTATTATCCGCCTCGATCAGTCGGCGGAGAAGGGCTTCCTCAAAGAGGTCCGGCCCTAGATTATCACTGCACTGTCAATATTAGTAAAAACATTTTCCCTAATATTTGGACCATTAACAGCAGTAATCACTGTTTTGTTCTGGATACTTACCACAAACGCTATATCATTCATTAGAATAAGAGATTCTTTAGCTCCTTTATCCCTCGCTTTTTCCACAGCAGCATTAAGCTGAGTTATGGCCTCCTGATTTAACTTAATATTTCTCATAGATAGCCGGTCTTGAGCATGTTTAGAAAACTTTAATTCTTCCTCTGTTTTTAATTGATTATGAAATATTTCCTCAAAATTTTTATTAGGCTGATCGTTCTTTAGTCTTTCCTTACCTTTTTGTATGGTTTGGGCTATCGGCCTAATTGGTTGTTGAATAAAAAACTTATCATGCATTATCTTCACCTACAATAATTTCATCATCATTTGGCAGATTAGTTACATTACCAATTTCAGCGATATCACTAAGCCTTACTTCTTGACCATTTACCAAAACTATTGGACCTTTTTCAGTAAATTTCACTCGTCCTACTATACCTGAGACAGTTTCACCATTTAAATCTTTACCTATAATCTCTTTATCCATTAGATTTAAACTGCTTATTGTTGATTGCCAGGAATTAAAACTAAAGAGCATTTCATACTGAGAAGCTAGCAAACCGTTAATTCCATGTTCAAAAGTCTTATTTAAGTTTTGCATTTGCTCTAAAGTGGAAAATTGCGCAGTTTGGGCAATAAATTCTTTATCTTCCATTGGATTTAAAGGATCCTGATATTTTAACTGGGTAACTAAAAGCTTCAAAAAATCATCTTTATCCAAGGTTTTACTATCTTTACCTTCGACTAATTTTTGCGAGCTGTTATTACTAATTCCTTCTAATCTCATATATTGACCTCCTTTCTAAGCAAGTATTTCTAAGCCCCCTAACATCATTCTTCTTGTAGATGAATTTGAGTTGTCGTTATAGGTAAGTTCTCTGATTTGTAATTCTTTTTTACCATTACCACTAAACTTATATTTACCATTATTTCTATACATTGTTTGATTAAAAGGATGATTTCCCTGGCCCATAAACTGGTTAAAACTACTGTCAGTACTCACTTGAACATCTATATTGCTACATTTTATCCCCTGGCTTGTAAATGTTTGTTTTAAGTGAATGAGGTTTTGTTCTAATATTTCCTTAGCCCTTAAATTTTCCGCGAAAATTTTTAGACTAACTTGTCCATCCTGGGAAAATAGTCTAACCATCATTTTTCCTAATTCTTCAGGTTTAAGTCGCAAATTTAATTCAGATGTACCAGTTAATTTATCGAATTTAAAATTATTCTTAATCTGCCTTAATAAAAATTCCGGCAACTCTCTCGGTGACACCTCCGGTTCCTGCTCAACTTGAAAATTACCTATATTTTTTTTAAAGAGAAAGACTGATTGATTATTAACAGCAAGATTTGGGGAATTAATTTCTTTATTTAGTTGATTTTCTAAAGCATTATTGTAAGAGGTATCCATTCCTAAATCTGGTAAATCAATTTTTCCTTTAGGCCTATTTTGATTTAAAAAAGAAAAATTTTGAGTTTGTTCTTTCAGATTTTCTGTGATTTGATAATCTTTTTGTTCTATTCCTAGGAACTTATCTGATGGCAAGTTAGAAATATCTGCAAAGTTACTAAGAGTATTATTCTTCAAGTAACTAGGAACAGCTGTTATGCTTTCCATTTTAGTAGGAATATCTATTTTTCCAGGGGAGGATACAATCTTTCCCTCAACTACATCTAACTCTGAAGTAATCGGTTGCGAATTTTTAACAAATATCTCATTTCTATAATCCGAAACTATGTCTTCAGTATGACTTAAGTTGCTAGCAAGATTAATAATATGATCCATATCAACTACATTTTGATCCTTAGCTACTACACTTTTAGGTATTATTTCACTTTGAACATTGGTTAATTGCTGTACTTGTTCCGGTGACCTAATTTGTATATTTAAAAAAGGGAGAACCAAATTTTCTAATCCACTTAAATGACTAAAAACTAGCTCACCGTTGATTTCTGTCTTTTCTTGTTTTAATTGGAATAAGTTCTGTTCAAACTTGTCCAAAAATTTCCCTGTAATTGGTATATTCGTTGAAATATTATCTGTCACTTTTGGCGCAACCTCTAAGTTAAACAATTGACCTATATCCACTACTTATTTCACCTCCTTTCACTGGGATTAAACCTTTTTAATGATTATCGGTTAAAAGATTGAATAATTTAGCGGCTCTTAACGGATCTAGTTCCGCCAAGATTTTAGCAGCATGGCTAGATTCTAATCTAATTAAAATATCGATAACTCTATCGTCATCTAAATTTTCTAAAATGGGGGCTATTTCTTTAGGCTTCATTTCTCGATAAAAATCAACTACTTTAGCATGATTTGCTTCTTTCTCCATCTCAGCGTTAAGCTGATTTTCCAATTGGACAATCTTATTTTCTAAACTTGTGATTTCAGCTTGATACTTGTATTCCAACATTTGGTAGTCAGCCAATTGTGCCTGTAGCATTTGAACAGTTTCTTTTAAATTATCATTTTCTTCTTCTAACGGTGATATTTCTGCAATTGTTTCATTAGCTTCCTTTTCAAAATATTTGCCCACAATCGGCAAATGGGCTAAAGCTTGGGTTAAATCAAGAAGACCCGCAACATGAGTGCCCCATAGTGCACCTATAAGTGCGAAAATCAGACATGTAATTATTACACTTGTTGGTATTTTGGGAATAGCCACTTAAAATCCCCCTGCTGAAGTAAAAAATAAAGTTGCAATTTCGTCTAGATCTTTTTGCATTTTTTTTTCTTCTTCGATAATAAAATTCATATATTGATTTTCTTTTAGACGGTCTAAAATTTTCCTATGCTTAACTATTTCTTCTAAATTTGCCCTTGCATCCTTAACTTTTTTCTCCATTTGAATAACTTCTTTTTGTTTTGTTTCAACTCTCTCCTTTAAAACCTGACAATATTCATGATCATTAATTAATTGATGAATGGACAATTTTCCTTTTTTGCCTTCAACCAACGTCCGCAAAGCTTGGGTTTGTTTTTGAGATAAAGCAAGCAATTCTTCTTGTACATATTCTAATTCTTCTAAACAAAGCACAAGTTTCCTTTTGGCTTCTTCCTCCCTGTGGTTAGCAATATTTAACAAACTATCTAAGCGAAAAGTAAATTTAGACATATTTCTTCCAACCTTTTCTTATTCTCCTATTTCAATATCTCCACAAAGTTTTTCAAGCATTTGGTGTGTTTCGGAAAATGTAATTTTCTCATTTACTTCCTGTAAAAGAAAATTGTTAATGCCATCCATTTTAGATAGAGCTAAATCAATATTTTTATTTGTACCGCGTACATATGCTCCCACATCGATTAAATCTTTGGCTTCATTATAAGTAGCAAGTAACTTCCTAAACTTTGCCGCATTCGAGGAATGTTTATCATTAATGATATTAGGCATTACCCTGCTAACACTATTTAAAATATCAATAGCAGGATAATGGTTTAAAGACGCAAGTTTTCTAGATAGCACAATGTGTCCATCAAGAATACCTCTAACTGCATCTGCAATTGGCTCATTCATATCATCGCCATCAACCAAAACTGTATATAACGCGGTAATAGCACCTTTATCAGATGTACCTGATCTTTCTAGTAATTTGGGTAAAGTAGCAAAAACCGATGGGGGATACCCCCTAGTAGCAGGAGGTTCTCCTACCGCCAAGCCTATTTCTCTCAAAGCCATTGCAAACCTGGTTACAGAGTCCATCATCAATAAAACATTCTTTCCTTGATCACGAAAATATTCAGCAATTGCAGTGGCCACATATGCGCCTTTAATGCGATAAAGGGCAGGTTGATCGGAAGAGGCGACTACTACAACAGAACGTTTTAAACCTACTTCCCCTAAATCACGTTCCAAAAATTCTCTAACTTCTCTACCTCTTTCACCTATTAATCCAATGACATTAATATCAGCATTGGTATTACGGGCAATCATTCCTAAAAGGGTGCTTTTGCCTACACCACTACCGGCAAATATTCCTAATCTTTGTCCTGTACCACAAGTAATAAGGCCATCCAAGGCTTTCACTCCTAATTCTAAAGGGGTGTCTATCCTTTTTCGTCTAAGTGGATGGGGGGGTTGTTTTCTAGAGGATAACAGGTTCCACTAATTTTATCTAGATCATCTAAAGGTTCACCTAAACCATCTAAAACTCTTCCCACTAAATGATTGCTAACATTTACCTTTAAAAAATGTCCCAGAGCAATTACCTCTGAGCCCGGCCTTATTCCTTTAAAATTACCTAAAGGCATCAATAAAGTTTTGTTTTCTTTAAAGCCAACTACTTCCGCTGGTATTCTTTCGCGACCAATTTTTATACTACACAATTCCCCCATACTAGCCTGGGGACCATAACAGTAGACTATATAACCAATAATTTCAGCTACAAAACCTTTCCTTGTTTCAAGAGATGTGCCATTAAGGATAGAATAGTATTTTTTTAAATTAATCACCTTGTGCCACTTCCTGTAAAACATCCTGTAATTTATCTAGTTGTTTATCTATTTTGGCAACTAAAATCCCCGTATCGGAAATAACAATACAGTCACCTTGACTTAAGGTAGGATCATTCTCAAGATTTAAAAGACCATAACTTAAAACTGCTTGTAAAATTGCCTTTTGTTCTTCTAAGCGTTCGTAATCACTAGTACACACTTTTACTGTCACTCGAGTTGAATCCTGAACAAGAGTCAGCAATTCTTTGACAATAAATTGAATAACTTCCGGTTTGCTCTTTATTTCATTACGAATAACCTTTTTTGCAATTTCCAGGGAAAAGTCAACAATTTCACTTTCTAATCCTTTGATAATTTCCCTTCGTTCCTGATGTGCTTTTAGAACAATTGCATTTGCTTTTTCCTGAAGTTCTTTTACTGCTAAAAGACCTGCTTCCTCACCCTTTAAGAAACCCTCTTGAAAAGCTTCATTTTTGATATTTTCCGCTGATACTTGAGCTTTATTAATGATTTCATTTGCTTTTAACTCTGCATTTTCTAATATATTTTCCGCCTTAACTTTAGCGTCGGTGATTAGTTCTTCCACCATTATTTTAGCTTCCTCATAAAAAGCCTGAATATTATCGGAAGTAAGTCCTATATTTGTACTACAATTCTTTCGGTTATCGCTTTCTGCTGGAACTAAAATTAAATGATTAGCTTTTATTATTTTAGACAATTAGTTCATCCCCTCCACCTCGTGAGATGACAATTTCCCCAGATTCTTCCAAATGTCTAATAACACCCACAATACGTTGCTGTGCTTCTTCTACATCTCTTAAGCGAACCGGTCCCATAAATTCAAGTTCTTCTTCAATTAATTCCGCAGCCCGTTTAGACATATTCTTTTTAATCTTACTCTTTACTTCCTCACTAGAACCTTTTAAAGCTAATGCTAAATCTTTTTGTTCTACTTCTCGTAAGACTTGTTGTACTGAACGATCATCTAAATGAATAATATCTTCAAAAATAAACATTAAATTTTTAATATCCTCAGCTAAATCAGGATCCTGAATTTCCAAAGTTTCTAAAATGGTTTTTTCTGTAGTTCGATCCACCCTATTAAGAATTTGCACAATTGATTGAACTCCACCTGCTGAACTAAAATCATGGGTTACTATATTGCTAAACTTTCTCTCCAAAACTCCTTCAATTTCTTTAATAATTTCCGGAGAAGTGCGATCCAGTATAGCTATTCTTCTTGCAACTTCCGATTGTAACTCAGAGGGTAAGGAGGAAAGGATAACCGCTGATTGTTCAGAATCAAGATAAGCCATAATCAAGGCGATTGTTTGAGGGTGCTCACCCTGAATATAGCTTAATAACTGACTCGGATCTGCTTTACGAATAAAATCAAAAGGTCTTACCTGAAGTGAAGACGTTAATCTATTAATAATATCGATGGCCTTTTGATTACCCAAGGCCTTTTCCAAAATCTCCTTAGCATAATCAATGCCACCTTTGGAAATATACTCGTTAGCCATATATAGCTGATTAAATTCCTCAAAGACTTTTTCTCGTTGTTCATTAGGTATTTTGCGGATATTTGCAATTTCCAAAGTCAGTTGCTCTATTTCTTCATCATTAAAATGCTTCATCACCTTGGCTGAACGTTCCGGACCTAAACCAATGAGAAAAATTGCAGCTTTCTGCCTGCCTGTAATCCTTTCATTACGAGCCAACCTACATCACCTCGAATCTTCCGCCATCCATGTTCTAATAACTTTTGCTATATTTTCAGGTTGGGTTTGGGCAATCCTATCAATATTCTTTTTAATTGCAGCTTTTTCTTGTTCTTCGGGGCTTAATTCTTTTATTATCCCGTCATCTTTGATAGGTATTTGAGCAGATTTTGTTCTAGTTTGGACAGACAAAGCAAGAATACGTCGAACTAAAAAGAATAGAAAAGCAAATCCTAGAAGGATACCCACCCCATTAAGTACGTATTTAATTAGTTCTAGTTTATTTTGTCTGGCTGTTTCTTGATCTATTTGTTCTTGAAGCTTGGAATAGCTTTCAGTATTAAAAGGTAAGCTAGTTATCTCGACTTGGTCACCCCGAGCTGAATTAATTCCAGCTGCCCGAGCAATAATTCCCTCAATATCCTCTTTTTCGCCACTGGAAAGCTGGCCATCAATAATAACTGCTACTGATAAACTTTTTATTTCCCCCGGGGCCTTTTTTCTGGTTTCTATAATTCTATCTATTTCATAATTACGTACAATCTCTGATATCTCGGAACTGGTTTCCCCTGTTCCACCAGAAGAATAACTGGGCAAATCTGTTAAGTTGCTTTCAATACCAGGAACACCGGATTCAACCATTGTACCTTCCGAAATTTGCTCTCGTAATTGTTCACTACGTAAAACTTGATTACCAAATTCCTCGGAGCTGATTTCTACCTGGTCAAAATCTAAATCCACACTAGCTCTTACCACTGCTTTTCCAGGGCCTAAAACTTTTTCCAACATAGTTTGTAAAGATTTTCCTAGATTATCCTCGTACTGTTTTTTGATAGTTATCTGATTTAATGTAAGCTTTCCAGTCAAAAGTTCTTCTTCTGCACCTTGGGCTACCCCTTCAGATAAAAGATTGCCATAAACATCAATAACAGTAACGTTTTCCGGCAAAAGGCCTTCTACACTATGAGCTAAAAAATGAACAATGGATCTGACTTTAGATGTATCCATACTTGCATAAGGCTTTAGCTTTAATAAAACGGAGGCTGTAGCAGGTTTAGATTCCCGAATAAATAAAGATTCTTCCGGTAATACAATATGAACTTTTGCTGTTTCCACTTCAGCCATTTGTTGTATAGTCCTCGTTAGTTCACCTTGTAAAGCCGCTAAGTACCTCACTCTTTTATCAGTATTTGTTTCACCAAATCTAGTCTGATTAAAACTTTCAAAACCTATAACTCCACCTTGCGGTAATTCATTTGCAAGATCTAATCGTAGTTGGTGTTTAAGATTTGTGGGAACTAGAATGGTTGTCCCATTTTTATCTAATTTATAATCAATTTTCATTTCTTTTAATTTAGCGGTAATTAAAGCTGAATCATTTAAATTCAAGTCAGGGTATAAAGGCTCATAATCTGTCCTTCCCAAGAAAAAGGCGGAAAAAAGTAATACGCCAAAAACCAAGAGGCTAACCCCTCCTACCACTACTTTTTGAACTTTTGAAAAGTTATTCCAAATATACTTTAACTGTTCCTGGAATTTTTGTATAAAGTTCACTCATTCCACCTCTAAATGTTTTAATTAAACTTGCATACGCATAATTTCCTGGTAACCTTCTACTATTTTATTTCTAGTTTCAATAGTTAATTGTAGTGCTAAATGAGCCTTTTCCATTTCAATCATAACATCATGAATGTCAACATTAGACTCTCCTGCTGTAAAACTCACAGCCTTAGCATCTGCTTGCATTTGTAACTTATTTACCTCACCTAAAGCCTTTTTAAACACATCATTAAAGCTAGTAGTAGGATCTTTCGAACTTCCGGAAGGAGACAATACCGGTAACTTAATAGAATCAATCGAAGAAATATTCATAAGGACCTCCATCAACAATTAAGATTAACTAACCACGACCAATTTCCAGAGCCTTTAAAGCCATAGATTTGGCTGCATTTAGAGAAGTAATATTTGCTTCGTAGGACCTGGTGGCACTTATCATATCAACCATTTCCTTAACAATATCTACATTGGGCATTTTAACATAACCATTTTCGGCATCAGGGTGTTCAGGATTATAAACCAACTTGAAAGGTGAATTATCCTCAACTACTTTTACAGCTTGAACCCCTCGTCCATAAGCTAATTCTCTACGAAAAGCGTTTTCAAAGCTTGCCCTTGGTCCAAAAACTACCATTTTTCTTTTGTATGGCCCACCTTGGGAAGTTCTAGTTGTTTCTACATTGGCAATATTGTCGGCAATAACATCCATTCGCAATCTTTCCGCAGATAAGCCGGAAGCACTAATTCTAAAAGTTGAAAATAGTGACATTTATTACCTACCTCCTTGAATAACACTTCTCAACATTGAGTATTTTTTTCCAATTGTTTGTGACACTACATTATAACGAACCGTATTTTCAGCGAGTAGTGCCATCTCCAAATCAATATCCACATTATTACCATCTGTTCTTAAAATACTTGGTTCTTCTTGCAAAAGAGGCTTAACTTCCTGTGGTTTAAGATTACTTAAGGGAAAGTGTTGCTTATTTGTAGTTTTTAAAGGTATAGTATTATCCTTTTGTAAATGCTTAGCTAATTCGGTTTCAAAATTAACAAGCTGCCTTTTATAATTAGGAGTATTGATATTTGCCATATTATTAGCAATAGTTTTATGTCTTAAGGACACCGCGTCCAGAGAGTTTTTTAAAATATCCATAGTAGGATTCTGCCAAAAACCGTTACCCATAGTATTACCCTCCTTAAATGACATAGTTTTCCGTATTTCTATCTTATTTATTCGATATAACTGGAAAAAACCCTTTTTCGACAAGGTTAATTTAGAAAGAACGACAAAAAAAACCAGCAAAATGTTGCTGGAGTTTAAAAAATCTTATTTTAATTTTTCTAGTTCATCTAATAGGTTTTCATTTAGAACCCTGATATAGGTTCCTTTCATACCAAGGGATTTTGATTCTATAACCCCGGCACTTTCAAATTTTCTTAAAGCATTAACTATTACAGATCGTGTAATACCAACCCTATCGGCAATTTTACTTGCTACCAAAAGACCCTCGGAACCTTCTAGTTCAGCAAAAATATGCTCAATAGCTTCTAATTCAGAATAGGATAAAGTACCTATAGCAATTTGTACTGCAGCTTTTTTTCTAGCTTCTTCCTCTATTTTTTCAGTTTTTGCACTTAATATTTCCATACCAACTACTGTAGCACCATATTCTGCTAAAATTAAATCAGAATCATCAAATTCATCATTGAATTTAGCTAAAAGCAATGTACCTTGCCGTTCACCACCACCTAAAATGGGAACTATTGTGGAAATTTTACCACCAAACTGGCAACAAGTAGGACCTTCAAAAACACAGGCATTTTCACTTGATTTGAGATTAGATTGGGTCTGCGAAACACGAAGAAGATTTTCATTATATTCTTCGGGAAATCTTTCATTTTCGGTGATAATATCTTCTATAGTTTCACATTGAAATCCTTCAACAAAAGAATATCCGAGAATTTTACCTCTTCTGTTTACAATATAGACATTACTCTCAATCATATTGCTTAGTACTTTAGTAATTTCTTTAAAATCTACTGGATTTCCTGCGCTTTTTTGTAACAATTTGTTAAGCGTTCGGGTTTTCTCCAGGAGTGTTTTCATATTTATTCCTCCTTCCTTTACTATAAATTATAAAATATATCTACTAAGATCTTTACTGACTATTATATCTTCCAGTTTATTCATTACATAACCTTTGTCAATAATAATTTTGTCAGTGTCAGATTCCGAGGCGGAAAATAAAATATCTTCTAATAGTTTTTCTAGAACTGTTGATAGTCTACGTGCCCCAATATTTTCAGTTTGGTCGTTTACAGTATACGCAATTCTTGCGATTTCATCAATAGCATTTTCAGTAAATTCTAACGAAATGTTTTCAGTTTGCAATAAATTAATATACTGATTAAGTAAAGAATTATGGGGCTCCCTTAGTATTCTTCCTAAGTCCTCTTGGGTCAGGCTTTCAAGTTCGACCCTAATGGGGAAACGCCCCTGTAGTTCAGGAATAAGATCAGAAGGTTTAGCAATGTGAAAGGCACCGGCTGCAATAAATAAAATATAATCAGTCTTAATATTACCATATTTGGTGGTTACTGTACTACCTTCAACAATAGGTAGAATATCTCTTTGAACACCCTCACGAGAAACGTCGGGACCGTAACCACCGTTTTTAGCGGCAATTTTATCTATTTCATCTAAAAAAATAATTCCTGTATTTTCGGCACGTTTAATGGCTTCCTGTTTAACTTCTTCCATATCAATTAATTTTTGTGCCTCTTCTTGGGCTAAAATTTTCCGTGCTTGGGCTATTTTTACTTTTCGTTTTTTCTTTTTTTTGGGCATAAAATTATTAAACATTTCCGAAAAATTCATGCCCATCTCTTCCATGCCTAAATTTGAAAAAACATCGACCATTTGTGCATTGCTTTCTTCCACCTCAATTTCAATGTATTCATCTTCTAATTCTGCCCGTTTTAATTTTTCCCAGACAATTAATCTTTTCTCTTTTACCAATGTTTCTTCATCATCCACCTGGTTATTTATATCTTGGGAAGTCTCGCTAGTTGGAGTAAAGAACATCTCCAAAGGGTTATATACACGACTTTTTTTCTGAGGCATAGGGACTAAAATATCAACAAGCCTTTCTTCTGCTAATTGAGCTGCCTTATTATTTACTTCTTCTGTTTTTTCTTGATTCACCATTCGAACACTTACTTCTACTAAATCCCTAACCATTGATTCTACATCCCGGCCCACATAACCTACTTCAGTAAACTTTGTTGCTTCTACTTTTACAAAAGGGGCTTTCACAAGACGTGCTAACCTGCGAGCAATTTCCGTTTTGCCTACCCCTGTAGGACCAATCATAATAATATTTTTAGGACTAATCTCTTCTTGCAATTCCGGGGATAACTTACTGCGACGATAGCGGTTTCTTAAAGCGATAGCTACACTTCTTTTAGCTTTATTTTGCCCAATAATATATTTATCTAATTCTTGAACAATATCCATGGGTGTAAGGTTTTCCATCTATATCCCCCTCACAATTCTTCAACTGTTATGTGATTATTAGTGTACACACAAATACTAGCCGCGATTTCTAAAGACTTACAAGCTATTTCTCGAGCTGTTAAATTCGTATTTTCCATAAGTGCCCGGGCAGCTGCTAAAGCAAAAGAACCACCAGAACCAATAGCTATACAATCATCATCAGGCTCAATTACTTCCCCATTTCCCGATAAAACTAATAAAGTTTCTTGATCCGCAACAATTAGCAATGCTTCTAGTTTTCTTAACACCTTATCTGACCGCCATTCTTTAGCTAATTCAACAGCTGCTCTCTTTAAATTACCGTGGTTTTCTTCAATTTTGTCTTCAAATTTTTCAAAGAGAGTAAAAGCATCTGCTACAGAGCCAGCAAATCCAGCTGCTACTTTTCCCTTAAATAGTTTTCTAACCTTTTTAGCTCCATGTTTCATAATAGTATTTTGCCCAAAAGTAACCTGCCCGTCACCGGCAACGGCGATAGAATTTCCCTTCTTAACAGCAACAATAGTTGTACCTTGAAACATAAAATCCCCCCTATGCTCTTGGGTGAGTTTTATTATAAACCTCTTTAATTCTCGCTTTAGAAACATGGGTATAAATTTGGGTTGTAGAAAGATTGGCATGGCCTAAAAGTTCTTGTACTACTCGTAAATCCGCCCCATTGTCCAAAAGGTGAGTAGCAAATGAATGTCTAAAAACATGGGGACTAACCTTTCCCATGGTAGATAATTTGTTTACATATTTGTCAACAATATATCTTACACCACGAGTGGTCAGTTGATTACCTTTATTATTAACAAAAAGTATTGGTTTTTCCTTTTTAATTAATTTGGGGCGGCTAAAAGTTAAATACCTATTTATTGCATCAATTGCTTTAGTACCTAAGGGGACAATACGTTCTTTATTTCCTTTACCCATAACCCTTATTAACTGTAAATTAAAATTTATATCTTCTTTTTTTAAATACACCAATTCGGAAACTCTTAAACCGGAGCTATATAAAATTTCAAAAATTGCCTTATCTCTTATAGTTAAAGGTTCTTCATTAGTGAAGATTTCCTCTAAAAGCCTTGTTATTTCTTTTTCTGTTAAAACTACGGGTAATTTTTTTGCCTTTCTTGGCGAGTTAATATTTTCCGTAGGATTTTTCGAAAGAATATCATTTGCTCGTAAATATTTAAAAAATGTTCGTATGGCTGTAAGTTTACGTGCTTGTGTTGTTCGCTCTAAGCCACGTGAGTCCAAATAAGCTAAATATTTTCTAATATCTAAGTACGTAATACTAGTAAGTATCTTATTTTCTTGGAAAAAAGCTAAAAAGTCCTGAATATCATGCTCATATGCAACTTTCGTATGTGTAGAATAACCTTTTTCTACAGATAAAAAAGTTAGAAATTCATTTAATAATTTTAGATTACTATTCAAAAATCTTTCTCTCCTCTATGAATTCCTCTAAAGCTTTTAAGGCCCTTAAAGAGATAGTAGTGTTTTTTTCCCTTTTATCACGAATCCTCTGCTCAAGGGGTGGCAATAATCCAAAATTAATATTCATTGGTTGGAATTTTTCACAGTTAGCAGTAGTAATATAATTCATTAAGCTGCCAATCGCTGTTTTGAGAGGGAAAAATAATGGTTTTTTATTTTGTTGAAAAAAAAGAGCATTAAGTCCAGCAACTAATCCACTAGCTGCTGATTCTACATAACCTTCTACCCCGGTTAATTGTCCAGCAAAAAAAACATTTTGTTTCTGTTTAAGTTGACCGGACCCACTAAGAACCTTAGGTGAATTTATAAAACTATTTCGATGCATAACACCATATCGAACGAATTCTGCATTTTCCAAACCAGGAATCAAGGAGAAAACTCGTTTTTGCTCGCCCCATTTAAGACGTGTTTGAAAGCCAACAATATTTAAAAGAGTGCCTGCCAAATTATCCCGCCGCAGTTGAACAACAGCATAGGGCTGCTGCCCGCTTTGAGGATCTATAATTCCCACCGGTTTGAGTGGACCATACCTTAAAGTATCTTTGCCTCTACTAGCCATTACTTCCACTGGCATACATCCTTCAAAAAAAACTTGTTTTTCAAAAATTGCTAGAGGATGGACTTCTGCATTTACTAACTCGTGATAAAAATTTTCATATTCATCATAATTCATGGGGCAATTTAGATAATCAGCATCACCCTTATCATAGCGAGAAGCCCAAAAGGCTTTTCCGAAATTAATAGAGTCACTTGTTACTATAGGTGCAGCTGCATCAAAAAAATAGAAATAGTCTTCACCGGTTAATTTCTTAATAGTTTCTGCCATTTTTCCTTCGGTAAGGGGTCCAGTAGCTAAGACATATATTACATCGTCTTTAAGCTGAGTAACCTCTTCCCGTTTAACATTTATTAAGGGATGGTTAGATATTTTTTCTGTTAAGCACCGAGCAAAACCTTCCCGATCAACGGCCAACGCTCCACCGGCTGGTAGCTTGTTTAAGTCTGCACACTCCATAATGATGGAATTGCATTTGCGAAGTTCTTCCTTTAATAAGCCTACTGCATTTTCCAGACCTGCTCCCCTAAAGGAATTACTGCAAACCAGTTCACCAAAAAAAGCTGTTTTATGAGCTGGGGTAGTTTTATAAGGTCGCATTTCATATAAATCAACTTCTATTCCCTGAGAAGCAATCTGCCACGCAGCCTCACATCCAGCCAGGCCGGCTCCTACAACAGTGATGCTTTTATTCACAGCCATTATTTCTCCTTTCGTCTCTTCGTCGATTAGTTTTGAGTTATACGAAATGCATTACACGAATTATTTCATTCGTTTTCTACTTTGTATTTGCATTCTTTATTAGAGCACATTTGCCTTTTGTTTTTTTCAATTAGATAACTACCACATTCTGGGCATTTTTGATTAAGAGGTTTATCCCAACTGACAAAATCACATTCTGGATAGCGATCACAACCATAAAAAGTTCTGCCCTTTTTACTTCTACGAATTACTACTTGTCCTTGAGAACAATTAGGACAAACAACCCCAATCCCCTCTAGTAATGGTTTGGTATTACGGCATTCTGGGAAACCAGGACAAGCAAGAAATTTACCAAATCTGCCAAACTTTATAACAAAGTTTTGGCCGCATTTATCACAAATTTCATCAGATACCTCATCTTTAACCTCGATCTTACTGATTTCGTCTTCAGCATGTCGTAATTCTTTTTCAAAATTTTGATAAAAGTCCCTTAAGACTTTTTTCCAATAAATATGACCTTCTTCTATTTCATCTAATTTGTTTTCTAATCCAGCAGTAAATTCCAGATCTACCACATCTGGAAAATATTCCTTTAATAAATCAATTACGACTAAACCTAATTCTGTGGGAAAGAATTGTTTATCTTCCCGAACAACATAACCTCGACTTAGAATAGTATCAATAATAGGTGCATAAGTACTAGGGCGACCTATACCCTTTTCTTCCAAAGTTTTTACTAATGTCGCTTCCGTAAAACGAGCAGGAGGTTGAGTAAAATGCTGTTTAGGCTCAAGTTTTTGCAAATCTAATTTTTGTCCTTCATTGACTTCAGCTAAAAGTGTTTCTTTTTCTTCTTCTTCATCTTTGCCTTCAACATAAATTTCCATAAATCCTTTGAAGGTTATTACCGAGCCCGATGCGGTAAATTCATAATTATCGGCTAATATTTTTACTGTTGTCTGATCCACTTGAGCTTCAGCCATTTGACTTGCTAAAAAACGCTCCCAAATTAATTTATATAATCTATATTGGTCTCTACTTAAAAAGCTTTTAATACCATCGGGTTCTCTTGCTACCGAGGTAGGTCTAATGGCTTCATGAGCATTTTGAGCATTACTTTTAGTTTTAAAAATTCTGGGCTTGCTGGGTAAATATTTAGTACCAAATCTATTTTTAATATATTCTTTAGTTTCCTCTTGAGCAGTTTCAGCTATCCGGATTGAATCTGTTCTAATATATGTAACTAAACCTATAGTGCCTTCCTTTCCAATATCAATACCTTCATATAATTGTTGGGCAATCCGCATAGTTTTCTTGGCAGTAAAATTCAACTTACGGTAAGCTTCTTGCTGTAAGCTACTAGTTGTAAAAGGTGCTGCGGGATTTCTAGTCTTTTTTTGCTTTTTAACTTGCTTAATCTCAAATTGTTTACCCTTTAATTCTTTTAATACATTATCCATTTCTGTTTGAGATTTAATTTCAATCTTTTTATTATCTTTTTTTGCTAATTTTGCTTCAATAGCTTTTTTACTAGGCAACCTAAGTTTTGCTAATAAAGACCAATATTCCTCAGGTATAAAATTATTAATTTCTTCTTCTCTTTCACAAATCATCCTAACCGCAACAGATTGAACCCGGCCTGCACTTAAACCTTTCTTCACTTTACGCCATAATAAGGGACTAAGATTATATCCCACTAAACGATCTAAAACCCTTCTCGCTTGTTGTGATTCAAATCGGGAAATATCTATATGGCGTGGATTCTTGATAGCTTCTTTAATGGCATCTTTAGTAATCTCATTAAATTGGATACGACATTTTTCATTTTCATTGATCTTTAAACTTTGCATTAAATGCCAGGCAATGGCCTCCCCTTCCCGATCAGGGTCAGGTGCTAATAATACTTTGCTAGCCTTATTCGCGGCATTTTTTAATTCCTGAAGAATTTCTCCCTTACCCCTAATAGTTATATATTTTACCTCAAAATCATTTTCAACATCTACACCAAACTGACTTTTCGGTAAATCTCTAACGTGTCCTAAGGAAGCTTTAACTTGATAACGATTCCCCAAGAATTTGCCAATAGTTTTTGCTTTAGCAGGTGATTCTACAATTACTAAAGTTTTTCCCAAAGTTAATCACCCCAAATCAGACTAATATATTTTCTACCTCTAACTTCTTTGATATACCCTTTAATTTCCAACAGACTTAGTGTAGTTAGTATTTCCTGGGTACTAAGTTTAGTATTATTAATAATATTATCTAAGCTAACAGGTTCAGAACTTAAAAAAGCTAAAATTTCTTTTTCCATTGGACTTAATTGTTCTGTGTTTTTTGTGATGTCCTTAAACAAAGTGAGTTGCCCATACTCTTCGAGAATATCTTCAACACAGTCTATTAATTTTGCTCCATCTTTGATGAGCTTGTGAGAACCCTTATATAAAAGATTATCTATAGGTCCGGGGACAGCGAAAACATCCTTTCCTTGTTCTAAACCCAACTCTGCAGTTATTAATGAACCACTTTTTTCACCAGCTTCAATTACTAAAATACCATCTGCTAGACCACTTATTATTCTATTGCGTAAAGGAAAATAAAATTTTTGTGGCTCTGTTCCTAAAGGAAACTCAGATAATACACAACTGTTTTCAAAATTAATTATTTCTTGATATAATTTAATATTTTCCCGGGGATATATAACATCTACCCCGCTTCCCAAAACAGCAACTGTACCACCTCTACCAACTAAAGCCCCTTGATGACCACAAGCATCTATACCACGAGCCAAACCACTTATAATCTGAATTCCATTATTACTCAAATCCTGGGCAAGCTTTAATGCAGTTTTCTTGCCATAAGGAGAAGCCTTACGAGAACCTACTAAGGCAATTTTTAGGTTGCATTCTACTAAATGTCCTTTAACATATAGTAAGGGAGGTGAGTCATAAATATTTTTTAGGTTTTTTGGATAGTCCTTATCATAAATACCTATTATTTTAACCTTTTGTTTTGATAATTTGTGAAATTCCTTTTCAATATTCACCCTATTTTTTTCTGCAAAAAGACATGCTACCATTTCTTGAGGAATCTCTGGAAAGTTTCTCTGAAGTTCCTTTGTAGAAAGATTCCAAAAATCTTTGCCAGCAATTTTACCCATAACCCTTATTAAAATTTTATTACTTTTGATCCCCCATATTTTTTGTACTGCTGACCAAAAAACCTTATCCCGCATAATCCCTTACCTCATCCTTATATTATCCTTCTTACTTGTATGCCAGTTTCTTAACTAATGTTGTAAAGTCTTGTTCTAATGTATTTACCGGAAAAAAAATATCACCGTAAGTTTCTAGACGTCTTTTTATATTATATATAGTGAATTCATGAAAATCTATACCACTTTCCACCTCTTGCCAAGTCAAAGGGGTAGATACTAAGGCTTTTGCTACAGGACGAACACTATATACTGAAGCCATTGTTTTACCAAACCCATTCTGTAAATAATCTAAATAAACCTTTCCTGTTCTTTTTGTTTTTATAAGTTCTGTAGTAACTAGCTTGGGAAATGTTCTTACTAGCTGGCTACAGAGATTTTTTAAGGCTTCTTTTACAATTGTAAAGGAAAAATTCGGTTTAATAGGAACAAATATATGTAACCCTTTAGAACCTGATGTTTTTGGAAAACAATCTAAATCCATCAAAGCTAAAAGTTTTCTAATAACTAAAGCAACTTCCAAGGTATGGGAAAATTGAGCGGGGGGCTCCGGATCTAAATCAAAAACTATTATATCAGGGTTTGTAATATTAGGCACCTTGCTTAACCAATGATGCAATTCAATACAGCCTAAGTTTACCAACCACATTAATGTATCAGTATCATTACATAAAATCATGTCACGTTTATCCACTTTCTGTGTGTTAATCCAAGTCGGTGTATGCTTAGGTGCTTGCTTTTGATAAAAAAAATTACCTGTAATACCGTCAGGGTATCTCTTCATAACAAAAGGTCTGTCATACAAATGTGGTAGAACATAATCCTTTATTTCTAAATAATATTTAAATAAATCACCTTTGGAGATATTTTCCTGGGGCCAAAACACCTTATCGAGGTTAGTTATCTTAATATTTTTCTGCGAAATCTTAGTTAACATCTATATCTCCTTCTAAAATTACATTCTAACCTCATTATTGCCAAATGTATAGAAAAAAAATTAAAAAAAGAACCAATTATGGTTCTTCTTCAGCACATTCCATACATAAAAATAAATTACTGGCATCTACCAATTCACAATCTTTACAGTCATCTTTTCTTTCTACTACACCAAAGCTTACATACTTTTCTTGGAAATTTTCCATCTCTCGTTTACATTTACTGCACCTGTAAACCATAACCAACACCTCCCAATTAGAATTGAAAACGGGTCACATCTGGTTAAACTTGAGTACAGGAACCTAGGTTGTATTATTATATTATACGCCTATATGATTTATTTCTATCAACTTCGCTAAAGAATTAATTCCTCTTCCACTGCTAACACTACACAATTTAAATCAATTTGTTCTATTTTATTTTTAAAAACTTCCGGGTCTTGTTTAATTAATTCAAAGGTATTATAGTGCATTGGTATAACAGTTTTAGCTTTGAGCATTTGAGCTGCAATAACTGCATCATCGACGCCCATGACAAAATTATCCCCAATAGGTAAAAGTGCGATATCAATAGAGTTGGTACGACCAATTAATTCCATATCACCAAACAATCCTGTATCACCAGCATGATAAACAGTCTTATTTTCCATAGTGACTAAAAAACCACATGGATTACCAGTATATGTAATAGTCTGATTTTCAATAATTGCTGAACCATGCCAGGCAGGGGTTAACTTTACTTTACCAAAAGGAAATTGGTAAGAACCACCGATATGCATGGGATGCACTTTTGCTCCATGAAATTGGCAATACATTGCTAATTCGTTTGGAGCAATAATAACTGCGCCGGTTTTCTCGGCGATTTTCAAAGCATCACCCAAATGATCACCATGGCCATGAGTAACAAGGATAGCATCAACATTTATGTCTTCCCACTTAATCTTAGCTAAAGGATTACCCTCAATAAAGGGATCAATTATAATTTTAGCCTTGCTACTTCCCAGGGTAAAACATGAATGTCCGTGAAACTTTATTTTCATCCCCACCCCCCCCTACTTTTCTTATTAAATATAAAGGCCATTTTACTTAATTATAGAATAAGGAGTTATGAACGTCAAATACTGTCAAATATGTAAGGTTTCTTATGAATCGACTTGCTTTTTCTCTTCAATAGTAGCTTCCAAGGTTTCCTTCCATTCCTCAAATACTCTTTGTTTTCGATTCTTTTTTTCTTTACGAATAAATTCTTCTAGAAAGTATAATTGATTTGTTTCTAGCTTTCTGATTTGAGTTTTAATTGTCTCAAGCTGTTCATCCTCATAAATCAGCTTTATTAACACAGCTGTCCGCTCCTTTTAGGCAAAAATTAAAAACTACTTAAATATTATTCAACACAAAAAAGGAAAAGCCTTTATGTAAATTAAGGTTTACTTGTAAATTAATACATTCAATCCCACACCCGTTTATCAAGAGCCCTGTATTGAATCGCCTCGGCTAAATGCTCAAAAGATATCCGTTCCAAACCCTTTAAATCTGCTATAGTTCTTGCCACTTTTAAAATTCGGTCATGGGTTCTTGCACTAAAGCCTAAATTATTAAAGGCTTCCTGCATAAGTTTTTTACTTTGTGTATCTAAAGCACAAAACCTTTTTACATCTTGGGTTTTCATTTCGGAATTAGTAAAAATTCCTTTATTTTTAAAACGCTCTAATTGAATTTCTCGGGCTAGCTCCACCCGTTTACGAATTACACTACTTTCTTCTTCTCTGTGATCTGATTGTAATTCTGTAAATTCGAGACGAGGAATTTCTAATTGAATATCAATACGGTCTAAAAGGGGACCGGAAACCTTATTACGATATTTTTGGGCTTGGTGGGGTGTGCAATTACATTCTTTAATTGAATCACCATAATATCCACACGGACAGGGGTTCATCGCAGCCACTAAAAGAAACTTGGCAGGATAGGTTAGTTGGGCCGCAACCCGGGATACTGTTACTTTACCTTCTTCTAAGGGCTGTCTTAATGCTTCTATAACATCTTTAGGAAATTCCGGTAGCTCGTCCATGAATAAAACACCGTGATAACTAAGACTAACTTCACCAGGACTGGGAAACCTTCCCCCTCCGATAATACTTGCCTGGGAAGCACTATGATGTGGTGCTCTAAAGGGCCTCTGGTTAATTACAGGTTGTTCAGAAGGTAATAAACCCGAGATACTGTAAATTTTTGTGATATCTAAAGATTCTTGAAAAGTTAACCAGGGCATTATTCCCGGCAGGCATCTAGCTAAAAGAGTTTTACCAGAGCCCGGGGGACCTACCATTAACACATTATGGTTCCCGGCAGCAGCTATTTCTAAAGCTCGTTTAGCTACCGCATGACCTTTGACATATTTAAAATCATATTCCAACGGAAATTCTTTTTGAAATAATTTTTCAAACTCCGGTGCGGCAATAGGTTCAAATTGTTCAGGAGAATTTAGAAATTGAACCACATCACCAAGACACTCAAAAGCATAGGTAGGGGTACCGCCTATGGCCCCTTCCTGGCCATTTTCGACAGGTACAATTAATTTTGTTGAACCGGTTTTGAAATATAAACTAATAGGTAAAACACCATTTACCTTACGTAATTTACCATCCAAACCTAATTCCCCTACAGCTACAACATCAATTAATTTTTCTATATCTATCTGATTGGTTGCCGCTAATATCGCTAACGCAATGGGTAAATCGAAGCTTGGGCCTTCCTTTTTAAGGTGAGCGGGTGCCAAATTTACCACAATTCTTCGAGGAGGAAAGTCAAAACCGGAATTTTTAATAGCTGCTCGTACTCTTTCTTTACTTTCTTTGACTGCTGTATCAGGAAGCCCTACAATATTCCAATCCGGTAACCCCCCGGCAGCATCCACTTCAATCTCTATATCAAAAACCGTTAAGCCCATTAAAGTACAACTATTTACTGTTGCGAGCATCTCATCCTCCGAAACTTTTAGTTATACTATAGCATTTTACAAATTTAGAAATATTCCTGCTTTTTTGATAATAAATTTTTCAAATCTCACAAAAAGCATCTTATTTCTTTCACCTCATAAGAAAAATAATGCGTCGCTAACAGCTTAACCAATATTTTAAAAGCAATTCAAATATTACTTGTAATTGAAAATTATCGGAAAGAAAATGGTAACAAAAAGCGCCCAAAGTGAATAAATGGGTAAATATCTCGTAATTACAGCTTCAATTGTCTCTATTTTAACTTTGCCCAATAAAAATCGGCAACTATTTATCGTAATCCTTACTAAGTGCACAAACACAATTAGATTCATGCCTAAAACGGCCATTCGGTTTGGAGTTATACCATAAGAAGTTAATCGAAATATAATAGCCGATAATGCTACGCAATCAATCACTATAGCAACCGTTAACAATGCGAAGATTATTCGATCATTGAACATTATTTTTGAGCCTGCATCTCTTCCAGCAACGGAAAAAATCGTGATCCCTAAAACTAAAATTAGCATTAAGTTAAAAATCAACAAAAACTCTCTATCGGTATATGGATTCTTCTGTGTTACGATGATTGTAGCTAAATATACGCTGAGTGTTAGTAAAACCAAAGGACTAAAAACCTTGGCTAAAGTAGGCGCAAAATTCCTAGTTACGCCTCTAGTCTTTGTTAAATAAATGCCGATAAAGGGTGTAGCAGCAACTCCGTAAATCATTATGTTATTTACGTAAAATTCCTCAATATTAACTTCAATTGCCTGAAATAAACCAATGGTTAAAGAGGTTAAAACAATGCCACAAATAAGTAACAGACCTACACTAATTCCAAGCTCACCGTTAAACTTTAGGAATTCCATTATTTTTCTTGACTGCAAACCATAGTTTCCTGTATATGATATAGCCAATAACGACCACAAGAAAAACGGCAAATGGAGATTGGCTAAAATAACACTGTCTGAATTATTTACAGGCAGAATGTTAAGGTAAATCAATGTGGCTAGGTAGGACAGGCTAATTAGAAGAATTATCCTATTTGTGGGACGGTTTTTTAGAATAAAATAAAAGGAAAGCAAGGGGAAAACGGAAAAAGCAATATTGGCTGGGTTAATTAATCCGTTATCTATGGGTAAAAACATAAACCTAGCAACTGTCCCAGCTAATAACGAAATTGCAATAATGAACAGGAGGTCGTTCCATTTTCCATCAGGCTCGGTCCTTACGTCCTTTGCCAGTTCAAAATTTAACCTCTCATGCCAAACCTGCAGGATAGTTAGATTCGGATGTTCCTTAAATACCAAGGAAAAGGCTCTCTTAAATTTCTCGGGGTCCTGACGATAAAGCCCTTCTAACTGGGCTGGTTGCTCAAGATTTTCCGAAATAAGATTTTTCATAATTGCCTCCAAACATTTAATTATTCCTTTCTGTATTCAAGAATATCACCGGGTTGACAATCTAAAGCCTCACAGATCGCATCTAATGTTGAAAACCGAATAGCTTTTGCCTTTCCGGTTTTTAATATAGAGAGATTTGCCATTGTAATTCCAACTCTCTCCGAAAGTTCTGTGAGGCTCATTTTTCTTTTAGCCAACATGACATCTAGATTGATTATAATTGACATATTTTTCACCTCAAACCGTTAAATCATTTTCGGATTTTATATCAAGGGCATGTTTCAAAAGCTTTTCAAGAACAGCAGCAAAGACTGCAATTACAATTGGAGCGAAAGTTAGGACCAATCCGATTAATACGGCACCTGGGGCATCGTCTGTCTCCGCTAAAATAAATATGAATGGCATGATTGCCGCATACAATACACTGATAGTGATTGCACAGTATTTTATATTCTTTAAAGCCTTAACCGATAATTCCGAAAAAGCTATACCTCGGTCAATATAGTTTAAAAGTTTTAAAGCCTTATACAAGGCAATGAAAAAAGGTATCACAGTCAAATACATAACAATTAAAATGGGTTTTAGCATCCAATAAGCCTCTGCTGGTTCTTTAGCTATCCAGGGTAGGCAATATACACTAAAAGCAAGAACCGGTAGTCCAAGAAGAAAAATAACGACCTTTAAAAAAGTGTTTCTCGTTTCATAAAAACATCTCCTTAATTATTTTTTCTTAATTCTAACATATTATTTACTGTTTTGCAATAAATAATTGTCGATTATCATCCTATAGTTATTATAGAACAGTAAAGTAAATGTCAATGGCCATTTGAAAACCCCCATTTTTGGCCATGAAAAACCAGCACGTTTGGCAATATAAATAGATGGCTTGGTTTTATTAATTTTAATTATCAACTAGTTCAGGCAATTCATTTGTTTGCTC
>JBMNUR010000015.1:0-23412 GCA_050946395.1 Peptococcales bacterium
CTGCCGGTAGTTAAAACTAACGGATAAGATTCATCTGTAGTTTCTGCCGGCTTCCGATAGGAAACTGCCATAAATAAACCTCTTCCACGGGTAAAATGACCCTCATGTAAAAATTTTGTACCCGGATGTTCAAAAGTAGGACAAGGCCATTGTAAGCCGGTTTCACTAATCCGATAATAATTAATACCTGCATATTGGGGGGTTACTAAAGCTATTTCCTCCATTATTTGTTGGGGATGTTGATAATTTGCACTATATCCTAGTCTCTTCATAAGCTCCATAATGATAACCCAGTCTGGTTTAGCATTTCCTTTAGGTTCTATGGCCTTCCTAACCAATTGAACCCTTCTCTCGGTATTGGTAAAGGTCCCATCTTTTTCAGCAAAAGTAACAGCGGGTAAAACCACATCGGCAAATTCCGCGGTTTCCGTTAAAAAGATATCTTGAACAACTAGAAAATCCAGACTCTCTAAGGCCTTTTGCACATGATTAAGATCAGGATCAGATACCATGGGGTTTTCACCCATAATATATAAAAACTTAATATCACCTGTTTCTGCTTTGTTTAATATCTCAGGTAAAGTAAGTCCTATATTAGTTGGTAGATTTGCGCCCCAAGCCCCAGCAAACTTTTTGTTTATATTAGGGTCATTTACCTTTTGATACCCGGGATAAACATTGGGGAGAGCTCCCATATCGCAGGCACCCTGCACATTATTCTGGCCTCGTAAGGGGTTAACCCCTGCTCCTTCTTTACCGATATTACCACAAAGAAGAGCTAAATTAGAAATACTCATAACATTTTCAGTACCGGTAGAATGCTGAGTAATACCCATTGCATAATAAATGGCTCCCCGCTTACCACCTGCATAAATCCTGGCCGCCTTTTGTAAATCCCTTACATCAATACCACAAATCTCAGCAGCTTCCTCGATAGAAACGTCCTTCAGCATTTCTTTTAGTTTGGCAAAGTCCTCGGTGCGGGATGTGATATATTCCTGATTATAAAGCCCTTCATCTAAAATAACCTTCATTAAACCATTAATAAGTGCCACATTTGTGCCCGGTTTTATTTGCAAGAAAACTTCTGCATCTTGTACTAGGTCAATCCGTCTAGGTTCAGCTACAATGAGCTTAGCACCTTTACGTACTGCCTGTCTGATTTTAGCCCCGATTACAGGATGGTTTTCTGTAGTATTAGAACCAATAACAAAAATAACATCGGCAAGAAGAGCTTCTTCAATACTGTTGGTCATTGCACCACTACCTAAGGTTTCCGCCAAACCGGTAACTGTGGAAGCATGACAAAGACGGGCACAATGATCAATATTATTAGTACCTATAACTGCCCTAAATAACTTTTGCATTAAATAATTTTCTTCATTGGTGCATCGGGCAGATGATAAACCAGCTAAAGCATCACTACCATAATTTTCTTTAACATGATTTATTTTTTCAACGATGAATTGATATGCCTCTTCCCAGGTAGCTTCTGTAAATTTTCCATCTTTCTTAATAAGGGGGCTTTTTAAGCGATCCGGATGGTTTATAAAATTAAAGCCAAAACGACCTTTTACGCATAAAAGTCCCTCATTAGGAACACTAAATACTGGTTTTACTTCAACTACTTGTTGTCCCTTCACCAAAAGCTCCATTTGACAACCAACACCACAATAGGAACAAGTAGTTTGGACTTTTTTAACTTCATCATAACTAAATTTTTCTTTTCTTTTAGGTGTCAAAGCACCTGTAGGGCAAACCGCAACACAGTTACCACAAGAAACACAAGTTGAATCTTCAATGCTTTTTCCAAAAGGTGGAGTTATCTGGGAAATAAAACCTCGTTCGGCTACACCTATAGCATTGGTACACTGTAATTCGGAACAAACAAGTACACATCTTCTACATAGGATGCATTTATTTAAATCAACCTGATAAAAAGGGTTGGAGTCATCAATAGAATAATTATTCTTTTCTCCGTCATAGGTGCTACCTGTTATCCCATACTTTTGGCATAAATATTGTAACGTACATGCACCAGATTTATCACATGTTAAGCAATCTAAAGGATGATTGGAAAGTAGCAAGTTAATTATTTCTTTTCTAGCTTCTACTACAGACGGACTTTCCGTCCAAACACTCATACCCTCAAAAACAGGAGTGGAGCAAGCCGCTTGTAAGGACCTGGCTTTTTCTACTTCAACTACACAGATTCTGCAGGCACCATGAGGTTTTAAGCGAGGCTCGTAACAAAATGTAGGAATTTCTATTCCTACATTCTGAGCTGCTTGTAATATGGTTGTACCCTCTGGAACACTGACAATTCGGTCATTTATTTTTAAGTTAACCATCCTATCTCCCCCCAATATCGTTGACATGTTATATAATGACTAAATGTATTACAATTGTGGCAATATACATTATATTATAACTTAGTAACTACAATTAGGAAAGAGATTGGTCCATGTATGATTAAATTTTATATAAGGTAAGGGTACACCTCGTTTAGGGTTTTATTACGGGCAGAGGAATGTCCCCAACTATCAAATTTTATCGTCCTCAACTATCTTGCACATTCACTAGCTCTTCCCGTTAAAACTTCTAGGCCATGATCCAAAGCAGGTAGAATTATATCTAAAGACTCTGCTACTGCTTTGGGACTACCAGGTAAATTAATAATTAAGGTTTTACCTCTAATCCCTGCTATACCACGACTAAGCATAGCTTTAGGAGTAATTTGATAACTTTGCCATCTTATAATCTCGGGGATACCAGGTACGAGTTTCTCAATTACAGCTAATGTTGCTTCCGGAGTAATATCCCGGGGACCAAAACCTGTGCCACCGGTAGTAAGGATTAAATCTACCTTTTTTTCATCACAGAGTTCAAGTAATGCTTCCTGTAACTGATCCTCTTCATCCGGAACAATACGATAATCCTCCACATCAGCTAAAAAACGTAGTTTTTCGGTAATTACTGCCCCACTTTTATCTTCCCTCTCCCCTTGGGCACCTTTATCGCTGGCGGTAATAACAGCCAATTTATATGCAGGCAGAAGCTGTATTTCATCTCCCACTTGGACTTTTCCGCCTCTTAATACTTCGGCAAAAATACCTTCCTTGGGCATGACACATTCTCCTGCTTGATAGTAAATAGCACAACGAGTATGACATTCTTTACCAATTTGGGTTACACGTAACACTGCCTCATTACCTATTTGAAAACGAGTACCCACAGGTAAATTTACCAGGTCAATGCCCTGGGTAGTGAGGTTTTCAGCAAAATCACCAGGTCCCACATCTAATCCCATTTTCACCATTTTTTCAATGCTTTCCATAGCAAGTAAGCTGACTTGTCTATGGGCAAAACCTGCATGGGCATCTCCTTCTAACCCTAAATCTACTAATAGGTTACTTTCGCCCACGTTATTTTTACGCATTCCTTTTTTGGGACTAGTACATACTGCTAGAACCTTAGCCATTAATTTTCACCCTTTCGTTGGTATGTTCCACTTTTGCCACCGGTTTTTTTAATAAGGCGAATATTCTCTATAACCATATTTTTATCAACTGCTTTACACATATCATAAATGGTTAATGCCGCGATGTTAACCCCAGTGAGGGCCTCCATCTCTACACCTGTTTGCCCTTTAATTTTTACCCGACATTCTATAAGAACTTTACTTTGCACCTCATCCAAAGAAAAATCTATTTGCACAGCACCGATATTTAATGGATGGCACATAGGAATTAAGCGACTAGTTTCTTTGACACCCATAATTCCGGCAATTCTCGCAACTTGGAGCACATCCCCCTTAGCCATTTTACCTTGAGCTACTAATGCCAATGTTTCTTGGGCCATGAATATTTCTCCCCGGGCAATAGCTTCCCGGGTGGTTTCTGTTTTTTCTGTAACATCAACCATACGCGCTTGGCCATTTTGGTCAAAATGGGTTAATTCACCCAATTGTAATGTTTTGTTAAGATATTTTTCTTCTAATAAATCACTTACACCTTGGTAATCATCTAATTGGAAAATGGGCACGGAAACTTTTAAATCCTCCACGTCGGTAACTACAGCAATTAATTGGTGTTCCGGAGAAAAAACACTGGAACTAATTTCCTTACGTACGACCTCAATCTTAGGTTGTGTACCTCTCTTGTTCCCTTCAGCTAAAATAATGTCCACATCCTCAAACATTTCCCCAACTTTATCCAGTTCCTTGCGTTCGGTTGTTTTTTGAATAAAGGCATATTTTTCGGGGCCGATAATTGCCGTTGCCGATGCTCCGGCTTGAGCATGCCGCCAACTGTCCTTACCTGGTTTATCTATCTCAAATCCATGGGCATCATTTTTTATGCTACCTACTTTAATCCCTCTAGCCACCAATTCCTGAATTAATTTTTCCATAAATGTGGTTTTGCCCATACCGGAACAGGCGGCAACAATTGATACAATAGGTGTTTTCTTCATATTACCCTCCTATCTGAGCCATACTACGAACGAATTCCGATTCGTGACCTCGGGACTCAGAATTCATAAAATGTCTTTCATGCTTCAGATTTAATCCTGCTCTTATAAGCTTTTGTAAAGCAACAGGGTCATTAATAACACCTTTCACATTAATTTCCTCCTGCCAGTAAAGGCATGGTTTAAATTTACCATCTGCTGTTAGTCGAAGCCTAGTGCAAGTAGAACAAAAATGACAACTAACTGGATTAATAAAACCTATAGTCCCATGGGCCCCTTTAATTTGCCAGGTTTCAGCTGTGCCGTTACCCACTATTCCTTCCGTAGGGTTTAGGATAAAGCCCAAAGCACTGGCTTTTTCTTTCACTACTTGCAAAGGTAGATAGCGTTTAGACCACATTTTATCATGGCTATCCAAAGGCATATATTCAATGAAACGAACGTGAATAGGATTATCCAAAGTTAGTTTTAAGAAATCATAGATTTCATCATCATTTATTCCAGCCATGAGAACAACATTGATTTTTAAAGGTGTCAGGCCCAGTTTTAAAGCAGTATTAATACTTTTTAAAACATCCTCTAAATTACCCATACGAGTTATTTTTTTAAAGGTCCCGGGTTTTAAAGAATCGAGACTGATATTTACCCTTTTTAAACCGTTGGCCATTAATTTTTCAATTTTTGGCTCAAGTAATACACCATTTGTGGTAAGAGCGATATCCTCAATACCGGAAATGTCACTTAGGCTACCAATTAAATTCTCGACACCTTTTCTAACCAAAGGTTCCCCACCGGTTATCCGTAAATACCTTAAACCTAGAGGTGTTAAGGCTTTGACAAAATTGGTAATTTCCTCATAAGACAATATATCTTCGTGTTTCATAAGTTCTATGCCATCTTCACCCATACAATAGATACAGCGTAAATTACACCTATCGGTAATGGAAATCCGTAAATAATCATGTTTGCGACCAAATCTATCTTCCAAATGCATTTAATTTCCCCCTTTTAGAGCATCCCTTGCAAGAACTTTTGCGTGCTTACTTCTTTAGGGTTAAGAAATAAATCTTCTGTAGCACCGGATTCTAAAAGCTTGCCATTTTCCATATAAAGGGTATAGTGGGCAAGCCTTCTGGCTTGAAACATATCATGGGTCACAATAATAATTGTTAATTCTTTTTCCTTTTGAACTTCTTTCAGAATTTCCTCCATCATTCTAGTATTGGGAGGATCGAGATTGGCTGCCGGTTCATCCAAAATTATTATCGGACTCTCACATGCTACCGCCCGGGCTAAGGCCACCCGTGCCCCTTCACCCCCAGAAAGAAATTTTGCAGGTTTATCTTTTAAGTCTTCCAGTTTAAATTCTTTAAGCAAATCATTTAGTCTTCTATCAATTTCACTCCGATTATAACCTCTGATTTTTAAGCCATAAGCGATATTCTTATAAACCGTAGTCTGAAATAAATATGGTTTTTGCCACATACAAGCAATCTCCGAAGTAGGTTCAAGTATTTTTTGGCCATTAAGAAATATTTCCCCATTAGTGGGCTTTAAAAATCCGGAAATAATTTTTAACAAAGTGCTTTTGCCTGCTCCATTTGGGCCAATAATGCCATAAATTTTCCCTTTTGCAAAAGTAAAATTTAGATTATTGACCACTAAGTTATCTGTATATTTTTGAGATACATTACGTACTTCTAACAATTTTACCCCCTCCATGTAAGCCATTGTTTCTGTAGAATCCCCATAAGCCTTGAGGGGCGATTATTATACTGCCAATTATACAAAAAACTATTAACCAAAAACGATAATAACAAAAGAATAATACCTAAGGCTAGGGCCTCACCAAAATAACCTTGACGGGTTTTCATAACGATCGAAGTAGTTAGTACCCTAGTTTTCCCTTCTATGTCACCACCCACAAGAGTTACGGCTCCTACCTCAGCAATAACCCGACCAAAAGCAGTCACCAAAGCTGCGATAATGGATAACTTGATCTCCTTAATTAGGGTAATAAAACTTTGCCTGGGGGCGGCACCTAGACCACGAGCTGTCATTAAAACTACTTCTGCCTTTTCTTCTACTGCATTCAGCACTAAACCGGTAATAATCGGTAAAGCTAATAAACTTTGGGCAATAACAATCGCATGTGGTGTAAACAAAATATAAACAATAGGAGCAATGGGCCCACTCCGAGAAAGAAACAAGAAAACAATCAGGCCCACAAAAACCGGTGGTAAGCCCATAAAAACATAGAGCCATTTAACAAAAAATGGTTTTAATTTAAAGTTTTTTAAACCTAGCCAAGTACCAAAGGGTATTCCCAAGAGACCAGCTAGAAAAATCGAAACTAATGATAGATATAAGGAACGAAAAAGAATCGCATATAATTCAGAATCAAAGGATAGTATCAATTTAAACGCCAATAGAGTTGAATCAAAAAGCACCTAAGATCTCCTTTCTCTCATCAACTTTCCCACATAATTTTCCCGGCATCTCTTGTACTATAGCCACCCAGGTCATCTACTTGTTTTTGGAAAGTACCGGATTTAATAATATCTAATAAAATTTGACCTTTAAGAGAGTTGTAAAAGTCTTTTTCCATTAAGAGATCATAACGTTCCTCGCCAATGGAGACAAAATCCAAGTCATAAACAAGGGCGGCTGATTTAATACCGATGCCTACATCAGCAGAACCGCTTTTAACACTTGCTGCAACTCCTAAATGGGAAAATTCCTCCCTAGTATAGCCCCTAATAACTCCTGGGTCGATACCTTTAGTTCTTAGGAGATGATCAAAAAGCACTCGAGTACCTGCACCTTTTTGGCGGTTAATCATTAAAAGATTTTTCTTTATGATATCCTCTACCTGTTTTACTGACTTGGGGTTACCTTTTGGTAAAATAAACCCTTGATCCCGATAAAGTAAATTAAGTAATACTAGTTTTTGCCCTTTTAAAAGCTTTTCAATATAGGGAATATTGTACTCCCCGGTTTCCGGATCTAATAGATGTGTCCCGGCTGCATGAGCTTCACCTTTTTGGATAGCCAATAACCCGCCCATACTACCTACATGAGAAGATGATAAAAATAAACCACCGGCGACTTTTCGAATCTCTGTAGCTAAAATATCCAAAGTAAGGTCATGACTACCGACCATAACAACTGTTTTTTCTATTTCTTCCTGGGATCGGAAAAGTTCTATTTGAACCTCTTCACCTTGTTCATATCCTAAACTATTGGCAGGAACCTTGAGTAAACCATGAGCTTTTACCAAAGACATAGTAACTCCTGCTCCTCGATTAAGAGGATTGGCAACATATTTCCCATTAACATAACCCACACTCATCCGGATGAATTCTTCTTTGCCTAAAGTAGAAACCACTCTGCGACCAAGTTTCACGTTAACTCTTTTTCTTGCCGGTTCAGGAATTCCAAAATAATTAAAAATTAGGGGTTTAACCAACCATTCCATAGCTAAGTAAGCAGAAACCGGGTAACCGGGAATACCAATTACCGGTTTATCATTAACCTTTCCTATAATTACCGGTTTGCCAGGTTTGGTAGCTACACCATGAACAAAAACTTGCCCCAGCTCACGAATAATTCCTGCCGTAAAATCTTCCCGACCAGCTGAGGAACCGGCATTAATAACTAAAATATCGCACTCTTTTAGCGCAGTTAAAATAGCTTCTTTGATCAATGCTCGATCATCAATAATTATCGGGTATGTCTGGGGACTTGCACCCCACTCTGTTACATAAGCAGCCAAAACTGTACTATTAAAATCAACTATTTTTCCACGGGTGACAGTTTCTTCCGGCTTTATTAGCTCAGTTCCCGTAGGAATAATCCCTACTTTAGGGGGTACCAATACTTCAACCTCCAAAACTCCCCCTGCCAATAAAACACCTAAATCAGGTGGAGTTAGCTTATGGTATGCTGATAAAATTATCTCCCCTGCTACTACATCCTCACCTACCGGCCGAATATGTTGCCAAGGAGCTGCCGGGGCTAAAATTTCTACTTCCTTTTCATTTAACCATTGAATATCCTCTACCATTATGACGGCATCTAAGCCTTCAGGGATAGGATCACCAGTATCTACTACGGTAAAATCCTTTTCAATTTCTAAAACTATAGGTTTTTGTTCATCTGCACCAACAGTTTTCTTAGAGTCCACTGCAATCCCATCCATGGCTGAAGCATGAAAAGCAGGCATGGATCTTTTGGCGAAAACAGAGTTAGCAAGAACTCGACCTAAGGCATTTTGAGTTTTTATTGTTTCCGTGTAGTGAAATAATTTAAATTTTTCTAATAATATTTCCTGTGCTTTTTCCAAGGGAACGTTGTCTAAATAAACCTGCTGCATAATTAGCCTCCTTACATCCAAAAGATAACTTCAACTATACTTCCGCTCTCCAACCCTTCCTTGTTGGGTGGAATTTCTATATAACCTTGAGTTCCAACTAAAGTTGTAATTAGCCCCGATTTTCCAAAAACCGGAGTAGCTCGAAAACCGTTCTCACCTTTTTCGACCCTCACCCTCACCCAATCAGTACGACCTGCACTACTGGCAATATTTCTGGTAAGAAGAGCTTTACAAGTTTTTCGCCCTTTAAGTTCAGTCACTCCCAATAAACAATCCATAAGTATTTCTCCGAAATAGTTAAAAATCATCATTGCGGAAACAGGATGACCAGGTAGCCCCCAAATGGCTTTCTGACCCTTTTTGGCAAGTAAAGTAGGTTTACCAGGCTTAATAGCAATACCTTCAACCAAAATATTACCATCGCTCAATTTATCCAGAACTTGTGCTGTAAAATCCAAAGTACCTACTGAACTACCACCAGAAAGAAGCAAAATATCAACTTTGGGTAAAAGTGAATTTGCTTTTTCAAAGATGCTCTCGTAATTGTCGATTGCAATACCGCCGAAAATTACTTGAGCCCCTAATTTTTTAGCAATACTAGCTAAAGTAATGCTGTTAATATCTCGAATTTGACCAAGCTCGATTTTTTTTACTTCACTGGATACAAGTTCATTTCCGGTAGAAATAATACCTACTATTGGCTTTTGGTAAACAGATACCGTATTAATACCTAAAGCAGCTACTGAACCAAGCTCCCCTTCCTTTAAGATAATTCCTTTGGGTAGAACCAAATCACCGATATTAACATCATCACCAGACCCGATAACATTTTCCCCGGTCGCAACTTGTCGATAGAGCATTACTTGGTCAGCCAGCTTTTCCGTATATTCCACCATTACCACAGCATCTGCTTCATCTGGAAGCATACCGCCAGTTGGAATATACTGTGTCTCCATATGTTTAATTGAACCAGCTGGTTTACCCATTTTTATTTCTCCATTAAGGTGAAGAAAAGCAGGTAAACTCTCACTCGCCCCATAAGTATCACTGGCTTGTACCGCAAACCCGTCAACACTAGATCGACGAAAAGGAGGCAGCATTTCTGGTGAATAAATATCTTGGGCTAAAACTCGGTATAAACTATCTGAAAGAGTAATCTCTTCAGTCTTTTCTAGGCAATGAAAATTACTTTTGATAATCTTTATAGTTTCTTCTACTGACTTAACATTAAGAAGCTTCAATCTCACATCCTCCTCGTAGTGACTAGTGACTGGTGACTGGTGACTAGTCATTAAGGGTCAACTTATTCAATTAGTGCTCAGTGACCAGCTACTTAGTACCAATTCTAATTATTTTATATTCGTGTTTTATCTGTGACTAAAAACAAAAATCCAATTTCCCGAATATAGGAAACTGGACATAAAATTTATTATGTCTCCTTTCCAAACACGGGAGGCAAAAGCATTTCTGCTTTTACCCAAAGATCTAAAACCCATAGTAGAAACCTTAGGATTTTAGATTCGGAGAAAGATACCGTAGATACAATACAGTAAAGTTTTTACCTTTTCCTAAAAGTTATTTTTCTCTATAAAATGGTTATTTCCTTTTTTTACTTATTATTTCTACATATAGAACATGAATCATTCATATTAACCTTGATTTCTGTGGTTGTGCCACTAAGGCCATCAATTAAAAGCATACGATCTGTTAGAAGTCCACCTGTCCCTAATAAAATTTTGATAACTTCCATAGCTTGCCAGGAACCGACGATACCTACTATAGGACCGATTACACCAGGTACAAGAGAAAGATTCTGAACATCCGGATATAAGCAATTATAACACGGACCTTGTCCTTTGATAATGGTATGTACTGTCCCATCCCAGTTAAAGACGCCACCCTCAACTAAGGGAATATCTTTGTTTATGCAAGCCCTGTTTAATAGTTGTCTGGTGGCTATATTATCTACCGCTGCAACTACCACGTCATAATCTTGGATTATTTCCTCGACATTAGTTTCCTCTAACAAAACTTCATAGGTTTTGAGATTAACTTGGGGGTTTAAATCTTGAAGTAACAATTGAGCCGACTTAACTTTTGACATTCCTATGCGACTAGTACTATGTAATATTTGTCTTTGGAGATTGGATAGATCTATTATATCATGGTCCAAAAGGCCAATTGTACCTATCCCTGCGGCTACTAGGTAAAATAATATTGGTGAACCTAGCCCTCCTACCCCTACTACCAAAACTTTAGCGTTCATCAACCTTTCCTGGCCTTTTTCTCCAATCTCGGGAATAATCAATTGTCTGTGGTATCGTTCTTTGTCCAAATAAATCACCTTCAATGCTGATTATTTATAATTTAAATTTTTTGTAAGCAGGAGAATTGGCATCACAACGTGTAATTATATATTACAATACTCTCCAGTTAGGGGTGTTTTTGTGACAAATCCAGCAAAATATGCGCGCCTTGCCAATGCTTGGCAAAAGTTTATTACCAATGGGGAAATTGATAAATCATTAGCCCCAGAAGTAGTTAATTCCTGGCTGAGATGTAAAGATAACTTAAACCCCCTCCAAAAAGCACCTTTGGACAAGCTAGAACAACATCGCATAAATGAACTATTAGACAAATATCAACTTCTTTTACATGTAGCTATTCCGATTATGGAGGATCTCTACTTATCTATCAAAGGTTCTGGCTTTTCCGTGATATTAACTAATAATGAGGGCTATATTTTAAAAGTAATTGGGGACCCTTCCTTTTTGAAACGTTCAAATAAAGTATATCTTTCCGAAGGGGTTAATTGGCATGAAGATGTTAAAGGCACTAATGCTATTGCTATTGCATTGGAAGAGCAAAAGCCTGTTACCATTTTCGCCCATGAACATTTTTTCCAGGAAAATCACTTTCTAACGTGTTCTGCGGCACCAATATTTGATGCAAATAATAATCTTATTGGCATTCTCGATATTTCAGGTAATTTTGAAAAAGCTCATCCTCATAATTTAGGCCTAGCATTGGCCGCCGCCAAGGCCATCCAAAACAAACTAGTAATTAAAAATATTAAAACTAAAAAAGATTTTGCCGTTTCGCACCATGCTAAATATGATTTCGATTTTATAATTGGCAGAAGTCAAAAAATATTAGATGCTATAAAATTAGCAAAGAGAGCTGCCCAAAGTGATAGTATTGTTCTTCTCCAAGGTGAAAGCGGTACAGGTAAAGAACTTTTTGCTCATGCAATACATAACCAAAGCCTCCGCAAAGAAAATCCCTTTATTCCTTTAAATTGTGGAGCTATACCTGAAACCTTAATTGAAAGTGAATTTTTTGGATATGAACCAGGTGCCTTTACCGGGGCAAAAGCCCAGGGTCAAATAGGCAAGTTTGAGTTAGCTAATAATGGCACATTATTTCTTGACGAAATTAGCGAGTTGCCCATTGAATCCCAAACTACTCTTTTAAGAGTACTCCAAGATCACACTATTACCCGTATTGGGGGGATAAAACCTGTACCTATAGATGTAAGGATTATTACGGCTACTAATAAAAATTTACAAGAAGAAATTCAAAAAGGCAAGTTTCGTTTAGATTTATTTTATCGGATTAATGTTATTAATATCGATATCCCACCTTTACGGGAACGACCTGAGGATATTGATATACTGACACATTATTATTTAAGTAAATTAGGCAATAAATTTCACCATTCTTTTGTAAAAGTATCCCCCGAAGTGAGAGATATCTTTCTTCATTACCAGTGGCCGGGTAATGTCCGGGAATTAATAAATATCCTAGAAAGAGCCCTCCATCTTATTGATGAAGACCTTATTTTGCCAGAACATCTGCCTCAACAACTAAAAAATGTACAAAACAGTAAGTCCCTCTTATTAGAAAATGTTGAAGAAAGACTAATCAGATCTGCCCTGTTGGAAACTGGAAATAACATTTCCCAAGCAGCAGAACTTTTAGGTATCGGTCGGGCTACTTTATATAGGAAACTTGAAAAATATCAAGTAAAGAGGTAAGGGGACACACCTCTCTTTTTGGTTAGCCTTCGGAGTCGGAGTAATACCTCCAACGAATATAAGGGAATTAAATAGAAGTCAGTCATTGGAAGTCGGAGGTCGGATAAATGTAATCCAACCTCCGACTTCTAACTTCCAACCTCTGTTATTATCCCCCACCTACAGGTGGAAAGATACCTACCCGGTCACCATCTTTTAAAAGCTTCGTCATTTCTTCCCGACGACCGTTAACCATAATGATTAGCGACTTTTCGTCCGTAAGATTAAGCTTTTCAATTAAATCCTGAACAGAAATACCCTCACTAAGCTCTAGTTTTTGCAAATTTCCACCGCAAAGTTGTCGTAAATAGGCAAATAGCCTTACTTCTACCTGCACTTTTTACACCTTATTCTTTACCAGCCGCAGCTTCAGCTAAAACTTCACTTTCTAAAGGGGCGAATACATCATCTAATTGTTCTTCTGTAAAATCGAAAGTTGTATTATGAGGCGGACATTCTTCTATTTCAAAGAATTCCGGTAGTCGGTCATGGGAATTTGTGAAACCAGCTTTTCTATTGAATTCCCGTTCCCAATTTAAAACAGCCTTGCCTAAACTAGTTACATCATCATGAGTTAAGGTTAAACCATACTGAGCATTTAACATATCTACTACCTTCGGTAATGCTTCCGCTTCATCTAAAACGGCAAAAGCTACAAATAAACAAAGTCCTGTAGAATCAACCGCCGCAGTTGCCACCTGTAAATTACGGCTTAATTCAATCTGACCTTCAGTTTTAAGTGGATCAACAAAACCACCGACTTTTAAAATATTAGCGGTAACACTATAACCAGCTGTATGGTCAGCTCCCATGGTTGTTGTTGCATAAGTTACACCTACACCTTTGACTGCTCTGGGGTCATAAGCTGGAATAGCCTGACGTTTAACAGTTGGTACTCTCGTTACACCAAAAGCTTTACCTGTAAATTCTGCACCTTGACCAATAATCCTTCCTAGGGGAGTTGCCTTAGCTACATCTTCGCCAAATAATTTCAAAGCACCCTCATGATCACCAAAGGGAAGAACGCCGCCTTCCATGGCTACCCCTAGAGTAACGCCCATTTCAATGGTATCTAAACCTAAATCATCACAATATCTATCAAGCATTGCAATAGCATCAAGATTGTCTATTTTACAGTTGGCACCAAAAGCCCAAATTGTTTCATATTCAAAACCGGCTGTCAGGTATTCACCTTGAGCATCATGATAAATTTGAGAACAACGCATTACACAGCCTGGATGACAACCATGGGTGGGGTTCCCACCTCTGGCATTAATCAAATCATACATGGTTTCTCCACTGATTTTGTCAGCACCTTCAAATCTTCCCATTTTAAAGTTTTCTGTGGGAAGGCCGCCGGCTTCATTTAAAACGTTAATTAGAACTGCAGTACCATAAGTAGGTAAGCCTTGACCGCAAACAGGATGGCCTAGCAATAATTTACTAAAGGCTTGACTTGCCTCTCTAAAGGCATCCTTATCATTAATTTCTACACCAGGTGCTCCAGTATCATCAATTACTAAAGCCTTTACCTTCTTGGAACCTAGTACAGCACCTAAACCACCACGACCGGAATGTCTTGTTGGTCTGCCTTCCATATCATTAATGGCAATAGAGGCGGCCGACATTTTATGTTCTCCCGCCGGTCCAATACTGATAATTCCAACCTTTTCGCCATGTTCTTCTCTTAATATATCACCTAATTCATAATTACCTTTACCCAGAAGGCCTGCTGCTTCCACAAATTCAACACTATCTTTAGTTATTTTCAGTACTTGCCAATCTTCTAATATCCCTTCCAAAATAAAAGCCTTAATACCCATTTTGGCCAGTTTCTGACTGACTACACCACCGGAGTTGGCTTCTTTGATACCACCGGTCAAAGGGCTTTTCCCGCCAATAGATAGACGACCGGAACTAGGAGCAGTTGTACCTGACAATAACCCAGGAGCAAATACTAATTTATTATTTTTTCCTAGGGGGTTACAGGTAGCCTCCACTTCATCTAAAATAATTTTCGATGTTAATGCTCTACCACCTAACGCAGCATAAGCTTCGGGAACCTCCTGAAACTCAAACTTTTTGTTTGTTAAATCAATTCTTAATAATTTCAAACTACTCCACCTCCAAAATATTTTAACTCATTGTACATTTGATGCAATTTTTATGCCAAGACAATCAAGGTCAATGAAAAGGTTTTATCACCTTAATATCAACATGGAGGCTAAATAGTAAAAATATGTGAAGGTTAAAACTGTCTCAAAGTGAGAAACAGACTGTCTCACAATGAGGCAGTCTGTTTCTATATCATTTAAATAATGCAATTTTGGCTTATGTGCACCTAGCGGAACGACCACCATGCCGTTCTCTACAAAGTGCCAAGAATATAAGATTTTCCAGTCGTACAACGGCAAGTTTTTTTCGCGCTCACGAGTAGACGAATCACACGAATTGACGAACTGACGACTCACGCCATATTTATTTGCTCAAATTCCTCTGTAATTATCATTGTTGCTACTTCAGTGACCAGAGGATCAAATTGTGTACCTTTACAACGTTCTAACTCGTTAAGAATATATATAGCATTCTGAGCCGAGCGATAAGGTCTTTTAGTTTTCATAGCATCAATAGCATCGGCAACACTAATGATTTTTGCTAGAAAATCCATTTGCATCCCTCGAATTTGATTGGGATAACCAGTACCATCAATTTTTTCATGGTGTTGCTCGATAATTCTCTTGGTTCTTGCCAAAAAGGGAATATCTCCTATAAGATTGGCTCCTATGGAAGGATGTGATTTAATTACCTCAAATTCAACAGGTGATAACAATCCAGGTTTATATAGGATAGCTTCAGGTAAACCAATTTTCCCAATATCATGTAAAAGAGCAGCAAACTCTAATTCCTCCATGTCTTTAGGGTCTAGTTCTAATTTTCTACCTATTTCCAGACTAAGTTCTTTGACCCGCTCACAATGACCATGTGTATAAGGATCTTTAGCATCAATGACTTTAGCTAAAACTTTAATAATACTTACATAAGAATTTTTTAATTCTGTATAAATTGATGAATTATGGATTACCATCGCAGAAAAATTGGCGAAAAGTACCAGGATATCCAGATTATCCTCCTGAAACTCCAGCCAATTAAATGGGCTAGTATTCTGAATGTCTAAAATACCCAAAAGCTCCCCTTGATAAATCAAGGGAATTGCCACCTCAGCCCTAGTAGTTTCTATTTCTTTTATATATCTTGGGTCATTATTGACATCTTCAACAATAATAATTTCCTGATTAAGGGCCGCACATCCTGTAATCCCTTGGCCAAATTTAATTTTTGAAATATTTGTCTTACTTTTATCATAACCATATTCATAGGCAATAATTAGATGTTCCCCTTCAGGTAATAATATCCTTCCAGTTTTAAAGGGTACTAATTTATTAGCTAACTCCATGATTTTTGGTAAAACTTGTTCTAAGTCCCAGGTCGCAGCTACTAATTGGCTCGCCTCAAAAAGTGTAGCAAACTTCTCTTTTTCTTGGAATAGTTTTTCCTGGGCACAATGTAGTTTATAGTTTTTCTCTAACAGTTTATCGGAAATTTGATTTGTTTCATGTAGCATTTGTTCAATTTCTTTACGTTGTTTGATTAGATTTTCGGTAAAGAGTTTTATTTCTTCTATATACCTTGCATTTTCTACTAATAAAGTCTCATTACGAACAAAAATCCGAAAAAGCAAAAATAAGCGTAAAGATAAATACAAAGTAACAACCAGGTATATTATTAAAAGTGCTATTTGCTGATACACCCATTCATTACTTTGATATAAAAATAAATTAAGAATGACAAAAGTAATCGTTAAAGCTATTATGGCAACTATTAAATTTAAAAATAGCTTTTTTGCCCCTTTGAGGTGCTTACCTTTATCTTTCATCTAAAAGCTCCTTAACGATAATTTCGGGTATGAATTAATTTCTACGCAGATCTTGATTAACCCTGCTAATTTTTTTAAAAAACAACAAAATCTTCCTTTATATTAAAAAAATTTTGATACTTTGTTCATGTTTAATCAATTATTAGCGATGTTAAATAAAAACTCCTCTTACTGTATTTACCAGAACCAAATATTGTTGAACTGATTATTATACAGTAGGAGGTGTAATCGATGACTGAATGGGATTTTATCCTTTTGGGCGCTTTGATGATACTTTTTATAAGTTTAATAGAAGAAACAATAGATGTAGAAGAACAAAAAGAAAAATTTATTGATGAACTATATTGGAAAGGACAAATTATTATCTTAGGTGATCCAATTATTATTGAGACTTCCCGGGAGCAAGTAGAAGGTTATTTCCGGGGAATGATTATCGGAGATAAATATTGGATATTTCGCCTATCACGGGATGGACAGCCCAATTTAGAATTGGATTGGTATGAAATAAATGAGGTAAAAAAGTTACATCAGGTCTATCCTGAAAAATCACGATAATAACCACGATATTCGTGAGGAAGTAGTTTGGCAATTTCTAGCATTATTAAATCTATTTGTTCTTCTTCCCCTGATAAACTCCCTAAAGAAAAAGGTTTGCCAATTTTTATTGATACCTTAGCATCTTTAAACCACTCGTTACTCATTTTACCACTCGTATTTATTGGCAAAAGTTTTTCCGTCCCCCAGATTCCTATAGGTACTAATAAGGCATTAGTATTTTTGGCAATTAATATTACTCCGGAACGCCCTTTTAATAATTCACCTGTCCTGCTTCGAGTACCCTCTGGGAAAATAAATAATGAGCTTTTGTTTTTAACAACATCAATAGCCTCCCGAATGGCTTTTCTATCAGGTTTATTAGGCTGAATTTTAATATGGGGAACTAGTTCCAGCATAAGTTTTGTAATTAACTCATTCTGTAACTTAACCCCGGCTACAAAAGTAACCTCTTTTTTTTCCCTTAAGAGATATTGCAAAATTAAACCGTCTGCATTAGATAAATGATTGGCCAAAAAAATAACATTACCTTCCTTAGGGATGTTTTCTAAGCCTTCTACATGAATATCTGCATATTTTTTAATAAAATACCGAGTTAATTTATTAAGAAGCCTTTTTCTTATGTTTTTAGGCAAAAAAACTAGTGTGTAAAATAAATATTTATGCATATAACAACTTAACCCCCATTTTTAGGGCTTTACCGTACCTACAGAAGCTACACTCTATAACTTTAAAAGATTTCACTCACTACATTCCTTTTAAATGAAATTTCTTTTGCTAGATTAGATAATATTTAAAAATTTATCTAAGGTAATGATAAAGGTAATCTAACCTTCCTCTTTTTATTAAGTAAATACCGGAGAATTTCATTACCTTTTTAATCCTTTCTTTATACTTAGGAGCATAACAAGGAGTAGTACATCTTTTACATGTGGGCTTGGGCTTTTTTGGACAAAGCATACGCCTTTTTACTCCATATTCAGCTAATTCCGTACACTCATCACAAAGACTAGCATTAAATTTTTCAATAAATACTTTTTCTTTATTTTTATGATTTTCCCGACAGTAAACTTTTATAAAATCTAACAATATTTTAATGTCATGGTCTTTTTTCTCCATAAGCATCCTCCCACTGGATTTTATCCTACATTCTACAATAACTCAATAAAAAATACTATATATCTAACGGAAACTTTTTCTTATTCGTTTAAAGCCAAAGTTTAAATATATATGATTAAAAAAAGCTTTACCAATAATCTAATAATAAGTTATAATGCTGTAAAGACAGGTGCAAAGACAGCAGGAGGTATAGAAACTAATGAAAATTAAAGAACTTGTTTTAGGAGCATTATTAACAGCACTAGCGTTATTGATTCCTTTGGCATTTGGAGGTTTTTTGGGAGTCACCCTTCCGCCCTTTAGTGCAACACTGGCATCACATGTACCCGTTATGTTGGCCATGACCGTTAATCCATTGGTAGCTTTTATAGTGGGTGCTGGTTCAGCTTTTGGCTTTTTAATAAAGCTTGGCCCTATTGTAGGGGCAAGAGCCCTGATGCACGTCATTTTTGCAGTATTTGGGGCAATAATAATTAAAAAAGGGTGGAGTCTACGTAATACCCTAATCTTCACTCTACCTATACATGCCTTGAGTGAGGCTTTTATTGTGATACCCTTTGGATTCTCCCTCTATGATGCAGGTGTTGTTATCGGGGTCGGTACTGCCTTACATCACGGGATAGATGCTGCTATAACCATGGGTGTGTATGGCTTATTAACAACAACTCGAGGTTTAATAATATCTAAATGAGCATAAAATAACTAATTTAACCACGGATAAACACTGATAAACACGGAAATTGCATGTGAATATTTGAGGTTTTATTTTTTTATTTATCCGTGTGTATCTGTGTGCCCCGGAGGGGCCCGTGGTTTATTTATTCAAGTTAACATTTTTTGCATGATATAAATATCTAACCATTTTTCAAATTTAAAACCTATTTCTTTATAATGACCGGCCACTTGAAAACCAAATTTGCTATGTAATTTAATACTAGGTTGATTATCAACAACAATAAGTGCCAGTAATGTATGTAAATCATTTTCCTTAGCTAACCTAATTAGCTCCTCAAGAAGTAAAGTACCTATGCCCCGCCCATAAGCATCCTGGTGGATATATATTGATGTTTCACCAGAAAATCGATAGGCAGGTCTGGGTCTGAAAGGCGAAATTGATCCCCAGCCCAAAATATATCCCTTATCTTCGGCTACAATTAAAGGGTATCTGGGGTCCTGATGACTTATAAACCACTTTTTTCTTTCCTCAAGGTTTTTTGGCTCTTCGTCAAAAGTTGCTGTCAAATTTAAAACGGCATAGTTGTATATTTTAGTAATGGCCTCTAAATCTTTTATTTCTGCTTTTCTAATTAACACTTTTATCCCTACTTTATTTCCAGAATAATTTTACTTTAGCTAAAAAAGCCCAACGTCTATGTGCTTTTCGGAAGTTACGTGGTATAGCTCGATAATTATCCAAAGCTTCCCGTATTAATTTCATACCTTTAGTTTGGTCATACTTTAAAAGAGCTATGCCCCCCTTTGTATAGAATCTCCGGTGTGCCAAACCGTTCGA
Organism: Peptococcales bacterium; assembly: GCA_050946395.1. Lineage (GTDB taxonomy): Bacteria > Bacillota > Peptococcia > Peptococcales > BICA1-8 > JBMNUR01. Next base: position 20,043 of record JBMNUR010000015.1, read on the forward strand.
TATTTTCCGTATATTCTTCTATCTTATCTGATGCACTATTGATAGCATATTCCAATAAATATATATATGGCTCACCATACCCGACTTTCGGATTAATATTTAGTGCTTTTAAAATTTCCTGTTGACTCTTTTCTTTTTCTCCTAAGAAATATAGAGTTTTACCAAGATAAAAATGAATATCAGCATATTCATCCATTTTCGGTAAACATTTTTCAAAATTATGGACAGCCCTAGAATATTTTTTGCCTTCTAAATATGAAAGTCCTAATTCACGATAGGCATTCACATCTGCGGGATTCAGCTTTACTTGTTCTTCTAAAGCTTTAATTCGACCGGAACGTTTAAAAGGTTTTAAAAAGTCCGGGAATAATCCTATAAATTGACGGTCGATAAGTAAATAGATGATACTTATCATGATTAATGCTAGTATTGAGTTACCTAGAAAAACCCGAAAAATTAAATAATACATGAAAAAACGCAAATTAATCAACTCCTTAATATTTCAGGTATTTCCATGATATCCAAATTCCCACCACTAATAATACCTACTAAATTCAATCCTTTATTTGCTTCTTTCAACATGGCGGCAATAGAAACTGCACCACTAGGCTCTATAACTAATTTCATTCTTTCCATAACCAGTTTCATAGCTTGTTTAATTTCTTCCTCTTCTACTAGTACTAAATCATCCACATATTTCTGCACAAGGGGAAAAGTTAATTTTCCCGGCATTACAGTACGTAAACCATCGGCAATAGTGTTTGGGCTAATCTCTTGTCTCGTACCGGTTTTACGGGAAGTATACATACACGAGCTTTGTTTAGGTTCTACTCCAATGACTTGAATTTTCGGATTAAAAGTTTTTAGACAACAAGCAATACCGGAAAGTAAACCACCGCCTCCGATAGGTACAAAAACCTTATCAATAGGTTGTTGCCATTTTATTAATTCAAGTCCGATAGAACCTTGTCCTTTAATTACATCGTAATCATCATAAGGAGGAATGTATAAATATCCCATTTCCTGGGAAATCCTTTCGGCCATTTCCAAACGTTCACTCGATTTAGGGCCAACCATCTCAATCTCTGCACCATAGGCCCTAATCGCTGTAATTTTTGCCTGGGGTGCTGTATTAGGAATAACAATTCTTGCTTTTAAATTATAGGCCTTTGCCATATAAGCTACCGCTTGTCCATGATTACCAGATGAAGCAGTAACTAAACCACTCACTTCTTTTTGACTAAGGGAAGTAACTTTACTAGCAGCACCTCTTATCTTAAAAGAGCCGGTCTTTTGCAAACACTCAGGCTTAACGAAAATTTTATTGCCGGTAATCTCACTAAGTGATTGAGAATACATTATTTGTGTTTCATGAATAAAGGGTTTAATTCTAGATTTTACATCTATAAAATCTTCTTTAGTAAACATACTTTTCACCCCATTTTAAACAATTTTCAATACAATAGAATTCTCCAAGGCGGTTTCTTACACCTGCAAAATATCCGAGAATCGGAAATTAAACCACGGGCCCCTTTGGGGTACACAGATTAACACGGATATTATACGTAGAAAATAAGGTTTTTTGATAGTGGTTTTATAATAAACTCCATCTGAAGCTAAGAATCACTTGAGATAATAAGGGAAAAATATAAAAATAATAATTTTATCCGTGTGTATCCGTGTGCCCGGAGGGCCCGTGGTTAAATATTTAACGCAGTTTTTATTTCTTGCAAAACTTGCTCATCTTTTTCTTTTTCCAAGCAAGCCTGTAAAATAGCACTTGCTTTTTCTGATGAGTATTGTCCCAAAGACCAGGCAGCAGCGGCTCTTATTTCCGGACGGGGGTCATTATTGACAATATCCTTTAATAAAGGTATATATTCATCCAATTTTGCTTTGCCCAGAATTAAAATTGCATTGCGTTGCAAATTTTTTTTACCTCGCCAGCTTCCTGACATAAAGCCGAATTTATTTTTAAATTCTGCATTGGAAATATTAATAATATCTTCTAAGACTGGATTTATTAATTCTGGAACAGGTGCAAATTCTTGATGCCAATCATTTTGTTTATTCTGGTTATAGGGACAAACTAATTGACATACATCACAACCATACAAATAATTTTGTCTAGCTATTTTCTCTTTAAGTTCAGGAGTCAAATGTCCTTTGGTTAGAGTTTGAAAAGCTAAACACTTTTGACAATTTATATAGGATTTATCCTTTACAATTGCATGCATAGGGCAAGCTGAAATACATTTAGTACAATCACCACATTTATTAGATAATTCCTGATCTGGTTCTAAGGGTAGATTTGTCAGAACTTCACCTAAATAAACGAAAGAACCATATTCTTCAGTAATTAATGCATTATTCTTTCCGATCCAACCTAATCCCGCTCTTTTAGCCACAGCTCGATCGGATAAGGGCCCAGTATCTACCATTATTACAGTTTTAGCCCAGGGTACTAAAGTAGCGATAAATAAAGAAAGCTTATTAAGTTTTTCCTGTAATACTAGGTGGTAATCTTGACCCCAGGAAGCACGACAAAATTTACCTCTTGGTTTTATGTTATCTAAATTTGAGGGCTCCTCCTGAGAAGGATAGGCTAAAGCAACTGAGATAATGGAGCGCACCTCGGGAAATGATAAAGCCGGATCAATTCGTAAATCAATGTTCTTTTCTTCGAAACCGGAAGTAAATCCTTTTTCTTGATGTTCCCGTAAAACTTCTTCTATTTCATAAAAAGGTTCCCCACTGGTAAATCCTATTTTATCTAAACCAATTTTATGGGAAAAAGCAATAATTTCCATTTTTATACTGCACCAGTCAACCATCATTTCAACCCCTTAAATGTACTTAAAATCTAGCGTAGTAAGATCTCAATCTCATTGCTACCTAACCAATACCCAACCATATTATTAAATTATATCACAAGAAATGCGCGCATTCTTCGGTTCCCTTAAAGGGTGCATTCCGGTACTGTAATCCTTGACACTTTGCCAAATGGCAAAGTATATAATTTCCTACCAATAATAAAAACTAGGGTACCCTTTATTCAAAGGATACCCCAAAATTAGGCCATTCTTTTAGCTATATATGCTATTGTTAAAAATATTATTATTAGATTAATTATAATCATTTTACGACGCACCTTTCCTGACTTTTAACTTATTTTATCGAAAAACATTTAAAAGAAAATAATCTTGCAGTCTTATTTTTAAATGGCTATAGTCCTATTTATCCAATGACTACTATCCGTAAAACTTCTCCCGCTTTATCCCACAGTTATTATATATAACAATCATCCTCAATATTATGCGTAAAATTATATAAATAACAACTAATTTAATTATATAGGAAATGTCTGTTT
>JBMNUR010000016.1:0-22691 GCA_050946395.1 Peptococcales bacterium
TTAGAAAGTGGAAGAATTCAAACGTCCACATTATACATCAAATACTGCCAAACAAGTACTTTGAAAACCTAGGACTTATTGATATGCAGAAATACGAAGTTGGGTTGTTGTCGAATTATTATTAGTTTGGTGAGAAATTTCAGGAGCCGGATACGGCAAACGTACGTCCGGTTCTGTGAGAGGAAAGAAATCGGGACTAATTACCCCGATTTCTACCTACTCGATAAATAATTTGCCAGAAGCGGCTGAGAAGGTCAATTTTGTTTTTCTCAAATTTAATCGCATCAACTAGTAACGTCCAAAATTTTTCTTTTGTCCATTGAGGTTTTTGATTTAGAAAGTAATTTGTGGTCACATTTAAAAAAAGGTGGGGTGCTTTAAGTTCAGCCAGCAGCACCTGCAGCTCATCTTTTGATAAGGGGTAAATTTCCAAATAGTTTTGTAAAATTGAAGAAAGACTTTCTTTACACCAATTATTTTTGATGAACATAGCTTTAAAAATTAGTTTTCTCAAGTCCCGAGCAGGTAAATCTAAACAGATATTATCCAGATGTAAAAGCCAAAACGTATTTTTTTCACCCAAAGAAAAGTTGTGAGGTGAGAAACCATTGACACACAGGCAGGGATTTTTTTTAATTTTATTTACCCACTGTTGATAAAGCTTGGACTCAAAAATTTCTGCGACTTCTTCGAAAAGCTCAAAATATTTTTGATAATGTTTGAGGTAGATTTTGTTAAAAACATCTGTCTTATTGGCTTCGGCTTCATATTTATATTCCAAAAGTAAACCTTGCTTGCGCCGGGTTAGGGATGGCCAATCTCCTAAATGTTTGGCAATTTGGGTGTTTTCTAAGGTAACATAGTTTTGAGCGGCTTGATGTAAATCGGCGATTCCTCGGGACAGCTTAACTAAATCTTCTAATTTTGTGTAATCAGGCTTTTCTCCTTTAACCCAATTGGTTAAAATGTAGTAACAGTCATTATAAATAACCCAGGGTTCATTCCTCTTGGTACTAATAAGAGGTGCTACATAATTAACCTCTTTGCTTAGGTAGTTATAGGCTGAGATCATATTTTGCCATTGATCTTTATTTAAACAATACCTTTTTAAGGCATAATTCTTTTTCTTTCCTTTGATAAACCAAACTGCTTTTTGGGTTCCATAGTGATATTTTTTAATTAAGTGAACCTCCATAGGATATTGTTTAATAACTTTCGAGGCGTCCTTTACGTAGTCTTTATAGATAGTTTGATCCATTTACCTTTAATCCCCCCCTTATTCGGACTCCCTACTCTATGGTATGTTTAAGTAGGGAAGAGTGTTTTTAATAAAAGGGGAAAACTAAAAATAATATTCCCCGGAAAAAATAGGCTTTAGCAGGAACTATTAGCTCATTTGTAGAAAGTTAATATATGTAAATATAGTTGGTGACAACTATTAAAGGAATTTTCCCATTTCATATGAGGAATTATGACTTGCTAAGGAGGCATCAGCATTGTTTAAGCCGATTAAAAAAGATCCTACCAGTGTTTATGAAAAAGTATTGAAAGAATTAACTGCATCTATTATGCATGGCGATCTAAAACCAGGTGATAAACTTCCTTCGGAAAGAAATTTATCTGAAATGTTGGGTGTAAGCAGAACCTCTCTTAGGGAAGCTCTAAAGATGTTAGCAGCTAGCGGGATGGTAGAAATAAAGCATGGGCAAGGTGTCTTTATCACGAAAAAAGATTCATCAACAAATTTTTTAAGAGATTTTGCCAAAGAACATTTTATTGATAATAAAACTTTGGCCGATTTATTTGAATTGAGAAAATTGTTAGAAACCCAAAATGCAATTTGGGCGTGTCAAAGAGCAGATGAAAATTTAATTGATACTTTAGCTCAATTAGTAGACCATACTATTAATGCCTTAGAGGATAACCAAAATGAACTGATTATTTTAGCTAGGCAAGATAGTGAGTTTCATACCCTTTTGGCAGAGGCCACGGGTAATGAAGTGATTGTGCGGGTTATGCATGATCTTTTGGATTTACTTAATGAAAGTAGGTGTCAGGCTTTGAGTATTCCGGATAGACCTCTAAAATCATTAAAAGAGCATAAGGAAATAGTAGAGGCACTAAAAAAGCGTGATGTGGAGCTTGTAAAAACAAAAATGCTCTATCACTTAAATAACGTAGAGAAGGAATTGTTACAAATAGCGAGACAGTGAAAAAATCGCCTAGAGGCGATTTTTATGTATGGAGCGAATCGCAGGAATTGCACCGTGCATTAGCGATGTGGTTCACCACTAACCAACTTTGAATTCGCATATGAAATTTTTTCCGACTTCTGATTTCTGACTGATTACTGATATCTATATATGCCCCGCTGTATAAGTCAACCTCCTGTTTTTAACCTGCCTCAGCAGGTGGGTGTTCTACTTAAAAGTTTTGTTTTCCACTCTGTTGGATGGCCTAACATTACCTTTAAGACGCAAACTCCCTTATAAATAGTGTTGGTTAAAAACTATGTCGGTTAAACTAGATACTGCAGGTGCGCCTCAACTTGAGGCATGATTAATTATAACACAACTAGTTTACTTTTCACTAGTAGGAAAATGGGTAATTTACCAAGGAGGAGGAAATAAATTATGGATTTATTACAAGCTATTATGGAAAGAAGAAGTGTAAGACAGTTTCTAGATGAAGAAATATCCAATCAAGACCTTGTAGAAATTATTGATGCTGCCCGCTGGGCACCAAGTGCCTCTAATCAACAGATGTGGAATTTTGTCATTGTAAAAAACCGGGAGATATTAAATAAGATGTCCCAAATCGTTGCCGATAAACTTGATCAGATTGCAGAGGAAACAGGTCGGAATGAAGTACGAAATGTGAAAGTTTATTCTACCTTTTTCAATAAGGCTCCTGTAACTATTGCAGTATTTATGCAACCTTATCAAAGTAAAAATGTAACAGAGGAAGCACTATGGTCGGCTGGTTATTTAGAATCCCAGGTGCAACGTTTAAGAGGAAATGTTGATATCCAAAGTATTGGTGCTGCTATTCAAAATATATTATTAGCGGCTCACGCTAAAGGCTATGGCACCTGCTGGATGTGTGCCCCTAATATTGCTGCTCCGGAAATCGAAAAACTTTTAGGTGTAGATGAAACTTGGCAATTAAAGGCTCTAATTCCTTTAGGAAAGCCGGCCCGCATACCTAAGGCCACTCCTAGAAAATCTATTGATGAGATTTTAACAATTATTGATTAAAATAAGTATGTATTGATTTCTTTAGCTTGCGCCAAACTAAATATATTACATAACGTCACGATGACACTATTAGTTTGGTGGTGGGAAAATGAAAGATCGGTTTACCCGGGGGTTTACCGCGGGAGTTTTAGCTGGAATTATTACCTCGGTCTGGAATTTATTAAGTTATCATCTTTTACATATGTCCAATTTAAGATTCCTAGATTTTGCTGCTGTTTTTATATTTGGAAATACGGCTACGACTATCTGGGAAATGTTACTTTCTTTAGTAGGCACTATTATCTTTTTTGGCTTTTTGGGAAGTGTTTTTATTTACTTGATAACCCTTATTACCAGCGAGAATTTAATTTTTAAAAGTTTTTTATTTGGTATAGCTGTTTGGTTTGTCTCCTATGCGATTTCTATTTTGTTTAAGCTACCGGAGTTAGAAAAAGTTACTTTTTTAACTGCATTATCCAATTTTTTTGGTTCATCTATTTACGGAATTTGTTTAGGGTTTAGCTTAAAAATATTGGATAAATACAAAACAGTATAAATTAGAGCAGGCCTTATGACTGCTCTAATTTATTCGTAGGAATTTATATACTTTGCCATTTTGCAAAGTCTCAAGGATTACAATACTGGATGCGCGCTTTATGGGAACCGAAAATGCGCGCATTTCTTGTCTTTTCTACGGAAAATAAATTCCTCTTATGCAGATATTATTGCAAATATTTAGAATACCACAAAAACTGTTTATTAAATTTTCAATTATTAACTCCTAAAATGGTTGATGTAGGTCAAAACCCTAATATTGAATTATATACCAGTTCGGAAGTGATTAAGGTTGATTGTTATGTAGGTAACTTCACGGTAACTGCCCGGGAAAAACCCAGGTATATCAATCATGATAAATGCACAGGTTGTGGGGATTGGACCAGTGCTTGTATTATAAAAAATAGAATTTCTCACGAATTTGATGAAGGGCTGAGTAAACGGGGGGCGGCCTATATTCCTTTTCCTCAGGCTGTACCTTTAAAGGCGGTTATTGATGATGAAAGCTGTCTTTTACTAACCCGAAAAAAGTGCACTTTGGCTTGTGTTAAGGCCTGTGGTAGAAAAGCTATTAATTTTAACCAACATGAAACAATCCATGAGTTTAACGTTGGCTCGATTATTTTTGCTACCGGGTTTGATTTATTCGATGCTAAAAGGGCTCCCCAGTACGGGTTTGGTAAATATCCTAATGTTATTAATGGCTTACAATTTGAGCGGATGACAAATGCTTCAGGTCCTACTGGAGGAAATATAATTCTTGAGGATGGCACTAAACCTAAGAGTGTGGCTGTTATTCACTGTGTAGGTAGTCGTGACGAAAATTATAATCAATATTGTTCCCGGGTTTGTTGTATGAGTTCTGTAAAGTTTGCTCATATGGTAAAAGACCATACTGATGCAGACGTTTTTGAGTTTTATATTGATATGCGAACCTTTGGTAAAGGCTATGAAGAATTTTATACTCGAGTTCAAGAAGAAGGAGTCCATTTTATCCGAGGTAAAGGGGCAGAAGTGCAAAAAAAAAGATGGTAGATTAGTAATTAAAGCAGAAGATACCCTCCTTGGTCAATATCGAGAAATTCCTGTTGATATGGTTATCTTAAATACTGCTTTAGAACCCAGAATAGATGCAGAAAAAGTAGCTCAAACTTTAGGAATTTCTCGAAGTGGTGATGGTTTCTTTTTGGAATCCTATATTAAATTAGACCCGGTTACTACTACTGATGGGATTTACTTAGCTGGATGTTGTCAATCACCTAAAGATATTCCAGATTCGGTAGCCCAAGGGTCGGCGGCTGCTTCACAAGCTTTATCAATTATTGCAACAAGTAAAGTTAAGGTATCACCTATTTCAGCTAGTATTGATAGTGAACAGTGTGCAGGGTGTCGGATTTGCCTGGGACTTTGTCCCTATCGGGCCATCAAGCTTAATGAAGAAACATTAAGAGCGGAGATAAATGCAGCGGTTTGTAAGGTTGTATGACCTTAACCTTTATACTGCCTGGGAATTGGGAAAACGATTAGGAGTCCAATTACCTAAGGAACTAGTTATTTTTGCCATAGAAGTAGAAGATGTGTTAACATTTAGTGAGAAGCTTACCCCTCAAGTAGAAAAAGCAGTCCCCGAAGTTTGTGCAATGGTGTTAAAGGAGCTTGAAGGTAAACATAAGGGGTCAGTGCTCAGTGACCATATATTGACTATCGACCAACGACCAATAAACCCTTAAGGATTGACTCAAGTACTAATCACTAGCCACTAGTCACTAACCTTTTAGCTATCGGAGGAGACAAAGATGCATGAACTAGCATTAGCTCAAAATCTTTTGGATATAGTCTGTAGGGCGGCAGAGGAAAATAAATTAGAGAGAATTACTATTATTTCGGTAGTTGCTGGCGAATTAGGAGGTATTGTCCAAGATGCCTTACAATTTGGTTTTGAGGTAAGTAGTATGGGTACTGTTGCCCAAGGAGCGAAACTTTTATATAGGGAACTACCGGCTTTAATCAAATGTAGCAATTGTAACCATGAGTTTACTTGGAAAACTTATGGTTATTCTTGCCCTAAGTGTTCTAATTTGGGGGGAGAAATGTTTCAAGGTAAGGAATTTTATGTAGACTACATCGAAGGTGATGGGGAGGGGACAACGTGACACAAGTCAAAGTAGAAACAAATATCCTTAAAGCAAATGATGATATTGCCACTGATTTAAAAGAAAAGTTTAAAGCTCACGGGATTACAGTTATCAATCTGATTAGCTCACCCGGTGCGGGGAAAACTACCCTTCTAGAGCATTGCATCCCTAAACTTAAAGAGAAATGTAGTGTTGGTGTTATAGAGGGAGATATTTTGACTACCCGAGACGCGGATCGGATTGCAAAACTTAATGTACCTGTAGTGCAGATTGAGACAAAAGGTGCCTGCCATCTAGATGCAAATATGGTTTTAAAAGCAGTCAACCAGCTTGATTTAGATAATTTAGATTTAATTATTATTGAAAATGTAGGAAATTTAGTTTGTCCTGCCACCTTTGAATTAGCTGAAGATGCCAAGGTTGTTGTATTAAGTATTGCCGAAGGTAGTGATAAGCCTGCAAAGTATCCCACTATTTTTACTAAGGCTAAGGCTTGTATCTTAAATAAAATGGATTTACTTCCTTTTAGTAATTTTTCCATGAAGGATTTTTATACCGATCTTAGAAAAATAAACCCTAAAATTAAGATATTTGAAGTATCCGCTTTAAAAGATACCGGTTTAGATTCTTGGCTAGATTGGTTGGAAGGGATGAGGACAAATGGAGGCCATCAGAATTGAGATCAAAGGTGTAGTGCAGGGGGTAGGTTTTCGTCCTTTTGTCTATTCTATTGCCCATAAGCACAATATTGATGGTTGGGTTTTGAACAATTCCCAGGGTGTTTTTATTCATGCCGAAGGTTCATCGGAAGATATTGAGGCCTTTTTATGTGACCTGTTCCATAACCCACCTCGTCAGGCGATTATTAAGGAAAAGAAGATTTCCCAGGATAATTTTCGAGGCTTCACAAGCTTTGAAATTGTGCAGAGTCAAAGTCGGGGAGAGCAGGAAGTTTTGATATCCCCCGATTTGGCTATATGTCCAGATTGTTTCCGGGATGTAGTTGACCCTCATAATCGACGTTTTAAATATGCTTTTACCAATTGTACCAATTGTGGTCCCCGCTTTACTATTATTACAGGTGTTCCTTATGATCGTCCCCAGACAACCATGGCCAAATTTCCTATGTGCTCAAAGTGTAATGAAGAATATGATGAACCCTCTAATCGTAGATTTCATGCTGAGCCTAATGCCTGCCCGGAATGTGGCCCCCAGATTAAAATTTGTGATGGGACAGGAAAAATTGTTCCTGGTGTTACTCCCCATGAATTATTACTTAATGGTTTTATCTTGGCTGTCAAAGGGCTGGGTGGTTATCACCTTGTCTGTGATGCCAAAAACCTTCAGGCTGTAAACCGTTTACGTCAAAGCAAAAATAGAGAAGCCAAACTTTTTGCGGTTATGGCTAAAAATATAGAAGTTGTAAATAAATATTGTTACCTTTCTCCTAAAGAAGCAGAAGCACTCACAAGTCCTCAAGCTCCCATTGTTATTTTATCCCGCAAAAACCGTTACTTACCCTCCAGTCTTGCACCCGGGGTAAACACCTTAGGGGTAATGTTACCTTATGCCCCATTACATCTTTTATTATTTAGAGATGAGCTGGAACTTTTAATTATGACCAGCGGAAATATTAGTAACAATCCTCTAATCTATCAAGACTCAATGGCCTTTTTAGAACTTAGTGAAATTACTGATTACTTTTTTGTCCACAATAGGGAAATTTATAACCGGTGTGATGACTCAGTGGTCAAAATTATTAATGGTGAGCCCCAACTTTTCCGTCGAGCTCGGGGTTATGTGCCACTTCCAATAGAAATCCCTTATCAATTATCAGTTTTGGCTTGTGGGGGGGATTTGAAAACTACTTTTTGCCTAACCAAAGGAAATCAGGCTTTCTTAAGTCAACATATAGGAGACTTGGATAATTATCTTAATTTTCAAGAATATCTCCTTACAGTAGAGAGAATGCAGGAATATTTAAAAATTGCGCCTCAAGCTAGTATTAAGTGGTGGGGTAATGCAAAATAAACTTTTAATAGAAACATTAGTACCAATCCTCGAGAAAAACGGGTTTGAACCTCTTCTTCATCATCAAGTTCCGGCTAATGATGGGGGTTTAAGTTTAGGGCAAGCTGTAATCGGAGGGAGGATGAATATATGTGTGTAGCTATTCCGGCAAAAATATTAAACATTGAAGAACCATGGGCGGAAGTTGATTTAGAGGGAACTACCTTTAAAATTAATATGATGTTAACCCCGGAGGTGCAGGTGGGGGATTATGTTTTGATCCATGCGGGATTTTCTATTCATCATTTAGATCCGGAGGAAGCTAAGGCCACCTTGGAGTTGTGGGGGGAATATTATGCTCAACTTGAAGCGGAATAAACAGGAAGTGCGAGGTTTACTAAAAGAACTCAGGATTGATGGCCAAATAAGGATTATGGAAGTGTGTGGGACGCACACTATGACTATTGCCCGAGCCGGGATTAAACAGTTATTACCCAGCAACATTGCCCTAATTTCCGGGCCGGGATGCCCAGTATGTGTAACAGCTCAGGAAGATATTGAGCGGATTCTATTGTTGGCCAAAAAGCCCAATGTAGTTATAACAACCTTTGGGGATATGCTGCGAGTACCAGGCTCCACTGGAAGCCTCCAAGAAATAGGAGCACAAGGTGCTGATGTTCGAATTGTTTATTCTCCTATAGATGCAGTAAATCATGCTTTAAAGGAGCGAGATAAGGAAATTGTATTTTTAGCAGTAGGATTTGAAACTACTGCACCTATAGTAGCCTTTACCATTGAAACGGCCCAAAAAGCAGGAGCTAAAAATTTTAGCATTGTTTGTCTCCATAAATTAGTCATACCGGCCCTAAGAACTCTTTTAATAGATGATGAAACCGACGTCCAGGGTTTCTTACTTCCAGGTCATGTTAGTACTATTATTGGCACTACTCCTTATGAATTTATTCCCCGAGAATACAATAGGGCTTGTGTAGTTTCCGGTTTTGAACCTGAGGATATTTTAGAAAGTGTATGGTTAATAAGCCGCCAGCTGCGAGGGAAGGATTATAAGGTCGAGAACCAATATCAGCGAGGTGTAAAAAAAGAAGGGAATAAAGTGGCTTTAGAAATAATTGATAAATATTTTGCAACGAACAATTCCCTTTGGCGGGGTTTGGGAGTTATCAAGAATAGTGGACTTAGGCTTCGCACGCAATTTGAACAATATGATGCAATCATTAAATTCGGTTTAGAAAATGTGAGGGTTAAGACTGCTCCTACCGGCTGTATTTGCGGACAAGTTTTAAAAGGTCTTGTAAAACCGGAAAAGTGCGGTCTCTTTGGTGAAAAATGTACTCCGGCTTCCCCAGTTGGTCTATGTATGGTATCATCAGAAGGGGCTTGTGCTGCTAGTTATTACTTTAGGGGAGGTGACATAATTGGCAGATGAAAGAATACTCCTGTCACATGGAGCAGGTGGTTTAAAAACCCAAAGACTTATTAGAGATATTTTCCAGAAGAATCTAGGTAATGCTTATTTGCAACAGGAGTTGGATGCTGCCTTGATAAAATTTTCCGCTCATAAAATTGCTTTTACTACCGATTCCTTCGTGGTAAATCCTATAATTTTCCCCGGAGGTGATATTGGTAAATTGGCTGTTTGTGGTACGGTCAATGATTTGGCTGTAATGGGGGCAAAACCCCTTTATTTAACATTGGGTGTTATTATCGAAGAGGGTTTACCGTTAGAAGATCTTAATCGACTTATGCGCTCCCTTGGTAATACTGCTCGAGAAGCCGGTGTCCAAGTTGTGGCAGGTGACACAAAAGTAGTGGAACATGGGGCTTGTGATAAAATTTTTATAAACACATCTGGTATCGGATTTTTGACCCCTAATATCGATCTCCGACCCCAAAGGATGTTACCCGGTGATAAAATCATTGTTAGCGGTTCGGTAGGTAATCATGGTATGGCCATTTTAGCGGCTAGGGAAAAAATGAATTTTACACCTTCTCTACAAAGTGATTGTACATATTTAAACTATTTAATAGATGGGGTCCTAAATTTATCAGCTAATATTAAATGTATGCGAGATCCCACCCGGGGAGGTTTAGCAACTACTTTAAATGAACTGGCCCAACAGTCAGGCTTGGGTATTAAACTCTTTGAAGAAGCAGTGCCCATAGACCCACAAGTGAAAGGAACTTGTTCCATGCTAGGTTTGGATCCGTTATACTTAGCTAATGAAGGCAAGGTAATTATAGTAGTTTCTTCCAAAGATGCTGGATTAGTATTGGAAGAAATTAAGAAATATGATATCGGTAAAAATGCTAATATAATTGGTGAGGTTACTGATGCCCATCCATCGACGGTGGTCATGGAAACAGAACTAGGTACATTAAGGGTTTTGCGGATGTTAGAAGGGGATCCATTACCTAGGATATGTTGAATGACTATTGTAAGGTTGATAAATATGAAGTTTGTCTACATTCTGAGGGCCGTAAGGCCCTTTTAAAGTTGGGAACAAAAAATAACTCAGATACGTCTATAAATATAAAACTTCCTGGAAATAATAATAAAGCTTTTAACAACCTTTAAAGGAAACTTTTTTGTTATTTCTTACGGAAATTAACAGGCTAAGGTGAAATATAATTTCCTACGAATAATAAAGGTGCATAAGCATTTAAAATTTCATGTTTCACTTTTAATGGCCGGGAGGTTTTTAGACTGAATAAGTTTAAAAGATATATTCTTATTTTAGTAATAATCTTATTTATTAGCGGTTGTAATAATAAATCCAGTATTGTTCAAGGGGAAATTGACCTACCACTACAAAATTTTATCACTGAAAGAATACAACTATTTACCGAGAAACATTTTACTAAACTGAAAAAATGTGAAGTTGTTTTTATCGGAGAAGAGGCCCAGGTTTTTATTGAGTTTATTCCCGATTTTGGAGCAATTACATTTAAAAATGATATTTGGGGTTCAGCAGCATCCCATGCAATGAATTTGATTTATATTTTTCCTGAATTAAAAGAATATCATTATAGTGTTTTTGATCATAAAAATAATAAGTTAATGGATTTAAGCATAGATGAAAAAGGCATTAAAGTTTTACCTGAAAAGTATTATGGTAGAAAAGGACCTGGTGATTATCGACATTGTTTTACAAAGGTTGAGCTTACAAAAATGGGTAATGAGCTCCCCCTAGATGAAGATTTTTACGATGGGTCGCAGTTACCATAGAACTTCGCGAATTCGTCAATTAGTCTATTCGTGGGCGCGAAAACCTATCATTGGCTCAGGAAACCCTAATATGTTACTTACATGTCATCCGCCACATATTCTAATCAACCTAATACGAATAGACGCAATACATATTAACGAAAGACAAACAGGCGAATTAACGAATTGACAAATCAACGAATTTAATTTTGGGGAAGGGTAATAGTTTTGAGTATCTTCCATGCACGTCCCCCAGGAAGATCCTTGAGCTAACCCTATCCCCTTTTTATTAGTGCCTAGAGAATAAGATTATCGACTATAGTCTAAAATTATTTTTAAAAAAGGGATTTTTTAGATTAATTTAGAATATTAAAAGTATATTCAAAAATAAGGGGGTATTTTCAGTGAATTGGCAGGAAGTTCAAGACAAAGCTCGAGAAAAACTCAATCCTGTTTGTAAAGTTTGTCCAGTATGTAATGGGGTTGTTTGCCGAGGCCAGATGCCAGGTATGGGTAGTGCGGGAACAGGGGCTTCGTTCATTAATAACTTTCAAGCTTTAGCTGCATATAAATTAAATTTGCATACCCTTCATGATGTAAGAGAGCCCCAAATGTCGATAGAGATTTTTGGTCAAAAGCTAGCTTTACCAGTTATTTTAGGTGCAGTGGCCGGAAGTAAAATGAATTTGAACAGTAGTATAACTGAAGAAGAGCTAGTTGAGTACTGGTTGCAAGGAGCAAAGCTTGGTGAAACTTTGGGTATGACTGGTGATGGTCCCGACCCCACCCTTTATACTACTGGTTTAGAAGGTGCTCGAAAATATCCGGGCTTGGCTATACCTATTATTAAACCAAGACCTCAGGCTGAGATTTTGACTAAAATAAAGGATGCCGAAGAAGCTGGAGCTGTGGCAGTAGGAATTGATATTGATGCAGCGGCCTTAATTCATGCTAACATTAAAGGTCTATCTGTCGAACCTAAAACATTTGAGCAATTAAAAGAGATAGTGTCAAGTACTCCTCTACCGGTAATACTTAAAGGAATAATGACTGTTGAGGATGCTTTAGTTGCGGCTGAAGCCGGAGTAGCCGCTATTGTAGTTTCAAATCATGGGGGCAGAGCCATGGATCATTGTCCTGGTACAACAGAAGTACTACCTGAAATTGCTGATGCAGTTAGGGATAAAATGACCGTTTTAGTAGATGGCGGGATTAGAACAGGCTTGGATGTATTAAAATGTTTGGCTTTGGGTGCTCATGCAGTTGTTTTAGGTCGGTTACCGGCAATCGCAGTTATTGGTGGTGGAGCGGAAGGTATTAAAGTTATGTTAGATAATTTCATGTCTGACCTTAGAAAAACTATGATCCTAACCGGAACAAAAGATGTCCGAAACGTGGATGGAAAAATTATATATAAAGGATAAGAGGGCATTTGCCCCCCTTATTTTTTTCTCTCCCTAACAATCGCCATGACCTCATCTCTTTCCGGTGAAGAGGGAAGTTCTTTAAGCATTTTATAAACTTTCGACCAGTTGATGGTTTTTTGCCCCTTATATAGTGGTAAATCTTCTGTTTTTAATACTTCATAGAGTTTATTGCGAAAAGCCTTTTCTTTTCTCTTTACTCTCATTTCACGGCCTTTACCAAAGACATATAATAAGAAAGCAAAATAAGCTATTAAAAATGCGGTTTTAATAAAATAAGAATCTATTTTCAAAAACATGAACATTAAATAATTCCTCCAATCGTCAAGCATGAAAAGTTTCATTGGTATCAGTACAATGAAAGCTATTCGTCTATTCGTTAATTCGTGGGCACGAAAAACCTATAATTGCTCCCCACATTTATACACTTTCATTGTATTCTATAGAAAATTTTCTTTTCCTTTTTTCTTGTTTCCTGTTTCTAGTTTCTTGCTTCCTATCCGGGAGGAAAAAGTAAAATAAGGTCGAAAGAATATTATAATTAAATATAATATAAATCAATCTCTAGATGGAGGTATATTCCTTTCCTAAACAGAAGATGGGAGTTTTACCGCTAGTAGTCATCGGACAAATATTGGTAAAATGGAGGAATTTTTATGGTTGATAAGCAGCTTGTTGTTTTTACCCTTGCAGATGAGGAATATGGGTTAGATATTATTGATGTTCAGGAAATAGTGCGCTATCAAGAAATTACTAAGATACCTGAAGCTCCGGTTTTTATTAAAGGCATCCTTAATCTACGAGGCCAGGTAATTCCTGTAGTTGATTTAAAAAAACGCTTTTATCAGATTGATTCAACTATAACTGATTCAACTAGAATAATAGTTGTTAAAGCAGGAGAAAAAACTATGGGTATTATCGCTGACGGGGTTTCCGAGGTATTGAGATTGCCGGAAGAGGATGTTGAACCAACCCCGTCATTACTAAATGAATTTAATCAAAGTGGGATTGTTGGAGTTGGCAAACTGGAAGGTCGTTTACTTATCCTTTTGAATTTGACCCAAACTTTGGGTAGTGAAGAGCTAAATATAAGTGTGTGAGTGTGTATGTGTAAATCCTATTTTTGTATCTGTAGGGGTAGATCTTGTGTCTACCCAATTTTTTTTCTAATCATTGATAAACATACTATAAATTATTACACTTTACAACATTGCTGCAAGAGAAGTCGCTATCCTGTCATCGTGAGGAGCGATAGCGAAATGGCGATCCCAGTTGTATGAAAATTACTATATCACCTGTACTCTGTTTGCCCGCAAGTTCTGAAAAGCTGTACGTATATTTTTAAAAACAGAAGGATTATTAAAAACTCTCCAGAATAAGATATATAAATAGTTTTTATTATAAAAAGGGGACCCACCTCCATTTGAACATTCATTACAGGTTGGAGGGATGTCTCCAACGAATAAAGGGTACACACCGATTAAGAGGTTTAGGGTTAGTAGGTAATTGCAAAACTCACGATTAAAAGAAGCGCAGAAAGACCCTGTGGAAGAAAGAGTTCTTTTAAAAAAAGTAGTAAATGATGATTATGCACTGATAAGTGGTTTTAAGCTTCTAATATATTGGTGTTGGTTGATTTTATCTGCTAAAACTACAGTTAATAATTGTGTGATACCAGCCAGCAATAAGTCAGAATGAAGTGTTTTGGCATTCTGGGTTTTCCGATTTGCAACGTTATAGCTTTCTTTAAAATGATGAATGGAACGTTCTACAGTAGTTCTGATTTTATAGTTTTCAATCCATTCATCAGAGCCACGAATAGTACCAGGGTAAGCTCTAAGGTTTTTCTCTGGATATATGTAAAACATTCTACCATTAGAAGAATTAGTACAGGGATTTTCGCAGAAGCATTGCCGTTTGTACTTGCCATTATCGCATTTGGTCCATTTAACCTTGGGACAGATGAATTTATAGCGAATTAAGCCGTTCTTACGTTTGGCTGTGCCTTCATACTTCATGGGTAGTGAATTGTCATGTGGGCAGCATGGGATACCATCTTCATCAATGGGACAGTTGGAGTAAGAAAGTTTTGAGCGAGAATTTAGTGGTATAAAAGCTTTTTCAAAGTTCAAATCATTAAGTAATGAGCTGTAGAGAGCAGCACTATCAAAGGCGGCATCACCAATAAAAGACTTAGGCTTAATCAAAGGATGTTTTCTAAAAAAGTCCGTTAGAACAGGAAGAAGAGCTTTAGTATCATGGAGAGATTTATCTTCATCAGGAAAATTTGATTTCTTCTCTAGGACGATGTCGGGATGAGCCATAATAAAATCATTGTCAAAGAAAGAGATATCTCTAACAATGCCAAGGCCATTGGTAATCATGCCAAATTTGTAGACATAGCAAAAATGACCATTAACATAAAGTTGTTTAATCATAGGGTTAGAAGCAGAATGAGAAGGCATAGACGCATAAGCTGCTTTGTAAGGGTCATAGGAATCGCCAAGACCATTGGCCTTCTTAAAGGATTTAAGTTGTTTAACGATTTTGTGAGCGTATTTGGGATTGTTTTCAGTAACATAAGCTTCAATACCAGATGTATCGAAAATTGTCATGGAAGCTTTATTAAGGTCGATTTCTTGGCAAATCGGTTCAGTAATATCAACAAGATGATCAAAGAAACATTGCAAATCCGATAAAAACTCTTGTTTAAAACGAGTGAACCTAGAAGCATCAGGAACACGGATAAACCCGCAAAATTCTTTAATTTCTTTAGAGAATTTAAGGAAAGTAATTAAAAGGGAATCAGTAGGAATGGAAAAGATTCTTTGAAGAATCAAAGCCCAGAGCATGGAAGAAAGCTGATGCTCCCGAGGGCGACCTGTAGATGCATAATAACGGTTATAGAAAGTAAGAGGAATAAATTCATCTAGGTTAAGGTTCTCTTCAAGAAGAGATAGAAAATGATGCTTGTCATTTTCAAATGAAGTGAAACAATCGGAATAAATATCAGCCAAAGAAAGCTGTTTATGTGTTAGAATTGGCATATATAACTCCTTTCTTGGTTTGGTGAATTTGTTTCTCGATAATTCAATTTTACCATAACCAGGTGAGGAGTTATATTTTTTTATGTAAGGAAAAACCCCGTATTTATACGGGTTGGGGCGTTTTGCAAACGCCTAATTTTGCATAAATAAAAGGAGGTTAATATGCAAAATTAGGGGTCTTAAATTTTTTATCTTTAACACCTATATTGCGTTCTATCGTGTTCAAAGTACTGGCCGCTGTTGTATTGAGTAACAACATACGTATCCTTCTTGGAGATCTACCGATAACGATATTGAAGAATAAAATTTAATATTAGAAAATCGTTAGCTGAACGCTAACGATTTTCTTTTAAAATATCGTTAAAGATGAGCTAAGGTTATAAAATAATCATCTGTAAGGTTTAAACAAAATATTCAACTTTTGCCTCGGGAAAAAATTCATTGACTTGTTCCATAAAAAAGCTTTTTAACTCCTCCATTGATTTCTTGGGATAGATGTATTTACCATATCCAAACTGACCGTATTTAAATTGTCTTTCTTCTTCCTCCATAGGTAATTTTGTATGCGGAAATACTTCTAATATTTGATTTTTAGCTTTTTTAGTAAATCTATGGGTGATAAATTCAAAGGATAAATCGGAGAAAGCTCCGGAATGTAAGGTTTGCCGCAGAATAGAAAAAAGTTTCCTATATTCTTCTTGATAGCTTTTATAAAGAATGATTGGTCCGATAATAAAACCTAGAGGATATTCCGCTTTGGAAATTTTGCCAGCGGCGGTTATCCTTTCGTCCATAGAAGGAGTACTATGCTCAAATTTATTTATTACATAATCACTATTTAAACTAAAACGAAAGCGGGTATGTTTATTATGCTCAAGAGCTAAAAGTGATTCTACATTAGTAAACTTGGTAACAAATCGAAAACGGCCATATTTTTGCTGGGCAAAAAACTCAATAGTTCGGGCTAGATTTCCTGTAAAGGGTTCGGTGGGTAAGGGGTCGGAGGTTGCAGCCCCTTCAAAAACTGTTATTTCTGGAGTATTCTGATTAATATATTCTTCAGTTATGCCAAGAATTTCTTCTATATTAACATAGACTCTCAGATAAGGTTTTTTGCCTAGGGTAGTATTAAGATAACAGTATTCACATTTTCCAGGGCAACTGGTATTTAAAGGTAACTGAAAGTGAGCTGATGGTTTGCAAGTCTGAAAGCTTTTACTTCTCCGAACACCCACCACTAAAGTATTTTTACCTTCATAATATTTTTCTTGGGGAGTTTTACCGGGAATTCCAGTTACCCGGTTATGGGAAGGGGTTTTTTGGATAGAAATACCTAATTCCTTCATAGTTTTATAGATCCTTTGACCTAATGGGTAATCTAAGGCATCCGGTTCGAAATAAGCCCTTTTGGGGAGGTAGGGGAAATTTGGCATAACTTTTCTCTCCTGAGTTTTTATTTTGAAATAAGGAGTTTAATATTGCATTCTTATTTAGATTATCCTATAGTTTAAAAAAGTATAAGTTTTAATTAATAAAACCCAAAGGTTTTAAAATTATTCGGATGAGAAATGCGGGGAGGAAGAAAAATGAGAATTCTTAAAGAAATGAATCATCAAAACATCTCGGCAGGAATCATATCAGGATTACTAGCTATAACTGGGCCACCGGTTCTTATTTTACAGGCCGCGTCTAATGGTAACTTTACAGATGCACAGACAATTCTTTGGATGTTTTCCGTTTACGCTTTTGGGGGAGTTTTTAGCATTTTAGTTCCATTATATTATCGGATGCCAATTGTTGGGGCGCATTCGATTACCGGTGTTGCTTTTTTAGTAACGGTTACGGGACAATTTACTTATCAGGAGCTAATAGGATCATATGTTTTAGCAGGCTTAATAATGTTTCTAATTGGCTATTTGCGTGCTTTTTCTAATCTGCTAAAATATGTACCAAAACAAATTATCTCAGCGATGTTAGCGGGAATGATTCTTAAATACATGGTTAGCTTTGTAGTTTCGATTAGTAACTTACCGGTAATTGGTATTTTATCTTTAGTCGCTTTCTTTGTCTTTAGCAAGCTAAATAGTAGGGTTCCTCCGGTTATTGCGGCAATTTTTACAGCACTATTTTTATTATTTTTATTAGAACCATTAAAGATTAGTGAGTTATCAATAACATCATTTGTTTTTCCACAAATACAACTCCCGGAGTTTGGTATTCTCGGATTCATTTCGGTCTCAATTCCACTTGCCTTACTTGTTTTAAGTAATGATGCTGCTGTAGGACTAGGTGCTTTGGAACAAAATGATTATCATCCACCGATTAACCGGATCATAACTTTAAGTGGTATATTTACTATTATTACAGGATTTTTCGGCGGCCAATCTGCGAATGTTGCCGGTATGATGTCGGCGATTTGTTCAGATCAAGATGCTGGTATTAAGGAAAAAAGATACATAGCGGCAATTGTCTCTGGGACAATTCTTTTGATATTTGGTATATTTTCTTGGAAGTTGGTACCTTTTATTCAGGCCTTACCTCAAGCTTTTGTATCAATTCTTCTCGGCTTTGCTCTTTTAGGAGTATTTAGTAATAGTTTATATTTAAGTTTTTCTAATCCAAAATTTAAGATTAGTGTAGCATTTGCTTTAATTATAGCTGCTTCTAATATTACTATTATAAATATTAGTTCTCCGGTGTGGTCTTTATTAATCGGTACATTTGTTGCCCGATTTATTGAAAATCAAGATAGCTAATGTAGATTATCTTCAGCTTGTTGACAAACTCATACAATTATCAACGCTAAGTTTGCTCAAACATGGTTAAGGAATGAACTCGCTGGCTTCAGGAATTCTCAGAACTCGCCCAAGGGCTCAAACAGCTGAGAATTCTAGTCTTCAGCTCATCTCGTTCTTTTTATCTAATCTCGCCAAGGCTTCGCTTATGATAATTGTTATGGCTTTGCTTTTAATACAGGATATTATTTTACTTTGTCTACAGTCACTAGCTAATGTAGATTAGCTCACGTTATTTCAAAATAATAATGAGGTGCTAAAATGGCTAAAATACTTAAGAATGACTGGGCGAATTTTCTAGAGGAAGAATTTAAAAAGGACTATTATTTAAAATTACGTCAATTCTTAATAGAGGAATATAAAAATCATATAATTTATCCAGATAAATATGACATTTTTAATGCTTTACACTATACATCATATAGGGAAACAAAGGTGGTTATTTTAGGTCAAGACCCTTACCATGGTCCAGGGCAAGCACATGGGTTGAGTTTTTCAGTGAAACCAGGCATAGTCCCCCCTCCCTCGCTAAAAAATATATTTAAAGAACTGGAAAAAGATTTGGGTTGTACCATTCCTAATAATGGATATCTTGTAGAATGGGCTAAGCAGGGGGTATTACTTTTAAATACAGTTCTTACTGTACGCAAAGGAATGCCTAATTCCCATAAAGGTAAAGGCTGGGAACTATTTACGGACCAAGTTATCCGTATTTTAAACGAACGGGAAAAACCCGTAATATTTATACTTTGGGGTAGAAATGCCCAGGATAAAAAAAGTTTAATCACTTCTTCGCGGCATTTTGTTATTGAATCAGCCCATCCCAGCCCTTTCTCTGCGAACAGGGGCTTTTTGGGGAGTAAGCCATTTTCTAAAGCCAACAAGTTTTTAAGAAGTTTTGGCAGTAGGGAAATTAACTGGCAAATTTCCGATATTTAACTTACAAGCATGAACATGATTTTTATTTTAAAATAGCCGGAAGCCATAAAGCAATATTAGGGAATAAAGCTATTAATAATAATCCGATGAGTTGCAGAACCATAAACTGCATCATACCTAGATATATTTCTTTCAAATCCCATTCAGGGACAACTCCTTTAAGAAAATATGCGGAAAGTGCAACGGGCGGAGATAGCCAGGCGGTTTGCAAACAAACCGCTACTAGGATACAAAACCATGTTACATTCCAACCACACTGTTGAATTATTGGTGAAAGAATAGGTAGGTAAATTACCACAATTGGAACCCACTCCAACGGCCAACCTAAGATAAAAATTATTAATAAGGAAATTGCCAAAAGGACACCTGATGGTAGATTAAGACTAAGCAAAGTATTTGAAATCATATTAGCCGTACCTAATCTAGAAAACACTGCACCGAAAAAATTAGAACAAGCGATAAGAAACATAATCATAGTTGTAATTTCTACAGTATGAAATACTGACATTTTAAAATTTTTCCAGCTTAGCCTTCGGGAAATAACAGTGAGCATTAAAGAGCCAAAAGCACCCATTGCTGCAGCATCTGTAGGTGTGCAGATCCCAGCCATGATTGTACCCAAAGTGAAAAATATTATGGCTGCAACTGGAAGTACCCCCAAAACTATTTCACGCACAAGTTCATTTGTAGATATTTGCAATTCATATTCCGGGAGAGGGGGGCCCAGTTTGGGATTAATAAAACTCCGTGTTAAACAGTAAACTGTATAGATTAAAGCTAGCATAATACCAGGAATTATTGCTGCTGTAAATAATTCAGTTACCGGAACACCCATTACCGGCCCCATAACTACCAGCATAACACTAGGAGGAATAAGTATACCTAATGTACCACCTGCGGTAATAGCGCCGGCGGAAAGCTTAACATCATATCCGCTTTTAATCATTACCTTTCCGGCCATAACACCAAGTAAAGTAACAGAAGCCCCTACAATACCTGTAGCAGCGGCAAAAATAGTAGCTGTAAATAAAACGGCAATGTATAGGGAACCCTTTACTCTTCCTAAAAGAAGTTGGAATATCTTGAATAACCGGTCTACCATATTGGCTTTTTCTAAAAGTAATCCCATAAAAACAAAAAGAGGAACAGCAGCTAAGGTAGTATCTCGCATAGTTGAAAAGAATTGTAAGGTCAAGAGATTAAAAACGGTATCCCCAAAGCCTATATAACCAAATATAATACCCATAAAAAGAAGGATAAAGGCAATTGGGAAGCCAGTAAAAATTACTATAGTAAGCGCCAGGATTGCCACTATGCCTAAAGTTTCAGGGTTCATATGTCATGTCCCTCCCCTGCACTTTCAAGCTCCTCAGGGAATATGCTATCATTGCGGACTGCATAGATACTTTTGCGTAGCTCCGAAATACCTTGTATTATTAAAAGTCCAATTCCTATGGGAATCATTGTTTTTAGGGGATAAATTAAGGGCATCCAAGTGCTGGAAACCATACGTTCGTTGAGTATCCAGGACTTTTGGGCATACTTAATAGCCACAAAGAAGAATATAATTAATCCCGGGAAGAAGCATAATAAATAAAAAAGAGAATCAATCAGACCTTGCCATTTCGGTCTAAGATGTTGGTAGATAAACTCGGTTCGAACATGTCCTTTTTTTAGTAGGGTAAATGCCGCTCCAATCATAAAATGGGTACCATAAAGCATAAAAGTGATATCATATGCCCAAATAGTTGGGGAATTAAAAAAGTATCTTGCAAAGACCTCATAAACTAGTGCTAACATCATTGGGATTACAAGCCAACCAATGGTTTTACCTGACCATAAGGAAATATTGTCACATACCCTAAATATTTTATTAAAATTTCCCACTAAGTTTCAACTCCCTTTTTTGCATTAAAATAGTGTGTATAAATAAAGTAGGGCAGGTTATTTCGGCGGGTTTTCCTGCCCTACTTTTCAATATCTTAGAACAAGATATTGAAGGCATTAAAAATTATTCAAGAGCAGTTTGCCCTAGATACGAATAAAGTTTAAACACTTCTACCTGATAGGGTACAGTTGTGGATGCAAATTCACGTTGGGAATCAAGTACTTTCTTGAAGAAGGCATCTTTAGCGGCATATTCATCCATAATTTCTTGAGCTACTTTAAGATATTCCTCATATAATTCCGGTGGTGTGTCATGTACGGTAACTCCGTGATTATTCGTATATTCATACAAAGCCTTTCCGTTTTCACTGGTATTAGTTAATATGGTTTTATACTGTGTTGACATAATTGCTTCAGTCATAATGGCCTGTAGATCTGTTGGCAAACTATCATAGAATTTTTTGCTGATAAAAAAGTCACCACAGTCTGTAGACTGATGTAAACCTTGAAGATAATAGTGTTTCCAAACATCATAAAGGCCTATAGCTCTGTCTTCAGCCGGGCCTATCCATTCGGCGGCATCAATAACTCCTTTTTGAGCTGATGGTACAATTTCACCACCGGGTAGTGATACTGCAGAAATACCTATTCTTGAATAAATTTCCCCTGGAATTCCAGGAGGAGTACGGAATTTAATCTTCTTAATATCATCGTAAGTCCTAATTTCTTCTTTAAACCAACCCATTGGGTCCGGACCAGCAGGAATTATTAAGAAGGGAACTACATCTGCTCCTAGGATGTCTTGATAGAATTCAGTAGCTAACTCTTGTCCGCCACCGTTATAGAACCATGACAAGTGAGCAGTTTGGTCCATACCAGTTCCAGCTCCAGCCGGCGGTGCACCAAATAAAGTAGAAGCAGGATGTTTACCGGACCAGTAATTTGTCCATCCATTACCTGCTTCAAGAATACCGTCACTAACGGCATCTAATAATTCAAAGGCAGGAACGATTGCGCCATCAGGAAGAACTTCCGCTTGAAGTCTGCCACCGGACATTTTATTGAGACTATCCGCAAAATCTTGAAGCATGGCAAAGTACATACTGGAAGCAGGGTTAACGCTTTGGAGCCTAAACTTATAAACTTTTTCTTCTACTTTTGGTTCGGTAGTAGTTTGTTTTGGTTCCGGCTGAGGAGCCGGTTTGGATGTGCAGCCAAACATGAAAAACATTAAAGATAAAACGAGTAAGATAGCTAAACCTTTTTTCATTGCATTACCCTCCTATATTTTTTTCGGTAAAATAAATTATAAAAAGTTTTTTTCGCCACTCCTTTCTTTGAGGTTTTTACCTGCACAAGATTTAATAATATGTTTGTCCTTTTTTAATGACTAGTCAGGCTTGTCACGGTCCTTAGTAATAAAGATATGTTACATTA
>JBMNUR010000017.1:0-21390 GCA_050946395.1 Peptococcales bacterium
ATTTACTACTTTTTTTAAAAGAACTCTTTCTTCCACAGGGTCTTTCTGCGCTTCTTTTAATCGTGAGTTTTGCAATTACCTAATAAAGATAATAAATTGTTAATACTTAGTATTCATAACTGTTTTTAAATATGATAAAAAATGCTTATAGTTTGTATTCTTGTTAAAGCCAAAAATTCCTGCTAAATTTAAATATTTGTGCAATTATTCTGAAAAATCTTTAGGTGACTTTTCAATAAATCTCCGATATCTTAAATTTTTAAAATAGTATTTTGGCTAATATCACTACCCGAGGTGGTGAGGCAACTATATTATTTTTCATCTCTAAACATGCATTTTTTTATATTACATTTAGAACAATCATGCATCTGGGGTGTCTCACATACTCCTTCTCCTGCTCCACAAAAAAAGGTAATTGACTTTAATGGCATCAACATAAAATTTGAGCTTAAGGAAATACCTAGTTCTCCTAAATTTAAAAGGTTGAAAATATCTTTTTGTACATGTAAAGGAACGTTTTCGCTGCCGGGCTCATATCTTGTAGATAAATTCCAGTTATTTTGCCGCGCTTCTAAAAGTACATTAGAGTATAACTGATCAGTCATTTTAAAAAGAATTTCATCAGCCATTACCTCTAATAACATTGCCTTTAAATATTCACCTTCAGTAAAATACTCATTTATTTTTAGACTAACCCTTTCACCTAAGGTTAGAAAAAACAATACTACTTTTCGAGAGTTTATAATATTATATGATTTAAAGCTTTGCGGAATATCAATAAAACTATACACCCCTAATGGGTCAATAAAGTTATTAATATCTTTTAAAAGGTTGTCGAAAATATCAGATAAATTATGATACATAGGGCTTTCCAAATGGCATTTCATTATGCGAAAAATACGTTCTTTTTCAATTTCCCATGTAAATTTCGTTAACTTTTTCATAATGTCACCTTTAATTTCAATCTATTAATTATCTACATGTTTTCTTATTTGCACTATAGTACCAAAGAAAATTTAAGTCAATATATATTATGAATTGATTTTCCTTATTCACTTGACCAATTTTTAAGGCTATCCCAATTATTAATGGGATAGCCTTGAACGT
Organism: Peptococcales bacterium; assembly: GCA_050946395.1. Classification (GTDB taxonomy): domain Bacteria; phylum Bacillota; class Peptococcia; order Peptococcales; family BICA1-8; genus JBMNUR01. The sequence goes on from JBMNUR010000017.1 coordinate 1,108, forward strand.
AGACAAACTCCATATTTATCAATGTTACGCTGGCTCAGACAATTTTATTGTGAATGAACTCAACGGCTTCAGGAATTAGCAAAACTCACCTTCGGTTCAAACAGTTGCAAATTCTGGTCTTCAGCCGTCTGCGTTCTTTATATCTAAACTCGCCAGATGCTTCACTAATGATAAATTTTGGATTTTGTTTTTAATAACTTTGTCAACAGGCTGGGCTATTCCAAATATTAATGGGATAGCCTTGAACTTAACCTACTCTAATATTTTTATCGTTTTTGCTTCAATCCTCACGGGATAAATTTCCGCAACAGGTCCATCAACATATCCGACGCTCACCTTTTGCCCCTTATGTAAATCCTCAGTCCCAATATCTTCTTTAATAATTGTAGTATTCTCGGTGATTAAAAAAACGATCTTGTCAAAAGATGGCATACTTAGATCACTGTTTTCTACTAAAATACCTTTAGGTCTGGAATTTTCATCTAAGTTAACTTCACTGATTACACCATTTATAATAATTATTGTTTCATCCTGAAATTCATTAATGTTTTCCTCGAAAGGCTGCGCAATTTCTAAAAGATTTAAAGTTCTATTAAATACCGCTGCCAATTCAGCTTTGGTAACAGGCTCGTGAGGATGAAAATTTTCCCGGGTTCTGCCTTTCATTACTCCTGTATTAAAGACAAAGGATAAAGCAGAACTTTCTTCAGGTGTTAAATTAATTGTATCTGCATAAACTGGGAACATAAGAGTCATCATTACGGAAAGTTTTTTAGCTTCAAAAGATTTTTCAATAGATTTAGCTACTTCGATTCTGGTGATATTTTCCGTTGTAAGTTCCTCCAAAAATATTGGATTATCATTATCAAAATCAAAGATTTTATCTAAGTAAGTTGTGAATTCTGTTCCATTTACATACTTTTCGGGCTCAAACTTCCCGTCCACTCCGGTCATTATTCCTTTAGCTTCCATTACAGTTATATTCTCGTAGGACCAATGGTCTTTAATATCAATAAAATTAGTTTGCACCGGGGCTGAAATCACCTTTTCAATCGGAGCAGAAATTGGGATAATTTCTACCGGTAACTTTTCCTTAGCAAATCCCACACCTATCCCTCCAACCACAAATGCACCAGTGAGAACAATACTAATAACCTTTTTCCTATTCATAAGAAACCTCCTTAAGTTTTGTTTTAAGCTTTAAGTATCTAGACGCGGAAAGGCAGGTATTGTTCCCATACATTTTGATTCTTCACAAAAAATGTGCCCATTTTCGGTTCCCTTAAAGCGCGCATTCCAGTACTGTAATCCTTGACACTTTGCAAGATGGCAAAGTATATGAATTCCTACAATAAAAAAGGGTATTTACAAGTTTATGTTTAACATTATTGATATGACATATTAAATTTAATAATAGAGGCGATCTAATGAAAAACAATGTAGGTTATTTAGAAGATGTAAAAAAACAAAGGGCACTACTGGCTGCAGTAATGGTGGCAGGGATCACTACCATGCTCAATAATACCACTGTAACTATTGCTTTACCTAGCTTTATAGAAATATTTCACACTAACATCCGTATGGTGCAATGGGTAGTGGTAGGCTATATGCTGGCTCTAGGCATGGTAATGCCCCTAGCCAGCTATTTTGGGGAACGCTATAGCTATCGTAAACTGTTCATAACCGGCTTAGGGGCTATGGGGCTCTGTTCTTTAGCCTGTGCCGGTGCCCAAGGTCTTTATAGCCTAATAGTCTTTAGAATGCTCCAAGGTGCCGCAGCCGGAGTAATTGTACCATGTACTATGAGTCTCTTATATCGACATATTCCCAAAGAAAAACAAGCTCATTATTTAGGTATTACTGTTATGACTCATTCCCTAGGGATAGCAGTAGGTCCCTCAATAGCCGGAATGTTACTCCAATTTCTTAGTTGGCATTTTCTTTTTCTCGTAAATGTACCTCTAATAATTTTAGCTGTATACCTAAGCTGGCATAGCCTACCTGTGGAACCTGGACGTAAAACAAAATCATTAGATTTTATTGGTATACTGATGGTGACAGTTGGGACCGGTCTAGTGCTCATTGGTTTTACCAATGTAGAAGTATGGGGTGCAACGAATATTAAGTTTATTTCCTGCTGTGTGACAGGTTTTCTTCTAATCCTGTTATTTATCATTCGAGAAACTAAAAGTGAAGAACCCCTTTTGAACTTTACAGTACTAAAATACCGGCCGTTTGTTATCGCATTACTTATTAACTGTACAATGTCGATGACCATAAGCATAACCGGTATTCTTGTCGCAGTATATATTCAAACTATTCGTGGGTATTCTCCTATGGAAGCGGGGCTCATCCTTCTTCTTCCCTCAGTGGTCTTGGTTATTGGTAATATGGTATCTGACCGTCTTTTCGGTAAAATATCCAGTAGAATGTTGGTCTTTGTGGGACTCTTGATTGCAACTTTAGGCAATTATTCCATGAGCCTAGCAGGGCTTAATACGGGTGTTGTTGCCATTGTCTTTTTTATGTGTCTCCGTTATTTTGGGATGGGTATGGTTAAAATGCCCTTGACTGATTACGGTCTCGGCAACGTGCCCAGCTATTTATCTGGCCATGCCTCATCCATGTTTAATTGGGGCAGACAAATAGTGACTGTTATGGCTACCAATATCCTAACAGTAATATTAAGCATCGATATTTCCCGATATTACGCCCGGGCAGGCTTCAGAGGTGAAATTGTTGAGGGCACAGAGAGCTACGCAATTGCTGCCATTCAAGCTGTTCAAGATAACTTTTTTTATTTAGCAGTAATTATATTCGGTTCGGCCTTACTAGCTCTACTCATGGATAAGAATCCCAGCATGATCCAAAAGTTAAAACCTAAAGCAGTTGAAAACTAAATTAACCTACCATTTTTCTCAGCTTGGGGAAAACTCTTAAAGCATTATTATAGAAAACATCTTCTCGATATGCATCAGGTATCAACTCTTTAATAAATTCAACATAAGGTTTTATAGGTACTAAAGGCCAATCTGTTCCGAATAAGAGTTTGTCATAGGAATGGGCATAGACTAAACTTTGTTTTAAATAATTTATGTATGGTTCAGTTTGTTGTATTTCTTTTACCTTAGTTTTATTGCCGGCACAAAGCCCAGATAGGTCCGCATAGACATTCATATTTTTGGCGACAATTTCTGCAGTATCCATTACCCAGGGGACTCCTAGGTGACAGATGACAAAGTTTATATCCCGGTGTTTAACGGCCAGCTCATCAATATTCAGGGGATGAGAATACTTTAACAGTCCTTCCGGAGATTGAGTGCTTCCACAATGAATAGCTACAGGGATGTTGTGTTGCCGTGCTAATTCATAGACAGGCTCATAAATGGAATCATAGGCATAGAAAGGAAAATAGCCGGGATATATTTTGATACCGGTCACCCAATCTTTCGTAAGCTCCCTTTCTATTTTTTCGATCTCATTTTTGTTCTTTTTAAGCTCAAAAGGGTTAATCCCCACACAAGCAAGTAAACAATCTAATGTACCATCCTCTAATGTTAGTTCTATTGCCTGGGAAATGCCTTGCCCAGGTTTCCTTCTACCCGTTGTCATTACTATACCGGCAATAACACCTGCTTCGGCAAACTCCCGCCTAAGTCCTTTTGCCGTATATTCAACTTGGGCAATGTTTTCCGCCGTATTTTTTAAAGGTAATGTATCACTAAAATGCAAATGTGCATCTATTATTTTCAAAAATGAACCCTCCCTTGATTTTTAAAACCGTATCTATTTCCTTTATTTAGCTTATTATATTTTATACAATCTGGATCGAAATTGCACTCCCACATATTGTATAAGTATATATCCTCATATATAATTGAGATAACATTGGGAAAATTGATAATTGGAAAATATCAGGGAGGAAAACCCATGGAAAAGATTTTACACCAAGTCCTAGAAGAACTCAAAAGCCTTAATACCAAGGTCGACGGTATTGATAAAAAAGTGGACAGGCTTGAAGTAGAACAGCAGGCACTGAAGACTGAGCAGCAATCTATGAAACAAGAGCTACACTCGCTGAAAGTCGAACAACAATCTATAAAACAAGAGCTACACTCGCTGAAAGTCGAACAGCAATCTATGAAACAAGAGCTACACTCGCTGAAAGTCGAACAGCAATCTATGAAAGATATGCTAATCAGTCAAGGGGATCATATCCACCAACTCATTCAAGTTGTAGGAGCTACCAATATGAAAATAAAAATGTTAGTAGAGGATGTAAAACAATTAAAAGAAGATGTTTCAGAAATAAAAGCTATTCAACTAGATCATCAACAAGTGCTAAACTATCTGTCCTACCGCTCAGTGCTGCATGAAATTTCTATTAATGAACTAAGAAAAGCTGAATAAATTTCATGCTCTGCTTAGAATCACCCCCCAAAAAGAGGTGTGTCCCTTTTCCTAAATAAAAGTTGGGAGTCTTGCGACTGGTATTCATCGGATAAACAATTATAAGTAAAACCGCTTAACTCTTAGAGCTAAGCGGTTTTATTAACTTTTATTAAAACTTTCTCCCACCACCACCATGTGTTCGGCCACTACTTGATCGATGGGTGGTACTTTTTCCTCCAGATGAAGATTTGGGTGGAGTAGTTTTGGGTATTATTCTGGTGGTTACATAGGTATTTATCAAGTTATCATTTGTTATACTTAGATTTATATGGCTATTTTGCCTATACTCAAAAACCCTTGTACCTGGTCTGCTTTTATACTTATTTCGAATTATCGAAAAGAAACCTAGGCCTGTTATTGCCGAAACTACTGCACCAAAAGCACCTTCTATGAAGGTTAGGGTATTACCGGTAATTTCCGGTTCATTGTATTGGTCTTGGGGGATACCCCTTTCTAAAAATTCCCCCACAGATGATAAAAATGCACTTGCCGCACCAAATATATTTCCATCCGCTAGGCCCTTTTCAAATACTCTATCTAAGACAAGTTCGATTCTCTCATCTGTTAGATATCTTATCCCACTACCGGAGGTAGAGATATATGCTTCCCCATTATCAAAATCCACTAAAAACAATATGCCATCTCTTTCTTCACCTCTGCCGTATCCATTATCTTCTAAGAAATCATCGGCATAAGCCCGCGAGCTTTTTCCCTCAGCATTCTGGGTAGTAACAATAACAATATCTATACTGTATTTTTCACCTAAAACTCGAGCAGCTTGGGTTAATTGGCTTATTTCATCACTAGTAAAAGAACTTGCCAAGTCGTTTACTAGATTCTTTTCAGCACTCAAATACCCAATGGAAGAAAACAAAAAAACCAGTAAAAATAAGGAGGCTATTTTAACCAAAAAATTTTTCTTTACCATACTAAAAGCCCCCCAACTAAAGTAATTGCAAACACTACTCCCGCAATTGCTCCGGATGTCATACCCAGCTTTTTATTATCTACCGGTAATTCTCCATAGGATTTGCCGGTCTGCCCATTAACAGCATAGATATATGTTCGGCCATGATAATTATAGGTGAGAATCCAAGCAGGCAATAAAATATATTTCCACTCTTTAATAGATAGATCCATATTTGCTTTGTCCATAGAAATCTTCCCATAATTTCCAATAGTGTCTTGAATTAAGGAGGTAGCATATCCTCTTACTCTTTCTTCGATTTGTGGTTTTACCTGATTTTTTTCTATATCATATTTCTCGGCAAAAAATCCACTTAAATAGGACATAGAAAAGTCAATTGCTTTACTTTCGTCATAAGGGGATATAGAATCAATTAACCCCTTATCAATTTTTCCTAAGGCGACTTCATGAACATTATCTACATCAATAGTACCTTGCCTTTCGATTTTATATTCTTTAAATTCCGTGTATTCTTTATCACCCACTCGCCACACTCTAAGATTTGTTCCCTTTCCGGAATAATCAATATTTGCTTCTAGATCAGCCATCCAATAAGGCAGATAGATACCTGTTATCTTTTCCAGTTGTGATGTACTATAAAATTCCTTGGGAACAAATTTTTTGGACTTGGCCCATCTTAAAAAACTATCCATAGCTTTTTCTTTATTATAAGTAAACGGAATAATTTTAGAAGGTCTAAATTCCCCCGCCAGTCTTTCCGTAACTAATACAGGGTTATGACAATAATAACAAAAGGTAGCTGAAGTGGTTTCCTCTGTTACTACATGAGCCCCACAACTTTTGCAGGAATATTCCTTCAGAGAATTATCAATAACTTCTTTCGTGGTTCTATTATTTAGTTCAACTATTTCGGCATCAGAAAATTCACTTAGACAAAATTCACATTTTGACTTTTGACTTCGGGGGTTAAATTGTAGCCCTCCCCCGCAATTGGGGCATTTAAAAGTAGTAGTAGCCATTTTCTCACATCCCAAATGGAAATTTTCGTACTAATTAAAGGGATTACCACACTCGGGACAGAATTTTGGTTTTTGGGCATCAACTTCATAACCACAGTTTGAGCATTTATTTTCTTCGGGTTTCTTTTTGCCACATTCACCACAAAATTTTCTGTTGTTAACTGCCCCACAAGAACATTTCCATTCTTCGTTACTTGGAACAATTGCAGTTTTGGGTTGATTTTGATTTCTTTGTGCTTGTTGATTTTGTTGCATTTGTTGGAGATTTGTCTGAGAGGCAGTACCCATAAAACCTCCTCCGGCCTGCATACCCATGCCCATACCCATAAAAGCTGCTGCACTTCCCCCTTGGTTTGAGCCGGCAGCTTCCAATCCTCTAGCAATAGAACCTTGGACAAATCCCTCCCTAATATTAGGGTCACCCAACATTGCACCTTTATTGCGCATATTAATAAGTTCTTTAGATTCGTCATCATAGGATATACTAGCGATTCCCACCGACTGAATTTCAAAACCCCTTAGCCTTTTCCATTCTTCATCTAAAACATTAGCCATATATTGACTTAATTCTCGGCCTTTTGAAGCTACATGGGATATTCTGATACCATCAACAGACATTTGATTCATCGTTGACTGTAAAGCTTCTAAAAATTCGGCCAGATATTGTTCATTAATGTCTCCTATTTCTACTCTATTTTGATTCCTGGGAATAACCTCCTGGAAAAACAATAGTGGGTCAGTAATTTTTATGGAATAAGTACCATGTGTTCTTAGAAATAGCTCCGAATTGTAATAATTGTCGAAGTAATTTAGTGGATTTCTAGTGCCAAACTTGATACCTTTTATTTCTTGCAAATTTATATAGTATACTTTTTGGGCTTTTGGTGTGACACCGCCAAATTTGATCCTATTGAAGGACTCTTTTATAGTATCACTAAGCTTTCCGCTGAACAGTGAAGGAAGTGATGAATCATTTACAATATAATAGCCTTCCTCGGCAGTGAAATCGACTACCTTACCACCATCTACTATCATCATAAATTGGTTTGGATAGACATGGATAACTGATCCATTTGAAACAGTGTTATCAGTACCCCTAATATTGGAATTACGCTTATCATCGGTACGAACCTTTACTCCGCTAGTAAGAACAGTTGTATCACTCATATTGTCAGGTTCAATTACTTCTAACCATTGGTCAGCCAGTGAACCACCAATTGCACTAGTTACTGCTTTAATAATTCCCATCTTTCACTCCTCCTCGATTAATAATTTCTATACTATAAAAATAATATTATGATTAAAACTTACAATATTTAAAGACCAAAGTAAAGAAAATTTGATATGACTTTTTAAAAAAACTATACTATTTTTAAGTCTATTTAAAATATAGAATATTTATTTGACGGTGATTGTTTCTCAAATGTTCCCCGGAAAACTTCGACTCTCTAAAAGTGAAATTAATAAAACCCTATTATCAACAAGAAATGCGCGCATTTTCGGTTCCCTTAAAGGGCGCATTCCGATACTGTAATTCTTGACACTTTGTAATTGCAAAGTATATTAATTACTAGTATAAAAAAGCTGATAAAACCTCCAGCCACTTAGTAACTTTTGAATTATACCAAACTAAATTAACCCTAGAACAAATCGCCAAACAACGGCGAATTACCCTTACTACTATTGAAAATCATATTATTCAATGTGCTTTGGAAGGATTAAATGTGGACCTAGATACTTTATACCTAAGCAATATGAAGAACTGATCTGGAGACTATTAAAAAAGTCTGCGGGGAAAAGCTAAAAAGGAGGAATTGCCTGAGAATATAACATATTTAGCACTTAAAGCAGTGTGATGCAAGTATAAAGGGTAGACATAATGCCTACCCTTATCAACCCAATATTTAATCCATGTAGACACCGCCGCCAATATCCATGGTAAACCCGGTAATATAATCTGCGTAGGGAGAGGCTAAATAAAGAGTGGCATGGGCAGCTTCTAAAGTGTTTCCTGTTCTTTTCAATGCTGTCATTTCAGTATGGGCCCGTAATTGTTCAGGTGTTCGCCAACTGGATATTTCCGTGATAATAAAGGCCGGAGCCACAGCATTTACATTAATATTATAGGGGGCTAACTGGCCCGCCAAAGACTTGGTCATTCCAATAAGACCTGCTTTCACAGTACCATAGTGAGTCCCGGCCCAAGCACCCCCACTTTTACCAATCAGGGAGGACATGTTAATAATTTTCCCCTGACGTCTTTCGATCATTTGAGGAATAACATAATGGCAACAATTATAGGCACCTTTTAAATGAACACTAATCATTTTATCCCACTCTGCTTCACTAACATCCATAAAAAATTTAGGCTGGCTAAACCCTGCATTATTAATCAAAATATCAATTTTGCCAAATGTCGCTAAAGCTTCTTGTACCATGTTCTTCACCTGGCTACCGTCAGAAACATCTGCCTTATAAATAAGAGCCTTACAACCATTGGCTTCTACAATTTCTTTTGTTTTTATCGCTTCTTCTTCCCGGTTTTGATAATTTATAATTATATCTGCGCCTGCCTGAGAGAAAACATTGGCATATTCACGTCCTAAACCCCTTGAGGCACCGGTAATCAAGGCTGTTTTGCCTTCTAAGAATCTCTCGATTTTTAACATTTCCATATTATTTCCTCCTATGCAAAATATTTGCCGCCGTTAATATCAATGGTTTCTCCAGTTAAAAATTCTGCCATGGGAGAAGCTAAAAATAAAACAGCATAAGCTACATCTATAGGTTTAGCAAATCTATTTAAAGGAATCTTTGATAATAAATTTTCTAGATTTTCTTCATTGGACAATAAAATTGATTCCTTTTCTGTAGGCCCTGGTGCTACACAATTTACATGGATACCCAAGGGAGAAACCTGAAGAGCTAATTGTCGTGTCAAAGCCATAATGCCACCTTTGGCTGCACTATAATGAACTCCCGATAAGGGAAAACCCTGTTTGGCTTCAACTGAAGCAATGTTGACTATTTTACCTTGTCCCTGTTTAATCATATGAGGCAAAACTGAGCGACAGGCCACAAAGGTTCCTTTGAGATGAATATTTATCATCTCATCCCATTCCTCATCAGTGATATCGGTTATAAATCCACCTTTTGCTTCACCGGCACTATTTACTAAAATATCTATCTGATCCCAATCCTTTAGTACCGTATCCACCATATTGTCTACTTCCCGAGATTTTGTAATATCTACTTGAAAGAATTTACAATTAATCCCCATGGATGTCAGTTCATGACAAGCCTCTTCCCCCTTTATCTTGTTACTATCAACAATAGCTAAAGACGCCCCGGCATTACCTAATACCTTACATATTTCTTGGCCAAACTCTGTGGTTATTCCAGTCACTATTACTTTTTTCTCCTCAATCTTAATCAATCAAATTCACTCCACTCCTAGTAATTTAAATATGGATAATTTATCCGTAGTTTATTTCAATAATTACTTTTTTTAAAACAAGATCACCTATAATTTTTCATTCTTTTCATTTTTTTAAAGTAAAGAAAATGTTCGTTTAGTTTTTCTACTAGATAAACATAAAACCGGGGAAAAGATTTACCCCGGTATAGCTATTACTTATTATTACTTGTTATGAACTTTTACAATATTAGGATGTTTAAGTAAATAATTATAACCATTAATCATTATTTAATAAAATTATGCTTAAACATTCTTTGCTACTAATGTCATATTATATATTAGCACATGGACACATAGTTATGCGCAAAAAATGAAAAGGAGGTTTATATATATGTATAGGCAATTCATGCAACCAATGCAATTTGGTGGGCCTACTTTTGGTTTTTCACCGTTCTTTCCGCCGTTCCATCCATTCTTTCCATTTTTTCCACCGTTCTCACCATTTTTCTTCCCATTTTTTCCGTTTTTCCCACCATTCCACCATCGACCATATTAAAGTTGACTTTAAGGGAGTTTTAAAACTCCCTTTTCATATGGAGCTGAGGAAGGGACTTGAACCCTCGACCTATTGATTACGAATCAATTGCTCTACCGGCTGAGCTACCCCAGCATAGAAGCCATTATAAACTACTCTATTTAAGCCACTTTGCCTATATAAATATATTAATCCCGAAATTTTATTCCGTCAAGAAAATGACTTTCCAAGACAAATTTATCCCAAGGTCGTTGTTTTTTAGGCAGGCTACTAAATGACATCTTTTTCTTTAAAGTAGGATGTTCCAAAACAATCTCCTGAGACCAAAGAGCAATTTGCTCTCGCATCTTATTAACTTTAGTTCCATAGCGTTGATCTCCAAATAAAGGATGACCAATTGCCGAAAACTGAACACGAACTTGATGGGGCCTTCCCGTATGCAGGTTAATTTTCACAAGACTAAAATCATTATTTGTATCAATAATGTTATAATCAATAATCGATTCTTTGGCTCCTTTAATTCCCTTTCTAACTGGGGAAACCATGTTAGTTTTATTGTTTTTTAATAAATAATGAATTAATGTATCCCGCTCTTTTCGTGGCCTTCCATGAATTATAGCTATATAGTTTTTTACAAAATCCCTTCTTTGTATTTGAGCAGAGAGTCTTGCTGCCGATTTAGAGGTCTTGGCAAAAACCATAACTCCTCCCACCGGCCGATCCAAACGATGAACCAATCCTAAATAAACGTTACCTGGCTTATTATAACGTACTTTAATATCTTCCTTTAAAAGAGTTAACATATCAGGATCCCGTGTATGATCACCTTGTGATAATATATTAGGCGGTTTTGTTACCACTAGTAAATGATTGTCTTCAAAAATTATGGGTATTTTCGTCATACTTATCCACCTGCCATGCTAAGACAATTCTTAAAATGATTGGAACTATACCCACATTATACCACGACAGAATCTTTTGGCAATTTTACTAAAGAAAAAACCTGGAAGGTCAGCACCTTCCAGGCCCATATTCTTGCTAGCTTCCTAACATGAAATATAATAAAACGACTACTCCTAATACAATTCGATAATAACCGAAGGCTTTAAAGTCATTTTTCTTAATATAGCCCATAAGAAATTTAATGGCTAAAATAGATACTATAAAAGATACGATTGTACCAATTAAAAGTATAGCAATTTCTGCTCCTGTAAAAGCCAAGCCAAATTTAAGTATCTTCAAAAGACTTGCTCCAAACATAACCGGAATTGCCAAAAAGAAGGTAAACTCGGCAGCTATATTTCTCGACGTACCTACCAACATAGCACCAATAATGGTAGCACCAGATCTCGATGTACCCGGAATAAGAGACAATACCTGAAATACACCAATTATAAAGGCAGTTTTATATGTGAGCTGGGAAAAATCCACTATAGCTGGGTACATATGTTTATTTCTATTTTCGATGAGAATAAACAAAACACCATAAAGAATAAGCATAATCGAGACTGTTTGATAGTTATAAAACTTATCATTAAGGATATCATCATACAAAACACCGATAATACCAGCAGGAATTACAGCAAAAATTACTTTAAACCAGAGAGACCAAGTTTGGCGTTTTTCGCTACTAAACTTATTTCTGGAAAATGGATTGAGCTTATCGAAATAAAGTAGGACTACTGCCATAATTGCACCGAGCTGGATAACTACAAAAAACATCTCTTTAAATGCTAGGGACATATTCAGCTGAATAAATTCATCCGCCAAAATCATATGCCCTGTACTACTAATAGGTAACCATTCGGTAATACCTTCAATAACACCTAAAATAATTGCTTTGATTATTTCTATAAATTCCATAATTCATCTCCTTATATTTGATGGCTTCCAAGTAACCTTTGTAAAGGTCCAATCCAGAGTAGTCATTTTCATACCTTATATCATTATAAGGCAGAATGTAGACAAACTCCATATTTATCAACGTTACGCTGGCTTAGACAATTTATTGTGAATGAACTCAACGGCTTCAGGAATTAGCAAAACTCACCTTCGGTTCAAACAGTTGCTAATTCTGGTCTTCAGCCGTCTGCGTTCTTTTTATCTAAACTCGCCAAATGCTTCACTAAGCCTAAATGAAAGAAAAAGTTTTAGGTGGCATAAGTGCAACTAGGGCTTTCGCTTAAAGCTAAGCAAAAGCCAAGTTTTACTAATGATAAAATTATATGGATTTTGTTTTGTATAACTTTGTCAACAGGCTGATCTTATATCATTATAAGGTTTTTTTCTTTTTTCTGCAGTATCTTTTCCAAAAAAGAAGGAACGACACAAGGTCATTCCCTACTAATCTAATTCAAGTTTTTCCCCACCGAAGAATTGGGCCTCCTGATAGTCGTGGGTTATTAACAATACCGTCTTTCCTATAATGGATTTTTTTACATAAGTCATAGTTTTTTCCTTTGTTTCTTTATCTAAGCCCTTGAAGGGTTCGTCTAGTATTAGAAAGTCACTCTCGGCCATTACAGCCCTTAAGATTGCAACACGCCGCTTTTGACCTCCGGAAAGTTGACTCACAGGTCTATAGGCTGTTTCCTCTTCGAGACCTACTTCTTTCATTTCTTTTAGAATTTTTTCATCCTCGATTTTATTCTTTAATACCAGACGAATATTTCCCATAAGAGAAAGCCCTTCACAAAGCCTATTTTCTTGAAACACAGCGGCTAAACTTTTGCCAGTTAGTCCTTCTATTTTTCCGCTATTCGGCTTAGTTAACCCTAAAAGAATATGAGCAAGAGTGGTTTTACCACTGCCACTTTGTCCCATTAAACTGGTGACTTGTCCAGAGCGAAGTTTCATGGAAACATTATCTAAAACTATTTTCTCCCCATAGCTTTTAGTGATTTTGTCCACCACTATAGTCATTGATTAATACTCCTTTCTAAACTTCTTTCAAAATTACTAAGAAGTTTTAGAAATAGCTTCTCAAATAAGTAACTAATCAAGACAATAACAATCGTCCAGCTAAAAAGTTCTCCAGTATTTAAAAATATCTTAGCTTGGTAGAGCTTTTCACCAATGCTGCCAGTAGGTAAACCAATAACTTCTGCCGCAATCCCACTCTTCCAACAAAGCCCTAACCCAACTTTACATCCGGAAGCAAAATAAGGCATAGTCTGGGGTATATAAATAGCTTGTAATTTCCTTAAAAAAGAAACTCGAAACACTTGGGCCATTTCTAAAAGCTTATAATCAGTTCGAAGTATTCCTTCTAATACATTAGTATAAATAATCGGAAGTACCATTAAAAAGCTAATAACCACTGAAAGATTACCACTTCCGGTCCAAATTAAAACTAAAATAATAAAACTTACTACGGGAATACTCTTTATCACCCCGAAAAAAGGTGCCAATAAGGCTCTTATAGCTCCACTGGCGGCACTTATCACAGAAAGAAAACTTCCTATGATAATAGCTAACAAAAAACCAAAAACAATACGTAAAAAAGAATACAAAATAGCAGACCAAAAAGATTTCTCCCCAATTAAGGAAAATAAAGTCTTGGCAACCACCATTGGTGATACTAATATTAATTCCTGTTGAATAAACATACTGGCAACTTGCCAGATGGCCAGCCAGAAAAATATAATCAGGATATTGCGGACCTTTTTCCTATCGTTGGTAATAGAAATCATCTCCTGGTAAAGCTCCTCCTATCGACTGAGGATTGGCATCAAATAATACTTTCAAATACCCGCTGACTTTTTCCCGCATACTTTTTCCTTCAATATATGTGATGTTACATTGGGGTATAGCTTTGACAGCAATTGGTGCCTTAGCAACTATCCCGTATTTTTCTACCAAAGCTGCAGCTTCTTCCACATTATTATTAACAAATTCGGTGGAAGCTTGATACTCATTCAAAAATTCTGTAAAAGCAACGGGGTTTTCTTCCACAAAGCCTTTACGTACCAAAAGAACCCCGGTTACCATTCCACTATCGCTGCTGACTTTATCCCATTCTTTAGTCATATCCAAAGCAATTCGTACTTTATCATTTTGCATTTGTACTACTGTTACATAGGGCTGAGGTAAAACTGCCACAGTATTTTCCGAATCGGCAAGCATTACCGCCAATTCAGTAGATTCACTCTTATATTCAATGGTAACATCCTTGTCGGGGTCAATGCCATTTTGTTCTAATAAATATCTCAAGGCATATTCAGGAGTAGTTCCCTTTCCTGTACTATAAATAGTTCTGCCACGTAAATCTTCCATGGACTGAACAGTGTTACCACTCTCCACAATGTATAAGACCCCTAGGGTATTAATGGCTGCTACCTGAAGTTCACCTTGGGTTTTGTTATAAAGAACACTTGCCAGGTTACAAGGAACAAGAGCTACATCGATCTCCCCTTTGACAAGTTTAGGGACAAACTCATCGGCAGTACCATACATGTCCACTTGATAATTGTGTAGTGTTTTACTCTCTTCCTGTTTTTGCATCAGTTGTACCATTCCCATAGTTGTAGGCCCTTTTAAGGATGCAATGCGGAAGGTGGTCTTTGGTGAAGCTATCTCCGGTTCTTTAACTTCCTTGGGAGCATCCTTAGGTCCACAACCAGTAAAAAAGCTAAAGGCTAAAAAGAGCATCAAAATAAGACTTGTCCATTTTTTCATTTTCTAAACACCTCATATTATTCACCTTGATGGTGATAGTTTACTTTAATTATAAACTACTAATAAATAATTGCATAGTTTTCCCCTAATGTTATCTAAAAAGATACATAATCATTATTTATCACATCATAAATTCCATTAGTCGTTAGTCATATTTCCGATATTACCGGTAAGGCTAAAAAGATAGGGTAATAAAGGAATTTTCCCTAGGCCTTAGTAAATATGTACTTCTATTTCCAGGGGACTGGACAATAGTTTATCACAAGAAAAAAGGAATAAACACCCTCTTTTTTAAAAGGTATTTATTCCTTAACCAATTTATTGCAACTGACCACTTTATTTGACGATATTAGTAATAAACCGTTTTAAAACAGCGGAAACCTCGGCTCTTGTAGCTGTACCCTTGGGATCAAATAAATTGTTCAGTTTTCCACTTAAAATACCTGCCTTTTGCATGAAAGTTACGCTATCCTTTGCCCATGGGTAGATTATGCTTTCATCTAAAAATAGAATTGGAGTTTTATTAACCTCAGTCAGCTTTAAACCGGAAAATTCTACGAAATTAGCAAGTATCACTGCCATTTCCTCACGGGTAATGGCTCGGTCGGGGGCGAACAGATTATCGCCGATACCATGCACAATACCGTTTTGGGCAGCCCATTCAACATAAGGCGCATAATATGAATCTATACTAATATCGGTAAAACGTGAAGTTGTGATGCCTTCAAAGTCTGCTTTCCATAACCTACCGAGGACGGTGACCATCATGCCCCTGGTCATAGATGTGTCGGGGCTAAACATGCCATCACCTATGCCTCCCAACAATTCTCGTGCGGCTACAAAATCAATATCCTCTCTTGCCCAATGATTTTCGATATCTGAAAAGCTTTTGCTATTGTCTTTATACAAATACTCTGTTGCCTTATCCCCAACAAATTGGATTTGACCATTTTCCATGATGCTATACTTTACAATGATTTCCCGGCCTTCTTTTAAATAATAGGGGATTAAGGTATTTTTCGATGACTTATTACCCGTGTCTGGATTTTTTATAGTTATTACTCCATTTGAATTTTCTTCCTTAACACTCTCAACGGTTTTGGGAGTAGATGAACCACTGCTACTATCACCACCACCGTTATATTTAAAGGTTGCCATTATAGTAGTAGGATTGGGCGGCATAGTAAATGTCGTACTTGCACTACTTGCGTCTGCAAAAGTTCCTCCATTGGAAGTAGTCCATCCGTTAAAAAGGTAATTACTATTTGGTGTAGCTTTGATGTTAACTACTTCATCTGCCTTATAATTGCCACTTATACCTGTTGTGATACTGCCCCCTGTGCCTGCAGTAATTGTTAAACTATAGGTGGCAGGGGGTACTTCCGTCCACAGAGCATAAACTGTGATATCTCCTGTAACCGGAGTATCTACCGTAAAAGCCGTACCACTTCCGTCTGCTTGAGTGTTCCAGCCACTGAATGTATAACCTGCACGCGTGGGCTCCATAGGTAGTGTATCTACTGTCTCATCGGAAACTACTGTCTTTATCGTTGGATCGGCCTCAGTGTCTCCACCATTTTTGTTAAAGGTAACGGTATAGACTGTTGATGGTATTTCGCCTGCGGTTACCATGAAGTTCAATATGCTTCTATTTGTGTCATCAAAATATACAGCAAAAGCTACGGTTTTTCCCTCTGTCATGTCCAAACTAATTAAGTAATCCTTTATGATAGTAAGTGAATTCTCATCTGTTTTGTACTGCGTACCTCGTATTAAGGATTCACTTCCATAAACCACATCTGTGACAGTTTTAGCACTGCTGCCCCAGTTAATAAAAGTAGTAACGTCAGTCGGATCTGCCGGGTCATATTTCACTGATGTAGGATTAAGGGAGGGATTTGCAGGAATATCCTCCCAAATTGCATATAGGGTTAAGTTACCGTCAGGCATAGTTACATCGGCTCCAGGTGCATAACCTTCTCCTGTTCCATCTGCGTTGGTGTTCCATTCTTTAAACTGCTTACCGGACGGTGCTATAAAACAATTGGCTGCCGCTGCAAAGGTTTTACCAACTCTTTTATCACTTTCTATCGGGGGGTCACCCGTCCCACCGTTACCATCATAAGTTACAGTATAGGTGACAGGAGGTATCTCCGTCCACTGGGCATAAACTGTGATATCTCTTATGACCGGAGTATCTACGGTAAAAGCCGTTCCGCTTCCGTCTGCTTGAGTATTCCAGCCGCCGAAGGTGTAACCTGTGCGCGTGGGCTCCGTAGGCAAAGCACCGACTACCTCACCGCCAATTACTGCCTTTGTCGTTGGATCAGCCTCGGTTTCCCCGCCGTTTTTGTCAAAAGTCACGGTAAATGTGGTGGTTGCTACTACCTTTACTATTATTGATGGACCATCAGCACTCCAATTTCCTGCCGCATCACAGGTCTTTATGCTAAAAGTGTATTCTTGGCCTTCCACAAGGCCCGTTACATCATAAGAAGTAACATCGCCCATGACAATAGCATTCCGTATAGGTGTTCCATCTTGGTAAATTTCATATAAATTGATCTTGACATTATCTTGGGCTTGCTCCCAGTTAAGAGTTAAACTATTATTAGTTAAATTTGATATTGTTAATTCACTGCCTTCTGGCCAAACAGGAGGTTGTGTATCAGGATTACTGACAAATATTGTACCAATTCTTTTAGACCAAGTCCCTTTAGAGGTTCCTTGGTTATGAGCTAATAAATATTGACCTGGAGTTGATGTCGGAACTAATTTTGCCCAGTATTCATAAAACGGTGTTTTTACAATAGAAAAGGTAGTTCCAATCAAGTTTCCTGTGGCATCAATAAATTGCCC
Organism: Peptococcales bacterium; assembly: GCA_050946395.1. Taxonomy (GTDB): domain Bacteria; phylum Bacillota; class Peptococcia; order Peptococcales; family BICA1-8; genus JBMNUR01. The sequence goes on from JBMNUR010000017.1 coordinate 18,996, forward strand.
CAAGATGTCAATATTGGTATTTTCATCTTGATCCATAACTACTAGGAACTTATTCTGCTCCTTTTCAAATACCGCTGATGGCCTATATAAACTTTTACCTTTTACTTCGGAAATAAGAAATCGATCATCAATAGTATAATCTTTATCAAGTTGAAGTAAGCGGCCAAATATCTTATAATCTCCATATTGATAACCAGGTCTCCCACTCCAAGTTAATAAGAATTGGCCATTTTTATCATCAAATTCTAAATCTAAATCCTCTTGATAATAAAATTCCCCCCAATTGGAAATTTTATAATCAGAGATTTTGAATTCGGGGGCATGTTGTGTTCCATCGGGATTGATAAACTTACCAAATAAATCATATTTATTTTCCGAAGTCCTATCATCCCGCCAGGTAATTAAGAACTTTTTATTAATACTATCATATTCAACAGCAGAATCTACTTGGCTTCTAGAGCGTTTCATAATTTCAATTTTACCGCCAAAAAATGTCCCATCTGGATTTACAATTTGCCCATAGAGGTTACCCTGATCCCAAGAAGAAACACTCTCCTGCCAAACAACTAAAAATCTATCATTTTCACTATCGTAGGCTATTTGATGATTCGTACCGGAAGTTGATATAGTAAAGTTATTAAGTCCCCCTGGCAAATTACCATCGCTATCTATTATCTGACCTACGATACCTCTGTCCTTTTCCCACCATGTTACCAAATATTTTTCACTGTTCCTTGCAAAAGCTACTTGAGGAGTTCTTCTCTGAAATTTGGTATTTTCGGATGCCTCTAATTCCTCTCCCCTACTACCATCACTGTTAACCATTACGTAACGTATAACTTGCTTTAAGTCCGAACCTGGAGAATCTTCTTGATATGTATAGGCTAGTAAATATTGGTCTTTTTTAGAATCGTAAGCAATACTTGGGTCTTCTATACAGAGTGAAGCTGCCTGGGTAACACCGGAAAATAATTGCATAAGCATTACGCAACACAAAAAAATAGCTAAAAATTTTCTTCTCATAATCCAATCCTCCTTAAAACAAATCGTCATTAACCCAATATTTACCATAACATTTATCACATGTTATGGTATTTCTAAAAATCTCATGTTATTTTCAAAAAGTACCCTCTTTTTCCAATAACTAACCGCAACAAATTTCCCCCATATTTGCTCTGCCTCTTTAATGGCACAAAAAAACTGTTCAAGCAAATAGCGAACAGTTTTTAAAACATTTTACATTTATTATTCACTTATTCTCTTATATTCAGATGGCGTTATTCCTACATATTGCTTAAAAGCTGTAGCAAAATGCCCGGAATTTACATATCCGCAAAGTTTGGCTACTTCCTCCACTGAATTTTCCTTTTCTTTTAATATTTCTTTTGCTTTTTCTAATCTGATCTCCGTTAAATACCGATACGGCGTCTTGCCTGTGTACTCCTTAAATACCCTTTTAAAATGACAGGGGCTTAGATAAATCATATTACAAATATCGTTAATGGAAATATTAGAGCTGTAATAGTCTTGCATAAATTGGATAGCTTTACTAATATACTTATTTTCTTTACTTATCTTACCTGTATTAGTGTTTATATCTCTAATCAATTGAAATACTATCTGCGTGGATATGCTTTCAAGCATCAATGGGTAAGATTCACCGTAATTCATTAATTCAAGCTGAAAACTGCCAATTAGGTCTAATAGTTGTTTACTGTAAAAATTTTCGATACACTTAAATTTAAACTCTCCTTCATTTGCAATTTGGAAGGCAACTTTTTCAAAGAAATCTTTCTTAACAGAAATTGCTATGTACTTGATCCACTTTGTTTTTTCAGTTGGTAAAATTGAAACTACCGAGCCTGGTTGTATAACGATAAGGCTCCCCTTTTTAAATTGGTAGTAACATCCATCAATAGTTGCTAAAGGAGGGTTGGAAAAAAATAATACAAAATGATAATCTTCGAAACACAATACATCTCCAAAAATAAATTCTTCTGGTTCGAATATTGCAATATAACGGCAAATGTATGATTTCGTAACTGAATGAATATCTTGTGGGATCTTTTCAATAAAGTTTCCGAAATATGTGTCCATCATTTCCCTCCTATATATAAGCACTAACGCGTAAGCCACGCGTAACGCTGCCAATAGTCAATATTATTATTTCTGCATCTTTCTTGTATTCCCTGCTATATCCAATATTTTTTTGTCAAACAATTGGTTTTTATAGTGACTACAGCCTTGCCCCCTTATAATGCAATATCACGTTGCCACCTCTTTTAAACTACAGCATACAGATTAAGTATTGCACTTTTTTAGCTGAATTTACATAAAATATATTAAACTGTGTCTCTTTATGAATTATACTTTATGAAAGGACGGATAAGAAATG
>JBMNUR010000018.1:0-21306 GCA_050946395.1 Peptococcales bacterium
ATCAGCTTCCTTCAGACCCTTTCGTCACCGAAAACGCCCTTGCCTACAGCTTATCTTCCCATTAGCTAGGTGATAGGTTTTCTTTCAAACCATCGGCTCGGCAACATGCCTCGCAAACAAAAAAAGGGTCAATTCAATTGACCCTTTTTGCTTACTAATACCAGTCACTAATCACTAGTCACCAGTCACTAATTAAAGTGCTTCCTCAAGCATCTTAGTTAATTCACCTTTAGGACGAAATCCTACCACACGTGTTTGTTCTTTACCATCTTTAAATAAAATCAATGTAGGTATACTCATTACACCATACTGCTGTGCAGTTTTGCCATATTCATCAACATTTAATTTTCCAATCTTTGCTTTGCCGGCAAAGTCATTGGCAAGTTCTTCTACAACAGGACCAATCATTTTACAAGGTCCGCACCAAGCAGCCCAGAAATCTACTAGTACAGGTTCACTAGCTCCCAAAACTTCCTCTTGAAAATTTTCGTCAGTAAAAGTAACCAAATTAGACATAGAAAAACCTCCTAAATTTCTTAATTTATGTAGATTATTATCAACCTCATATCCTTCTAGGGGACATTCCTCAGCCTAGTATGAACCCAGAAAGAGGAATCTCCCCTTTCCATCATTGGGGACATGCCTCGACTCGGAATGAAACCTTAGATAGAGGTGTTTCCCCTTTCCTATTTTATAAAACTTGTCAAAACCTTCATTAATTCTTTAACAACATCTTCCTGTGATTTAGATTCTAGAGAATTTGTTAGACACTCATTTGCATGATGTTCAAAAATTAATGTTCCAGTTTTATTAACTGCTGCTTTGACAGCAGCTATTTGGACAAGAATATCGGTGCAACAGGCATCACTTTCAATCATTCTCTGAATTCCTTTTACTTGTCCTTCAATTCTTCTAAGCCTTTTTAAAATGTTTTGTTTTTCTGCACTCATCATCCTTATCACTCCAATACCTACTAGGGGTATTATGTTTTAATTATAAGCCCATAATCAAATAATTGTCAATTAATTTTTATAACAATCAACCGTCACTATATCTTTAACAAATCCCTAACTACTTCACCTGCGATTATTAAACCGGCTACAGGAGGTACAAAAGATATACTTCCTGGCATTTCCCGTTTACCGGAGGTATTTTCCAAATTAGCCTTATCTGGCTTAACTATGGGATCAGGTGAATAAACAACTTTGATACCCCGAGAGATACCCCTATTTCTGAGTTCTTTTCTAATTACTTTAGCCAGTGGACAGACTCTAGTTTCACTAATATCAACTACCTGAAAATTTTGATTAGCTAACTTATTAGCAGCTCCCATGCTAGAAATTATAGGTATCTGCATTTTTACTGCATATTCAATAATAGCTAATTTTCCGGTAATATTATCAATAGCATCAACTATATAATCATATTGTCCCATTAAAATTTCATTTATATTATCTGGAGTACAAAATACTTTTTCTGCAAATATCTGTGCTTCCGGATTAATATCATTTACCCTACTTTTCATTACCTCAACTTTAGGTTGTCCTATGGTAGAATAAAGAGCATGAATCTGTCGATTAATATTTGTAATATCAACTACATCATGATCGATAAATGTTAATTTGCCTACTCCTACTCTTACTAAAGCCTCAGCTGTAAACGAACCTACTCCACCTATACCAAATATCGCTACATGGGATCTTTTTAAAATCTCCAGACCTTCTTCCCCAATTAACAACTTAGTCCGATCAAAGATTTGGGACAAGAGGTTCACCCCTAACAAATTAATCTATGCCTACCCACAAGAAATGCGCGCATTTTCGGTTCCCTTAAAGCGCGCATTCCATACTGTAATCCTTGACACTTTGCAAAATGACAAAGTATATTACTTCCTACAGTAAAAATATGCAGTAAACTGCGTTTAAAAACCCCACACATGCCGTGGTGCCGGAGTTTTGAACCTGCTCCCGCAGGTGGGTGCCTTCCTGAGTGTTTCATAAGTCCCTCGAAAAGGGCATTTATTACACAGCCAGAGTCAGGCTCCCGCTAAAAAAGTGTTGGCTCAAAACTACCTAACTGCCCCACGTACACAGTAGGGAAATCAAAACCTTGCTCTTAAGAAGATGTTAACACAAAATACTTTCATCTTCAAGTTTTGGGCCACAGATTACATGTTATACTTTAGGGTATTTAAAATTTAAGCCACAAATGAACACAGATTAACACGGATTGCATGTTGTACTTATGGGTCGCTTTATTTAGGGTCTTTTATTTATTTTAATCCGTGTTCATCTGTAGCCCCGATAGGGGCCCGTGGTTATAAAAATATCTTTTATCTGTGTGTATCTGTGGTTAATAATCTTTTATTTGTTTTTTGCAAGCTTGATATGCAACTCTCTTAGTTGTTTTGAGCTTACTTCTGATGGCGCATCCATCATTAAATCAGTGGCACTTTGGGTCTTAGGAAAAGGAATAACATCCCGGATAGTGTCTTTTTGGGCCATTAACATAACTAAACGATCAATTCCAAAAGCGATACCACCATGGGGGGGTGTACCATATTCAAAAGCATCTAATAAATAACCAAATTTTTCTTGAGATTCCTCAGGAGTTAAGCCAAGAAGATCAAACATTTTTTCTTGAATATCCCGTTGGAAAATCCGAATACTTCCCCCGCCTATTTCAATTCCGTTTAAAATCATGTCATAGGCTTGAGCTCTCATGTCTCCGGGATTTGTATCCATTAAAGGTAAATCACTAATAGCCGGTGATGTGAAAGGATGGTGCATAGCAAAAAAGCGTTTTTCACCTTCATCCCACTCTAGTAACGGAAAATCAATAACCCATAAGAAATTTAAGTCATCAGCATTAATTAAGTTCAACCGTTTGCCTAATTCTAAACGTAAGTGTCCTAAACTTTCATTGACCACCTTTTTATTATCAGCAACAAATAACAGTAAATCTCCAGGTTGAGCTTGGAACTTGGCAAGTAAATTTGCAATTTCTTCCTTGGTAAAGAACTTAGCAATCGGGGACTTAACCCCATCTTCCGTTACAATTATATAAGCCAGGCCTTTCGCACCATAGATATTTACATATTTTGTTAAGTCATCTATTTCTTTACGTGAGTAATTGCCACAACCTTGAGCATTAATCCCTTTTATTAAGCCGCCGTTTTTATAAATTTCACTAAAAACCTTAAATTCAGATTCTTTTACATCCTCAGTCACATCAACTAGCTCCAAACCAAACCGTAGATCAGGTTTATCTGAGCCGAAACGATCCATAGCCTCTTTATAAGTCAATCTCTTAAAGGGAGTTTTAATATCTTTGTCTAATGTTTGCTTAAAAACAAAAGCAATCATTTCCTCCATTAAAGTTAAAATATCGTCCCGTTCAATAAAAGACATTTCTAAATCTAATTGGGTAAATTCTGGTTGACGATCTGCCCGCAAGTCTTCATCACGAAAACAACGGGCAATTTGGAAATATTTTTCCATACCGGCCACCATTAGTAATTGTTTAAAGATTTGGGGTGACTGAGGTAAAGCAAAAAATTTACCTTCATTTACACGACTCGGTACTAAATAATCCCTAGCCCCTTCCGGTGTACTCCTTGTTAAAATAGGTGTCTCAATCTCTAGAAAATCCCTATTGTCTAAAAAGTCTCGGATCGCCTTAATTGTTTTATGCCTTAAGATGAGATTTTTTTGCATTTCTGGTCTTCTTAAATCTAAATAACGGTATTTAAGCCTTAGAGTTTCGTCTACATCAACATTATCGGCAAGATAAAAAGGAGGTGTTTTAGCTTTATTTAAAATAACCAGTTCTTTAGCCATAATGTCTATATGTCCAGTAGCAATATTGGGATTAATCATTCCTTCCGGACGTAAAACAACTTCCCCTTTAACAGCAATTACATATTCTGAACGAATTTTTTCGGCAAGCAAAAAAGCACCATTTTCAATTTCCGGGCTAAAAACAACCTGTACTAGACCGGAACGGTCTCTTAAGTCAGTAAAAATTAGGCCACCATGGTCACGCCTTTTTTGCACCCATCCCATAACTACTACATCTTGACCTACATCACTTTGGTTTACATCATTACATTGGTGTGTACGTTTTAATTTTAAAGTACTATTACTCATTTTACCTTAAACCCCTTTCTAGATGGCTAATTAGATCCGAAATGTCAATTTCTTCCTGTTCACTTGTAGTCATATTTCTGATAAGTACCTTGTTAGCATTTAATTCTTCTTCCCCAAGAATTACCGTATATTTTACATTAAAGCGATCAGCAGCCTTCATCTGGGCTTTGAGACTTTTACCTAAGTAATCTTTTTCCGCACTTATTCCCTTCCGCCTTAACTCAATGGCTATCTTAAAAGCCATTTCTTCCGATTTTCCACCTATTGCGGCAATGTAAACGTCAGGTTTAAAAGAGAGATTGCTCAAATCAATTCCTTCCGATCCAAGAGTTAAAAGAAGCCTTTCCATTCCCATAGCAAAACCAATGCCTGGTAGAGGTTTTCCACCACATTGTTCAATTAAACCATTGTAACGACCACCACCACAAATAGCACTTTGAGCTCCAATCCCCTCAACTAAAATTTCAAAAGCGGTATGTGTATAATAATCTAACCCTCTAACCAAGCGAGGATCCACTGAATAATCTATTCCCATTAAATCTAAATAATTTAAGACCTGGTGGAAATGTCCTTGGCAATCAGGGCAAGATGCACTTTGAGTAGTAGGTGCATTAATACTAAGTTCTTGACAGGTCATATTTTTACAGTCTAAAATTCGTAAGGGATTTTTCTGGAGGCGATCCTGACAAGTTTTGCAAAGATTGTCTTTTCTATCGGCAAAATACTCAAGTAATGACTGATGATGCTTTGGTCGACATTTAGGACATCCCACGGTATTTACATGAACTTTAATCCCTTTTAACTTTAACCTTTCTAAATAAGTACAGGCTAAACCTATTACTTCCGCATCTACACTAGGATGGTGAGAGCCAAAGACTTCAATCCCAAATTGATGAAACTGACGATATCTGCCCGCTTGTGGTCTGTCGTACCTAAACATGGGACCAATATAATACAATTTTGTAGGTTGAGGGTCAGCATAAATTTTATTTTCTAAAAATGCTCTTACAGTTGATGCAGTTCCCTCAGGCCGTAAAGTAATATTTCTTTCTCCTCTATCGAAAAAAGAATACATTTCTTTTTCAACAATATCGGTAGTCTCCCCTACCCCCCGTAAAAATAACTCTGTATGTTCAAAAATCGGGGTGCGAATTTCCTGGTAACCAAACAGGCTGCTTACTTCACGAGCAACTTTCTCTATATACTGCCACTTTTCAACCTCGCCAGGCAAAATATCATTAGTTCCCCTAGGACGAGTAGTTAACATTTCTAGTTCACTCCTTTAGAAACATATAATTTTAACAAAAAAAAATCCCGTAACCCCAAAAATTACTTTTGGGACGAGATTACCCGCGGTGCCACCCAATTTGGACATCTAAATGTCCCACTTATAGCATTTAACGGTGCCCCGGATGCTTTGCATCAACTCCAAGGTGTTATTCAATAGGCATTCTTAAAAACTGTTCTCAATCACGCCAGTTTCTCCCTGTTAAAAAATATCCTATTTACTCGCCTCTTCATAGTTTTTCCTTTAATTATTTTATTCTAGCCAAGGGTTTGAATTTTGTCAACTTTTGCTTGAATGATTTCCTTAATCCTTTGATTATAAAGTCCCAAATCTTTAGGGTTATATTTATTAAGTAGTGTCCAATCCAGGGGATTTACAATTTTAGAACCTGAGCCAACACCAAGTCCCCAAATGGTTTGCCGTTCTTCAATCATTTGAATGTTATAAATACAGGGCTTTTCACCTAAGCTATAGCCTACATTTTCCAGATTGCCAAGTATATGTTTTTGCCGATAAAGATAATATGGTAAATAGAAATTTTCCTCACACCATTTCTCTAGGTAGAAAAACATATCTTGAGCCTGGTTTTCCTTTAAATCTTCTTGCTGCTCTTTTAGTTGTGCTGTGCGTTTAATAGCTAAAGCATGTACAGTTAGATTTTCCGGTTTTAGTTTGCTGATTTCCTTAAGTGTATATTTAAATTCTAATAATCCTTCCCCAGGTAAACCCACAATTAAATCCATATTTATATTTGCAAATCCCAGTCCCCGAGTCATATTAAACTTATCAATAATATCTTGCGGCGTATGTTTTCTGCCAACTTTTTCAAGAGTTTTTTCCCACATGGTTTGAGGATTAATGCTAATTCTATTTACATGATAGTCTTTTAATAAAGCTAGTTTTTCCTCGTCAATAGTATCCGGGCGACCTGCCTCAAAGGTATACTCAATATTATCTGTAAATAAGTATTGGTTAATTGCCTTTAGTAAAAACTCAAGTTCTACCAAATTTAAAGCAGAAGGGGTACCGCCTCCTACATAAATAGTTTGTATATTTACCCGGGCTTTTTGTAAAGCCTTCCCCACTTCCTGAATTTCTAAAACCAAATTCTTCAGATATTGACTTATTTCACTACGGCTCCGCCCGATGGCAAAAGCGGGAAATGAGCAATAACTACATCTTGTGGGACAAAAAGGGATACTGATATAGACACTTACTGATTTTTGAGCTTCCTCGGGTGCTAAAAGATATTTGCGCTGTATTTTAGTTATTTGTATAAGTTTTTGAGCTTTAGAGGGAGTCAAAATAAATTTCTTTTCTAGAAGTTCCTGAATTTCCTTCTCTGTTAATCCTTGATCCCAATAACGATGAACAATTTTTGTAGGGCGAATACCCGTCAAAATCCCCCAAGGACTAGGAGAAAATTTAAGAATTTCTGTAAAATAACGATAAACAGTATATTTTATTGTGCGTTTGGTTTCGTTATTATCCTCATCGGAAATAGTTTCGTGAAGTTTGGGACCATCCCAAAGGCCTACCACTACTTCATTGTTTTCTTCTTTTATTAGAAAAAGATTAGTATCGAGAGCTCCATTTGTTAAATCCTGCCAAGTTAAATGGGGTAAAAAAATTCTGATAGTGTCAAAAACAGTAGAGGCATAATTTTTACTCTCGTAACTTAAGCTTATTTTCATGCTATCCCTCTATTTAAAATATGGATTGATGGCCTTTTCTTCTCCTATTGTTGAATGGGGTCCATGACCTGGATAAATTTTAACTTCATTAGGAAGATTAATTAATTTGCTTTTGAGTGAATTCATTAATGTTTTATAATTACCACCAGGTAAATCTGTCCTACCAACTGTTCCATTAAATAAGGTATCACCTGTAAAACACTTTTTCTCAGTAGTACAGAGAAGACAAATACCACCGAGTGTATGTCCAGGAGTGTGAAGTACTTTTAAACAGATATTACCAAACTCAATGGTATCACCGTCATTAAGCTCTTGGTCAGCTGGAAGTTCAGCAGTCCTTTCACCTGTAAAATGGGAAAGATTTTTATTGGCATCTGTTAACATTTGAGCATCAGCGGCATGAATAAGAATAGGAGCATTAGTAAATTTCTTGAGTATTTCGTTAGCTTTTATATGATCATGGTGCCCGTGAGTATTTACAATATATTTAATTTTAATCCCTAACTCTTTAATAGCATTTACTATTTTTTCCCCCTCATCACCTGGGTCTATTACTATCCCTTCTTTGGTTTCCCCACAATAAGCCAGGTAACAATTTGTTTCAATAGGTCCCACAATAATGGTTTTTATTTTCATTTACATATACCTCCCCGAAAATTTTATCACGCACTAACCTTCCGTTATCCCCCACCTCTAAAAAGTGGGGGATAACGGAAGCTAAGTTCCTAATTGGTTCAACTAACATCAGTAGGATGTGAATAAAACCCTACTGATGAAGTTTCGCTTTACCACTATCTAAAAGCATAGTGACCGGCCCGTCATTAATAAGCTCTACCTGCATATGGGCCTGAAAAATACCTGTTTCTACTTCTACTCCTGATTTTTGTAAATACATATTAAAATCTTGATAAAGTTTATTGGCTATCTCCGGTTGAGCTGCCTCAGTAAAACTAGGTCGACGACCTTTGCGACAGTCACCATAAAGGGTAAATTGAGAAACTGACAAGATTTTACCGCCAATGTCTAAAACGGATAAATTCAGCTTATCGTTTTCATCCTCAAAAATCCGTAAATTACATACTTTTTCAGCTAAATATTTAGCATCATTAGTTGTATCGCTATGGGTAACACCCAAAAATACTAGTAAACCAGAATCAATTTTGCCAACAATATTACCGTCAACTTTAACAGATGCTTGTTTAACTCTTTGAATTACAACTCGCATATATATCACCTATCTTCAGTTACTTTAGTAGGGGTAACCCTTTTAACATCTATAATATCTTTAATTCTCTTAATTTTTTCGATTAAGGCATTTAATTGTTCTAAATTATTAATTTCTATTTTTAAATCAATGACCGCACTACCATTTTTGCGAGCCCTAGCATTGAGAGCATTGATATGGATTTTTGCATCATTAATGATATTGATAACATCCATGGTAAGTTTAGCCCTGTCTAATGCGAGAACCATAATTTCTACCTGGAAAGTTGATCTCTCAGCCTCATCCCAAGCGGCTTCCACCAATCTTTCCGGTTCCTCTTGAAAATAAAGCTTAATATTAGGACAGTCTTCCCGGTGAATAGATACTCCTCTTCCTCTGGTGATATAACCGATAATCTTATCCCCCGGAAGCGGATTACAGCAACGAGAAAAACGAATCATAACATTATCCACATTTTTCACTCGAACACCTTGGGAACCTTTAGCTGACTTTCCCTGCCTTTTAATCTCTATATTACGAGCAATATCATTTTCTTCGTTTTCTACTTTTGATGTTTTATCATATTCTTCTCGTAATTTAACCTTTACATGGATAGGACTAAGGGTCCCTTCTCCAACACCTACCAATAAATCCTCAGCTGAACTAAACCCAAGCTTTTTGGCAATATGAGTTAAACGTTCTTGCTTAGTAAAATAACTTACCTCTAAACCGTGTTTTTTTAATTCTTTTTCGAGAAGTTCTCGCCCTTTAAGATAATTTTCTTCTCTTTTACCCCGCTTAAACCATTGTCTAATGCGGTTTTTTGCTTGTGAGCTTTTAACAATTTTCAGCCAATCCCGACTTGGGCCATTGGCTTGTTTTGATGTTAAAATTTCAATAATATCTCCAGTTTTTAGTTGATAATCTAATGGTACTATGCGGTTATTTACTTTACTGCCAATACACCTGTGGCCTATTTCCGTATGAACTCGATAGGCAAAATCAATAGGCGTAGAACCAGTGGGTAATTCAAAAACATCACCTTTAGGTGAAAAAACAAAAACTACATCAGAAAATAAATCTATTTTTAATGTTTCCACAAACTCCTTGGAGTCTACTAATTCATTTTGCCATTCACTAATTTGTTTTAACCAGGTAAAAGTCTCATCTAATTTAACCTTTTGTTTTGTACTTTCTTTATAAAGCCAGTGGGCGGCAATACCATATTCCGCTGTACGATGCATCTCCCAAGTTCTAATCTGAATTTCAAAAGGCTCGCCCCTTGGCCCGATAACAGTAGTATGCAATGACTGATACATATTTGGTTTAGGCATAGCAATATAGTCCTTAAATCTTCCAGGGATAGGTTTCCAAAGAGTATGAATTATTCCTAAAACACCGTAACAATCCTTAACATTGTCCACAATAATTCTCACGGCAATTAAATCATAAATTTCATTTAAATCTCTATCTTTTTTCTCCATTTTGTTGTAAATACTGTAAAAATGCTTGGGCCGACCACTGATATCAGCTTTAATACTGGCCTGAGATAATTCCGTGCCTAAAATATCCATAACCTCATTTATATATTCTTCCCGCTCTTTTCTTTTCATGGATATTTTTTCAACTAAATCATAATATTTATCCGGCTCCAAGTAACGAAAAGAAAGGTCTTCTAATTCCCATTTGAATTTAAAAATACCTAATCTACTAGCTAAAGGTGCAAATATTTCTAAGGTTTCTTGGGCAATTTCCCGCTGTTTCCAAAAGCTTTGATGTTTTAAGGTACGCATATTATGAAGTCGGTCCGCTAATTTTATTAAAATTACCCGAATATCTTTAGCCATAGCTAAAAACATTTTGCGATAATTTTCTACCTGTCTTTCTTCTTTAGAATAATATTCAATTCTACTTAATTTAGTTACCCCATCAACTAGTAAAGCAATTTCCTCACTGAATTTTTCTCGAATATCCTTTAGTTCTACTTTAGTATCTTCTACAACATCATGTAAAAGTCCCGCAACAATTGTTGTATCATCTAAACCTAAACTGGCCAAAATCACACTTACAGCTAAAGGATGGGTGATATATGGTTCCCCAGAATTACGTAGCTGCCCCTCATGAGCAACAAATGCAAATTCATAAGCCTTCTTTATTAATTCTGTATTGGCTTTGGGGTTTAATTTTAATAATGTTTCTATTAATTCTGTAAGAGACATACTCACCCTCCTTTCCCATTATAGTTTAATATTTAAGAAGTGAAATGACATCATAACCTTTTAAATTTTTTCTTCCATCCAGATAGGTAAGTTCAATTAAAAATCCTAAACCTACTACTTGTCCCCCTAATTGTTCTACTAATTCAATTGTTGTTTTCATTGTACCCCCAGTAGCCAATAAATCATCTGTTATAAATACTCTTTGACCGGGTTTTATAGCATCCCTATGTATTTCTAACTGATCTTGTCCATATTCCAATTCATAAGTTGCACTCACCGTTGACCCTGGAAGCTTACCTTTTTTTCGAACAGGTACGAACCCACACTCCAATTTATAAGCTAAGGGACCACCAATGACAAAGCCACGGGCTTCAGGACCAACTACAATATCAATGTTTTTTGTGCCTAAATCTTTTGCCAGACTATCTATAGCACTTTTAAAAGCCTTGCCATCACCTAAAAGAGGGGTAATATCTTTAAAACTAATACCTTTTTGGGGAAAATCGGGAATAATTCTAATGTAACTTGATAAATCCATTTACTTCATCTCCTTTGCTAATATTTTACCCGGATAAAGTAATTTTTGTTTCTTTCAACTCTCTATCACAGGATTTTTTAAAAAAACAACCTTCTCATATTCTAAAAATTTATTTCGAGCATGCTTCCCCTGCAAAAAAGTAGGTGATTCATCTAGATTTACTTTAGAGGGATTTTTTTCAACATAAATTGACCGGGAATTTTCAGATATATCATAACTGAGAAAGCCCAATTCTTTAAAAATATCCAACCAAATGCCCATAACCTGGGATTTGGCGCCATATATTTTGTAAATATTAGACCACTCAGCTAATTGATCATCTGTAAATACAAAAGGATTATTTTTTTCGGACAATTTTTTAAGCAGCAAATAAAACTTTACTAACTGTTCTCTTTCGGGGGAAACACCTGCAAAGATTTGAAGAACATTCTCTTTATCTTTTAAACCATAAAGCAAATGAATTTTCCCTTGGGTTTTTTCGCCCAATGCCCAACTTGTCACGTAGTTATGTTCATTTATTGAGAAGCATAAATCGGAGAAAACTAGATTTTCAACAAAAGATGCATCTTGAGGTACTGTAAATGCGCTTGTGGTAATTAATGCTTTTAGTTGATTATTAGACCATAAATCTGCAATTTTAATTTTATCCTGATCAGTTAGACCCCCGTGAAAATAGGCAATTCCCTCTTTATGTTGTGGCAATTCCCTACATAAATCTACAGCAAGATTATAGGCATTAACTCTACAATGAACATATACTAGAGTTTTTTCTGTAGTTGTAACTAGTTTTTTTATATATCCAATTTTATCATTACAATCTCTTTCGTCAATAAAGATTAAATTTTTTAGATCAAAAGAATTAAAACCATTATAGTGGTTGTTTTTGCTTGGATAATATTCACTAATACTCACATCCCGGTATTTATTATTGTTAATAAATTTAGCCCCATCTAAATATAACCTTTCTAAAAATTCAGGTTCAACATAAGGATTGTCACTTTGAGTAGATAATTTCATGTCTTTAACAATAAGTTGTAAGGTGGTTTTGCCATTCCAATTATTTTTATCTAAAGAAAAAGCCAAATCCAAGGGTTCTTGGGTAGCAGCTACTTCCAATAAACCTGCCATATTAAACCCAATACCATCCCAAAAAGATTTACCTGCTTTAATCTTTAACTTTAAGTGCCCACCATTATTTCCTACTTCTTTATATTCTTTTACTTCACTGCGCCGATAAATTAAAACTGGCTCCGGATTGGCAAAACCGAAAGGTTCCAATTTGGTTAGTTCCTCAAATAAATCAAAATCGACTTCCGCTAGGTTAATTTCTCCGTCTAAATCTACAACCGGAACAAAATCCTCTTCAGTTAAAATATTTCCGGCTAAGTCATTAATTTTCATGACAAACTGGTGTAGATTCTCTTCCTTAAGACTTATTCCAGCAGCTTGACTATGTCCGCCAAAAGACTCCAAAAATTCATTGCAAGTTGTTAGAGCCTGATAAAGGTGGAATCCTGGGATACTTCGACCTGAACCTTTATAGACTTCATCTTGCTTGGTCAAAATAATTATCGGCCTGTAAAATTTATCAACTAAACGAGAAGCTACAATTCCAATTACACCCGGATGCCATGTTTCCCCAGCTAATACTATTACTTTCTTTTCACTTAGATTTTCCCTTTGTATCATTTCCAAAGCTTCCTGAAAAATTTTACTCTCAATGGACTGTCGATTTTTGTTTTCTGCGTTTAACTTTTGGGCTATTTCATGGGCTTCATTTTCACAAGTAGTTAACAATAATTTAACTCCTAAATTAGCATCACCAATCCGACCACAAGCATTTAACCGTGGTGCTAACATGTATCCTACATTGGATGATGTTATATTGCGAAAATCGAGACCCGCACTTTCACATAGTGCCTTTATTCCTGTTCTTTTGCCACTAGCTATTTGTTCTAATCCATATTTAACAATAATCCTATTTTCTCCTACTAATGGAACGATGTCAGCAATAGTCCCAAGAGCAACCAAATCCATAAATTGTAGTAGATCCTCGGGAGCTCCTTTGCCAAGAATTTCAGATAATAAACCTTGAGCTAATTTAAATGCTACCCCTACCCCTGATAAGTTTTTCCATGCTGAGCTTTTTTTTTCTAATTGGGGATTTATAATTAGACAATCCGGTAATTCTTCTGGTGGTTGGTGATGGTCTGTTATAATAAAATCAAGGCCCAATTTCTGACCTAGATTTACCTCTATTTTAGAACTTATGCCACAATCGACAGTAATAATCAACTGGGTACCCTGTCGAGCTAAAGTTTGAAGGGCTTCAATGTTTAATCCATACCCTTCCTCCACCCGATCGGGGATATAATAATCTATTTCCATTCCAAGTACACGAAATGCTTCAGTTAAAAGAGTTGTACTGGTTATGCCATCTACATCATAATCTCCATAAATAACAATTTTCTCCTTTGCCGCAATTGCTAACCGAATTTTTTCTATAGCCTCTTTCATATTAGTTAATTCAAAAGGTGAGGATAAATCTGTCAGTTTGGGCTCTAAGAATTTAGAAGCTTTACTCGCTTCAGAGTACCCTCGATTAGCTAAAAGCATAGCTAAAGTAGGAGAAATATTAAGTTCATGGGCCAGCTTATTTAAAATATTACTGGGTGATTTACGTATTTTCCAAATTTTATTTTTTGCCAATACATTTGCCTCCAATCAAAAAGCAGCCAAGCTACTAAACAGTATTGGTAGCTTGCACTGCTTCGTCCTCAGTGGTAATATTTTTAATTGTGTTATCCTTACTTTCTTCGGAAACTGTTTGATTCAAGCGTTCTTCTAATTCTGTAACCTTTTCGGTTAAAAGCTTATTCTTATTTTGTAATTCCCTGTTTCTTCGCCACATACCAATATTTCTAAACATACCCACTAGTAAAACACATAAAGCACCGAAACTAGCAGCTCCTAAAATGACTAGCACCAAAGAAATTTCAAACTGCCAAAACAAGAAAACAACTTTAACGATAATCGTGTTTTGTACAGCAAATAAAGCTACTAATAAAGCAAATAATAAAGCCCCTACTAAATAAAATTGCACACAACCACCCACCTTTTCCCAAAACTTAAGCCATTTACTACCCCTACTTAATCCTTCATCTAAAGTAAGCTTCCTTAATATAATATTCTTGAAATATATCTATTTTCCTGCTTAATCATTCTTACCTTGTAAAGAGACATTAAAAACACCTAATGAAGGTATCCTAACCTCCATCAGGTGTTTAATTAACTTTCTTTAAGCATGTGCTTTTTTGGAAAATTTATTTTTATTCTCTCTATGGAAGTCAAACCATAAGGGACTGGCAACAAAAATTGAAGAGTAAGCACCACAAGAAATGCCTATTAAGAGGGCAAGAACGAATGTTTTAGTGGTTGCGCCGCCAAAAAAGAATAAAGCAATAAGAACAAACAATGTTGTAGCAACTGTATTTATAGACCTAGCCAAAGTTTGCATGATGCTTTCATTTACTAAGATTTTAAGTTCAAATTTCTTAGTTTTCTTCATATTTTCTCTGATACGGTCAAAGATAACTATCGTATCATTAATTGAATAACCGAAAATAGTTAAAACAGCTGC
This sequence comes from Peptococcales bacterium, assembly GCA_050946395.1. GTDB lineage: Bacteria > Bacillota > Peptococcia > Peptococcales > BICA1-8 > JBMNUR01. Next base: position 14,732 of record JBMNUR010000018.1, read on the forward strand.
AATAAATGTACCATCTACTTCAAACTGAAAAATGGAAAAAATACCTACTGTTATTAGTATATCGTGTAAAAGAGCAAAAATTCCTGCTAGGGCAAACCTTAACTCAAAGCGAAATGTGATATAGGCAATCATCAAAAGAATAGCAATACCCAAAGCTAAAAAACCAGATCTTCTTAATTCTTTACCAATTGTGGGACCAACTTCTTCACTGCGCAAAACCTCAAGTTGTCCCAGTTCTTTTTCTAGAACATCTATCATCACCATTTGCTCTGACTTTTTCATGAGTTTGGTTTTAATTATAAAACTATTGTTATCGGAGCCCTGAATTGAACTGTCTTCTAATTCAATTGTCCCTAAGACATTGCGCACATCCTCAGTTTTTACATTCTGTTCAAATTGTATCTGTACCAAATTGCCACCTGCAAAATCTATACCAAAATTTAAACCTTGAGTAAATAAGGAGAATAGACCAGGGACAATCATTAATAATGAGATTACATACCAGATCTTTCTTTTACCTATAAAATCCATTAATAACTCCCCTTTCTACGCTCCGTATAGTTTTGTGTTACCTGATATTTTAGATAAAGCTAACTGGCGAAGGATAAAACGTGTAAATGTTATAGCTGTAAACATACTTGCCAAAATACCAATACTTAAAGTTATGGCAAAACCTCTAATAGAACTAGTTCCGAAATATATAAGAACAGCAGAAGCAATCAATGTAGTAACATTAGCATCAAAGATAGTCCAAAATGCCCGAGAAAAACCAGCATCAATAGCAGCTCGTAAGCTTTTTCCGTTCTTTAATTCTTCTTTTAATCTTTCATAAATAATAACATTAGCATCTACTGCCATTCCCATTGACAAGAGATAACCAGCAATACCCGGTAAAGTGATGGTTGCTTTTATACCAATTAAAATACTCCAAACAATTAATGAATATAAAACCAATGAAAATCCTGCAACAATTCCAGGTACTCGATAATAAACCATCATAAATAGTAAAATTGCGGCAATACCATAGAGAGCAGCGTTTTTACTTTTGACTAAAGAATCCAAGCCCAATTTAGGTTCCACAGTTCTTTTTTCAACTAACTCAAGATTGATTGGCAAAGCACCAGAACGTAGTAAAATAGCAAGATTATGAGCTTCTTCTAAAGTGCTAAACCCTCCGGAAATGCTTGCCTGTCCATTAGTTATAGCAGTCTGAACTAGGGGTGCGGAAATAACTTGATCATCTAAGACTATAGCAATACCCCTATTGGGATCGTTTTCCGATTGATACTTTTCTACTAATTCCCTGGTTACTTCCCCAAATTTCTTGGCACCTTCAGCATTAAGCTCTAAGCCAACAAAATTTCTTTTGCTGGGATCAGGTTCGTTAGGATTCATACCTTCTTTGGCATCCTTTAAGTCTCTACCTGTAATAACAGTTTCTAAAGTATCTACTCTTTTAAATTCCAATAGAGCTGTTTTACCTATTAAATCAACTGCTTCTTCAGGGTTATCCACACCGGGAATTTCCACTAGAATTCTATGGGAACCTTCACGCCGAATTTCCGGCTCAGTTACACCTAAATTATTAATACGGTTATCAATAATAGCAATAGCCTTAGCCATATCTTCATCAGTGGCATTCTCTGGAGCTTCTAAACGAACTAAGACACCACCTTTTAAATCCAGTCCTAACTTGACATTTCTTTGTAAAGGTTCTAAAGCAAAAAATGTAATTCCCGCCACAAGAAAAACAGTTAAAAGTACTGTTAATAATCTTTCCCAGCGCATTGTTTCTCCTCCTATCTATATAAAAGCACTTAATAATTATATACCTGTCCCACTTATTTTTCAAATAAAAAAAGCCCTATACGAGGGCTTTATCTCATTATTCATCAGTTTTATCTTCTAGAGATAACTTCTCTGAAGTATCTTCTTCGATAACTTGGCCAATGGCAGTTTTTAGAAAAGTAATATTAACACCTTTACTTACCTCAATAACTACCTTATCATCTTTGATGTTTTTAATTACTCCTTCAATGCCACCAATAGTAACAATCCGATCTCCTTTGCCAAGATTACCTAACATCTCTCTACGTTTTTTTTGTTGTTTTTGCTGTGGTCTAATCATCATAAAATAAATTAAACCAAAAAAGACAGCTAAAAGTACAAAATTATTCAACTAAATACCTCCCATTATCGAAATTTGTTAATAATGTTAACTATTAATACATTCAACATAGATTTATGAATTCCTCTAGTTTTCTTGATAATGTTTACAAAATTCTTCCCGAAATTCTAAAAAACGCTCGTCAAGTATTGCTGCACGAATTTCTTTAACCAAAGTTAATAGAAAATGTAAATTATGGATACTCATTAATCTTAAACCTAAAATTTCATCAGCCTTTAGGAGATGGCGAAGATATGCTCGGGAATAATTTTTACAAGTATAGCAACTGCATTCTTTATCTAAAGGATTAAAGTCCCTGGCATATGTTGCATTTCTAACCACTAATTTACCCCGTTTAGTCATCACTGTACCATTACGAGCTATTCTAGTGGGGAGAACACAATCAAACATATCCACTCCCCTAAATATTCCCTCTACAACATTATCCGGTGCACCCACGCCCATAAGATAACGTGGTTTTTCTCGGGGCATTAAAGGAATTAAATAATCTAAAACTTCATACATAATTTCATTAGGTTCACCAACACTAAGACCGCCAATAGCATATCCAGGCAAATCTAAAGCTGTTATTTCTCGTGCACTTTGTTCCCTAAGATCTCTATAAGTACTCCCCTGAATTATTCCAAACAAAGCTTGATCATTTCTCTTATGAGCTGCCTTGCAGCGAATTGCCCAACGGGTGGTTTTTTGTAATGCGCCTAAAGCATATTTATAATCACAAGGATACGGCACACATTCATCAAAAGCCATAATGATATCAGCGCCTAAAGCATTTTCTATTTCCATAACTTTTTCCGGACTGAAAAAATGTTTAGAACCATCAATATGAGAGCGGAATTCCACCCCATCCTCTTTGACCGTTCTTAAGTCTCCTAAGCTAAAAACTTGAAATCCACCACTGTCTGTTAAGATAGGCTTATCCCAATTCATAAATTTATGTAAGCCGCCAGCCTCTTTAACCAATTCATGTCCAGGTCTGAGGTATAAATGATAAGTATTACTTAAAATTATTTGTGCCCCGATATCTTCCAATTCTTCAGGACTTAGGGTTTTTACTGTAGCCTGAGTCCCAACAGGCATAAATATAGGTGTTTCAATGACCCCATGAGGAGTTATAAATTTACCAACCCGTGCCTTGGTATCTTTACATTCTTTTATTAATTCGAATTTAAACATACAGGTTTTGTTCCTCCTAAATTATTAACATCGCATCCCCGAAGCTAAAAAAACGATATTTCTTTTTAACAGCATAATCATAAGCATTTAAAACATTTTCCCTGCCAGCCAACGCACTAACTAACATAATGAGGGTTGATTTTGGCAAATGAAAGTTTGTTAATAAACCGGATATTACTTTAAACTTATATCCTGGATAAATAAAAATATCCGTCCAACCTTCTTTAGCCTTAACTGAACCATTGGCATAAATACTCTCCAAGGTCCGGGTAGATGTAGTTCCTACAGCAATAATTCTCCTTTTTTCCACTAATGCCTTGTTAATTGTTGCGGCGGCTTTTGGTGTGACTTGAAAATATTCGGGGTGCATCTTATGTTCTTCAACTATATCCACCTTAACAGGTCGAAAGGTCCCTAATCCTACATGTAAAAGGATCTCTACTATTTCTACTCCCTGATTGCGGATCTTAGTCAAAAGCTCAGGAGTAAAATGTAAACCTGCTGTAGGAGCTGCTGCAGAACCAGCATTTTTAGCGTAAACAGTTTGATAACGCTCTTTGTCTTGAAGCTTAGCTTTTATATAAGGAGGTAAAGGCATTTGTCCTAATTCATCAAGAATTTCATTAAAGATTCCTTGATAATTAAATTTTATTGTTCTTCCTCCCGCTTCAGTAGAATCAATTATTAACCCTACTAATTGACCAGAACCAAAAGATATTTGTGTGCCAATTTTTGCTTTTTTCCCCGGTTTAACAAGTACTTCCCAAGTATCTTTTTCTGTTAAAGGTTTTAGTAAAAATACTTCTATTTGAGCGCCAGTTTCAGTTTTAGTTCCTATAAGCCTAGCTGGTATGACCCGAGTATTATTTATAACCAGAACATCTCCCGGTACGAAAAATTCTAGTAAATCAGTAAATAATCTTTCTTTGACTTGGCCAGTTTCTTTATCTAAAACAAGCAAGCGAGAAGCATCTCGTTCCTGCAAAGGAAATTGGGCTATTAATTCATCAGGTAAATAAAAATTAAATTCATCTAATTTCATTTATTCATTCTCCTATTTCCCGTGACTTGGATATGTGCTAATACTTAATTTGCCATCATAATTGTTATTATTATAATAGTGTTGGATAATTTGCATGTAATTATAACCTTGAGCCGCTAATCCTCTTGCCCCCCACTGACTCATCCCCAATCCATGGCCATAACCTTTACCACTAAATGTTACCTGGGTAAATTTTTTGGGTACAGTTTTAAGTCCATCAATATCTTGCACATAATAAATGGGGTTAGAACCATTTAATCTTTCTACCATTCCACTAGCACCAATGGCAAATAAGTTTTCCGCTGTATTGGAGACAGTTTTAGCCGCAAGGGAAAAAAACTCCACAGTCGAATCAAAAAACACTTCAAACATAGAACTGCGCAAATCAAAAACACTACGAATATTGTCCCGGTAAAATGTTTGGGAACCTTGTGTCCCTACTATTTCTAGTTCTGTAACTCTTGTAGAAGGTGTTGGCATATTAAGATATCCCCTGGGAGATGAATGAGGATCTATTGCAAAACGGCTAACCCTTATATCCAAGAGTTTGCCTACTTTAATTGGATTATTGGGATTACTTTTATTATAAAGGGCAAATTGCTTTTCTAATTCAGCCAAACTAAAATTTTTTGACCATTGATAGGTATTAGCAGGCCATCCTCCTTCTTGTGCTGGATAATTAAGAGCTGATAGATCCCCGGGAGAAGGTACAGCGCGAATATAGGGAATATAAGCCCACCAAACATTTTCACTATTTTCCGTAAATCCACCAGAATTAGCATGAAAAAAAGCTTGAATTAAATCGCCATTATAAAAAATAACCTGTCCTCTTGTACTATCAACGGCATTTTTAACCTGCTCCCCTGACTGAACCTCCATATCATAGCCGCCATAGACTTGCCAACTAGTATTAATTCCTAAATCATAACTCATTTGTGGGTTTTTTTTATAATACAAAGCATACGTCCTGGAAACTACTGCTTGAGCTTTAAGCGCTTCCAAAGGAGCATAACTACCCATTTCTGCTCCTACTACCCCATATAAATACTTCTCAATATCAATATAATTTATTACGTTAAGTTTACCATTGACATTTTCAATTAAAAGTATATCACGATATCTTTTGCCCTGAAATTTAAAGACATTTAAACTTGTTGGATCTTTAGGTCTTACCATTAATATTGGTCCTACTATCTTATTTAAAGGATAACCATTTTTAGTAATTTGTAGATTTCCTTTACCTATAGGAGTAACCAACCAAGAGACACTTTGAGGACAATCCTCTAAAATTAACTGAGTGGCAAAATCTACTAATTCATATTGACCATCTGTGACCACAAATTCCCCTGAAGAAGTTTCAACAGATAGAGCAACCCTTAGTTGGTCAGAAGCAATAGCTATACAAGGTGAAAATAAGCTTATCCCCCAAAAGGAAAAAATACTAATAATAAAGATTATCCACTTTTTAGCCTTTTTCAATCATAACAACTCCCTGGATATATTTAGGTATTTTTTCGACAATATATTCAAATATTCCTCCCTAGAGACACAGATTCTTCTTTTTATAAATTAGCAATGGTTAAACAATGAGAGACGCAGATAAAATAATTTAACCGCTCAAAATGAGCGGTTAAATTATTATTTTCTATTTTTAAGAATTTCAAGTAGCATCAATCTAATTTTTTCCGGCATTTCATTATTTTCCAAGCCTTGATTTTTCCAAGGCTTTAAGTTTTGTTTAGCTTTTTGTTTATTGCTTTTTTCTGCTTCTATTGCTTTTTCTGGGTAATTATCTTTTTTACTTTCGTTTAGATTATGCTCTTTACCCTGGTCCTTAGCTTGTTTGTATACTTCAGTCTTATCTTGTTCCTGCTTTTGTTTTTTATCATTTTTATTATTCTTTTCTGTAATTTTTTCAACTTCATATATTTCGTTTTTTTGCTCCATATTTTGTTGCTTATCAATTAGCTTCTCTGTTACTCCATCCTTGTTATTTTTTCTGTTATTCCCGTTATTAAACTTACTTTTTTCTTGTGTATCTTCTTTACCATTATTTTTATTGTTTTGCTGATTACTTTTTTCCTTTTCTACAATCATTTCCTCTTCAATCACTTCTGTTTGTTCAGAAGTGATATCAATTAACTTTTCTTCCCCTTCATCATCATTATG
>JBMNUR010000019.1:0-21199 GCA_050946395.1 Peptococcales bacterium
CCTTGATTTTTTTAGCTATTTCCCATCTATCACCAAATAAGCGTTCTGTCCCATCTACGCAAATCCAAGATTCATCAACACTATAAACATGAATGGCCTCCAAGGGAACAAACTCATTTAATAGTCGATTTATATGTAAAGATTGCTCCAGATATAGAGCCATTCTAGCTTCTGCCAAATGAATTTTGGGATTTCGGGGTATTTCAAAAAGGCGGCTACCGGTTTTAATGCCGTAATCTTGTTTCATTTTGGGACTAGCAGCTAAAACAATACTCCCACTATATTTCTTATCCCCAATTACAGCGAGATAAGTATTTAAGGGGTCGAGACCCCGGGCTACACATTCACAACTAGCATAAAAACTTTTCATATCGATACACAAAACATTATGATGAGGTAGATTAGAATAATCAAGCATTGACATCGCTTCCTATTTTTTATTGATTAGATGTATATATTATATACGAACATGCGTTCGAGTTCAATTGTAAATTTTTGGGCCAAAACCAGAGGTAAAAAAACCAGAGGGGACGGTTTGAAAAAAAAACCGCAGAAACCGTCCCCTCTGGTTTAGCCGTGAATTAAACCCGGCAGGCATTTCACACAAACACATTCTTCTTTATCATTTACTTCTAATTTAACTAGCGGCCGTTCTTTGCTATCGGCATTACAATTTAAACATTTACCATCAGCCATTAAAAGAGTCCCCTTTCAAGATTATTAACCTTATTATTAACTTAACTGTAAAAACTATTTATTATCTATAATTGATTTGGGACTTTTCCTAAATAAAGACAGGTAAAGTTTTTTTAGGGAAATATCTAATTGTTTAAGAGTTTCCGGCCTAGGCTTTTTATTACCATATTTAAGGGCTACATAACAATCAGTAATTAAAAAAAGATTTACTTTCTGGTGGGGAAAGCAGGCTGTTAAACGATGGCAGTATTCATAAGGAGTTTCCTGTCTTTTTTTCGGATATTTACGAAAAGCACCCCAATAAAGTAATGCTTGATACGCAGTATAAATGCTTAATTTCCCAGGCAGAAGAGTAAGTATGATTAACCAAACTTTTTTTAGGTAATATCCCACACGTGATAAAAATTTTTTAAGCCAGGGAAAAAAGCTTAGTTCCACAGAACCACCCTCGGACTGTGCATTCTCCACTTTTAAAAGCTTTTTAAGAAGTTTTCTTAAAAAGTAAAAAAACGCCATGACCGAAATAATTATGAATGCAATAATAATTAACCAACCTATAATTTTAACAATAGTTCCTAACCAAAGAGGCATTTCCGGGATCGTTGAATTAGTAAGTTCCGGAGTATTATTATTTGTCCCTGAGGAAGTTGTTCCCTTGTCCTGGATAAGGTTCCCTTTGATAAATAAAAATACTAAGACTTTTGCCAATAAATCCCTGGCGAGAATAAGTACAGGAGTAGCAATCTGATAGACAGTACCCGCTATACTATTCATATAAGGTAAAAATAAGTCGAGAGTCAAAGCTAAAGGTAATAAAATAATTGCGGTGAAACCTAAACCAGATAGAGAAGTTGTCAATTTTTCTTCCTGCCACTTTGTTAAAGATAAAGTACCGGCACTACAAATAAAAAACAAAACGAGACAGGTAATTCCATTTGGTATAGATAAAGCGAAGAAAAAGGCTAATAAAAAAAGGATAAAAATAATCGCTATACCGGTTTCAAAGCGAGTAACGGCCTGTGAGTAAATCTGATTTTCTCTGAATATCAATAAGGTTCTAGCCCAAATCCACAAAATCAAAAGTACTAAATTCGACTTTTGTAATAGCTCTATTGCACCGTCTGCCATGGGAAAGTTTAGAGACGCCCCTGATATAAAATAATGATTAGTCTTAACTAGCCAAAGAGCAATCATACACGCCAAAAAAACATTTAAAAAAATCTTGGTTAATATGCGAGTTCTTTTACTATAAAGGATTTTATTAACTAATACAGCAGAAATACCTAACATAATAATCACCCAAAAGGAAAGCATGGCTTTAGGTGGTGTTTTAAAACCAACTGCTAGTAGGTAATATAGGGGATAAAGATAGGCAATCTCTGCTAAGATGGCGAATAAGACATATGGAAATCTATTTGTTTGCATGAAAACACCCCCCAAAAGAAAGTGTAATAGTGAAACCCATAGACTATCGACAATTGACTATTGACCTAACCAATAAATTAACCGTCCTAGTCACTAAATAAATATATCGTGTGTCTAGCTCCCGTGGCTGTCACGGTAGCCTTGGTTTTGCTTGTAACCACTAAAGTTGTTCCCCAGGTAATATTTTTTCTTTCTTTCTCCAGTAGCTCTTTAAGATTACCTAAAGGATTAAACTCAAGTCGTGCTAATTTTTCCAAAACCAGAGTGGTCTGTCTTGGCCCAAGATTTATGGGTACTGATACTGCTCCCTCTAATCCTTTCTGGGAAGCATTGACTAACAAACCAAAAGGAATCCTTTTATCCTCTGCCCAAAGAGCTAATGAAGCTACTTTGGACAGTGCTTCTTCAAACCCCTCTTCATCCTCTTGGAAATAAAAATCCGATACATCTATTACAAATAATAATTTAAAATCTGCTGAAGGTTCTAATAATTTTGCTAATAACTTATCTTTTTGGGTACTAGCCTTCCAGTGAATCAAACGAGCAGGCATATTAGGCGTATAATCACATAATCCAGCCACTCGTAGAGGGTCTGGGAGAATGGGTCGCCGATCCAGGTGTTCACCAATTAAATCGGCTGCTTTAATTCCAAAGCTTTCTATGGATTTAATTTTGGGATAAACAAACAGTTCTTCTTCTCTGGCTAAAATATACTGAGAATAATATAATCCCAAACCATCCCGGGAATTTACTGCAAGCTCCCCCAAAAGATAATATCCTCTTTTAAGGCCGGAAATTTGTAAGACTTCTTTATTTTTTTCATTACCTTTGATAGCTACTCTTTTAAAGATATTTTCTCCCACCTCCGGTGGCAGCTTTTGCTGATATTCGAGAATCACAGGTAGCATCTTGTTATTTTCGATTTTTATCTTAAGACTTGCTTTTTCTCCCGGGAATAATCTATTTGGCGAAAATTCTCTTTTAATATTCAGCTTTTTCAGTCCCAGCTTACTCCACCACTTCGCACCCTCGGTTATAACCAGCAAAAATAGGATAATAATAGCCGGCGACCACATAGCATTATATAAAAGGATCACTAAGATTATGATACTTATGACCTTAATGAACCCAACAGTAAATATGCTGGTGAAAGGTAAATACGACTCGTTATTCACTGTGATTTTCCCCTTCTTCAACGGGAGTAGGTATAGATTCAAGCACTTCCGTTATTATCTTTATCGCTGTAAATCCTCGTAAATGATCCTCACGTTTAACAATTATCCGATGGGTTAATATTGGTATAGCAAGGTACTTTACATCATCAGGGATAACATAGTCACGGCCTCGTAAAAATGCTAAAGCCTGACATGCTTTATATAAAGCCAAAGAGGCCCTAGGGCTTGCACCTAATGCCACTCTTTCGTGGCTTCGGGTACCACGTACTAAATTAACAATATACTCTTGAATGGATGGGTGAATTGACACTTCACAACATTTTTTTCGATAACTTAAAATTTCTTCAATAGAAAGAATTGGTTGTAAATTAATTAAAGGGTTTTCTTGTCCATGGGTTAATAAAATTTTCTGTTCTTCATCTTTAGAAGGATATCCCATGTTAACTTTTAAAAGAAAACGATCCAATTGTGCTTCCGGTAAAAGGAAAGTACCTTCCTGTTCAATTGGATTTTGGGTAGCTAAAACGAGAAAAGGCTTGGGTAAGACAAAGGTCTCACCATCAACTGTAATTTGCCGTTCTTCCATTGCTTCTAGTAGACTAGCTTGGGTTCTAGGAACCGTCCGGTTAATTTCATCAGCCAGGAGGATATTAGTAAGAACAGGTCCAGGACGAAAAATGAAATCATTAGTCCGCCGGTCATAAATGAAAAATCCTGTTACATCTGTAGGTGTAAGATCGGGGGTAAATTGAATTCTTTTAAATCTACAATTTAACAAAGTAGCTAAAGTTTTTGCTAATAGGGTTTTCCCCACCCCCGGTACATCCTCGATAAGAATATGACCATCTGCCAAAAGACCTACTAATATTAACTCCGTAACATCTTCTTTACCTATTACTACTCGGGCAATATTTTGTTTTAGCTCATTTATCTTGGTATAAATCATTTTCTATCCTCACTTAGTCGTTTATTTGTCAATTGGTTAACTCGTCAACTCGTGGGCACGAAAGTATTCCTATCATTCTAAACGTTAGTGAAACAATCCCGCCTTTACAAGATTATCTCCACAACCGGGATCGCCACGTCCCTATCGCTCCTCGCGATGACAGAATAGCAATGTCTTTCGCAACAATGACATTTTGTTGATCATGATGTGGATAATCAGTCGATTATTGCCCACTATCCGTGTTTTTCTTTGTTTATCAGTGTCTTATTAAACCTAAGGACCACTTACGTGGTCCCAGCCTGTTGACAAAGTTATTCAAAACAAAATCCATATAATTTTATCATTAGTAAAACTTGGCTTTTGCTAAGCTTTAAGCGAAAGCCCTAGTTGCACTTATGCCACCTCAAACTTTTTCTTTCATTTAGGCTAAGTGAAGCATTTGGCGAGTTTAGATAAAAAGAACGCAGACAGCTGAAGACCAGAATTAGCAACTGTTTGAACCGAAGGTGAGTTTTGCTAATTCCTGAAGCCGTTGAGTTCATTCACAATAAATTGTCTGAGCCAGCGTAACGTTGATAAATATGGAGTTTGTCTACATTCTAAGGACCACTTACGTGGTCCTTTAGTCAACAAAATTAAAATTTAGCTTTAAATATTCTTCATAAGATTTTCTCGATTTTAGAAGAATATCAAACCATTCTGACTCGGAAAACAAATCGGTTTTATTACGGCAGTAGCGAGTCATATAGTAATATTTTTCCGGATACTCTTCTTTAATTATATCAAGTATTCCTTTCGGTGAATTCTCTAAAAACTCGTTAAGGCGTAAATTTTCTTTTCGCCAAGACTCATCACTCATAAAAACCCCTCAAGTTTTAAATTTGCATGTGCATACTAATATTTTGCTAAAACTTCGGTCCAAATCCGATCATATTCCGGTAAAAACTCTGCTAAATCTTCAAAAACCTCACTACCATCTAAATCATTAGGACCAGGATACAAGGTCTTATCCGAAGTTAATTCCTCCGGCAACTCTTTAATAGCCTCGGTATGGGGAGTTGCGTAACCAATGTAGTCTGCATTGGTATAAGCTACCTCTGGGTCACAAAGATAATTGATAAAAGCTTCCGCACCTTCTTTGTTTTTGGCGGTTTTAGGGATAACCATGGAGTCAAACCAAATATTTGTACCTTCTTTAGGAATGACGTACTCTAAATCAGGATTCTCCCGCATCATAAAAACAGCATCACCAGACCAAACTACTGCTAAGGCAGCTTCGCCGCCAATCATTTTATCCTTTACTTCATCACCCACATAGGCTAAAACCAAAGGCATTTGTTCCATAAGCTTTTCTTTAGCATGTTCTAATTCCTCAAGTTTTTTTGTATTTAAGGAATAACCTAACATTTTTAAAGTTACACCAATGGAATCCCGCTGGCTATCAAGCATTAAGATTTGTTTTTCGTATTTTTTATCCCAGAGAATATCCCAGCTTTCAATAGGTTCATCTACCATTGTTTTATTATAGAGAATTCCCACCGTTCCCCACATATAAGGTATAGAATATTCATTTTTAGGATCAAAACCTAAATTCTTAAAACGTTCATCAATATATTTATAATTAGGTACATTGGCAAAATTAATTTTCTCGACCATATCTTCGTTAATCATCCGTTTAATCATATAATCAGAAGGTATAGCTACATCATAACTACCTCCGCCCGCTTTAAGCTTAATGTACATATCTTCATTAGTTGCAAATTCTTCATAAATAACCCGTATACCAGTTTCCTTCTCAAAATCATCTAGAACTGATTTATCAATATAATCGCCCCAGTTATAAACTGTAATCTTTTTTTGAGGGTCCTTAGCACATCCCCCCACCAAAAATACACTTACAACTAATAAAATAACCAAGGAAACAATTTTTTTCATTCTATCCAACCAACTCCTTTAATATTAATTATTTAAGCATTTGTATCCTTTACCATTCGTTTGTTAATAATTAACAACAAAACTAACACAGTCATAAACATAATAGTTAACAAAGCATTGATTTTGGGATTAATACCCCTGCGGGCCATAGCATAAATGGCAATAGCTACATTATTGACACCAGACCCTGTAGTGAAAAAACTAATCACAAAGTCATCCACTGAAAGGGTAAAAGCTAATAAAAATCCGGTAATAATTCCTGACCTAATCTGAGGTAAAACCACTTTTCGGTAGGCATATAAGGGAGTAGCTCCTAAATCTAAAGCTGCTTCCAATGTGTATTTGTTTAGCTGCTTTAACTTTGGCAAAACAGATAAAATAACATAAGGAAGATTAAAGGTAATATGGGCCAATAAAAGAGATAAGTAGCCTAGAGGCAGCTTGATAAATATAAATAAAAGCATCATGGAAATGCCTGTTACTATATCCGGGTTTAAAACTGGTAAATAGGTAACATTCATCACCATTAATTTGGGGTATTTCTTCATGGTAAAAATACCTATTGCCGCCGCCGTTCCCAATAGTGTAGCAATAAATGCAGAAAGAAGGGCGATTGTAATAGTATTAGAAAGAGCATTTAGGATATATTGGTCTGCAAAAAGCTCCTTATACCATTTTAAAGTAAATCCGGTCCAATTAGCCCTAGATTTGGATTCATTGAAAGAAAAAACAATCAGGACAACAATGGGAGCATATAAAAAGAAAAAAATAAGAAAAGTATAGCCTTTTTTCAACAGGTTTTTCACCAGAGGCCACCCCCCTCATTCTCTTTTTCATATCTGGACATAACACCCATACTTAAAAGTATTAAAACCATAAGGACCATGGAAATTGCTGAACCAAATCCCCAATCCCCGGTTGTTAAAAATTGTTTTTCAATTAAATTACCGATAAGGGTAAATTGAGCTCCTCCTAAAAGTCGGGAGATAACAAAAGTAGTTACTGCCGGCATAAAAACCATAGTAATTCCGCTCATGACTCCCGGTAAGCTTAATGGAAAAATTACCCTAGTAAAAGTAATAAGGGGGGTAGCCCCTAAGTCCTCCGCAGCTTCAATCAAGGACTTATCGGTCTTACTAAGGACAGAATAAATTGGTAAAACCATAAAGGGTAGAAAATTATAAACCATACCTAGAACTACCGCGGCTTCTGTATAAAGAATACTAAATGTAGGTAAATTTAGAAAACTTAATAAGGAGTTTATTAAGCCATTTTTCTCCAGTAATGTCATCCAGGCATATGTTCGGGCTAAAAAGTTCATCCACATGGGGATAACAAAAAGTACCACAAGAAAATTTCTCTGACTTAACCCTTGGCTAGCTAATATCATAGCTATGGGATAACCTAAAATTAAACATACAAAAGTACTTATAAAAGCAAGTTTGATTGAACGCCATAGAACCAAAAGATACAGGGGTTCAAAAACCCGTTGAAAATGTTTGATAGTAAACTCAAGACCGTTTTGGGTCGTCATAATTACACTATAGGCTAATACTAAAAAAAGTGGAAAAACTACAAAAATCAACGCCCAGAAAATATAAGGATAAGCTAACCAGCTTCTTTTCATAAGATATTCACCTTCTTCATAATGTGAATATCCTGGGGTAAAATATTTATTCCTATTTCTGAACCAGGTGGTTCCATAATTGTACTATGGACAATCCACTTTATACCTGAACTTTCTACAACCATTTCATAATGGACACCCTTGAAAATAACTGATTCAACTTTCCCTTTAAGCATTCCTTCTGTAAAACTGACAATTTTTATATCTTCAGGTCGTACTACAACATCCACATTTTCCTTAGGAGAAAAACCTTTATCTACACAAGCAAATTGCCTACCTGCAAAGTGCACCTTATAATCTTCCAGCATTATTCCACTTACAATATTACTTTCCCCAATAAAATCGGCCACAAAAGCATTTTTAGGTTCATTATAAATATCAATAGGTGTACCAACCTGTTGAATTTTCCCGTTATTCATTACTACAATAGTATCCGACATAGTTAAAGCTTCTTCTTGGTCATGGGTCACATAGATAAATGTAATACCTAACCTTTTTTGGATGCTTTTTAATTCTAACTGCATATCTTTGCGCAGTTTTAAGTCTAGGGCACCTAAAGGCTCGTCCAATAAAAGAACCTCAGGCTCATTAACCAAAGCACGGGCAATAGCTACTCTTTGTTGTTGCCCACCACTTAAAGAATTAACCGACCTCTTTTCATAACCTTTTAGGTTAACTAAGGCCAACATTTCTCGCACTTTTTGTTCGATCACTTTCTTTTCTAGCTTCTTTATTTCTAGACCAAAGGCCACGTTTTGAAAAACATTCATATGGGGGAACAAGGCATACCTTTGGAAAACTGTATTTACTTTACGTTTAAAAGCCGGTAAATGAGTAATACTTTTACCATTAAACAAAACGTCACCACTAGTAGGTTCTTCAAACCCACCTATAATACGTAATGTTGTGGTTTTTCCACAACCACTCGGTCCTAAAAGTGTCAAAAATTCATTTTTTAATATATAGAGATTTATCTTTTTAAGTACTTCCTCACCATCAAAAGTTTTGACGACATCTACAAGCCGGATAACCTCTTCTGACACATACTTTCCCCCCTCTTTCTCCTAAAAATTGCATTGGACTTTCCTGCTCTAAAAGATAGACCCAAACTCAAGCAGAAATGTCCCCTTTCATTAAACAAACAATGTATTTTTAACATATTGCAACCTTAAAGTCAATAAAACTTTACTAAGAAAATTAGCAAAAAAACTTCCTTAAAAACAAGGCTTTTTTCCCCTTAAATAATAGTCTACAACTTTATAACGGAGAGTACAATAATTAAAGTGGTTAAGAAAAAAATAGGTCATTTAATGTTTAAAATTTGTTTTTAGAGGGTATATATAATTTGATCTAAGTTTCAGATGAAGTTTGCCTATAAGGAATACTCACTCCAACTGAAGCTTAGAGAAACCTACGCCCTAAGACACCTTTTTTGTCCTAAAGAGTAATTTACTTTGTGCCCCAGGGCACTTTCTCGGTTCTAGGTGCAATTCACCTTGTACCCCAGGGCACCTTCTCTTGCCCTAAAGGGCAATTCACCTTGTACCGGGGCGTAACAGCCGTTATCTCCCAATTATCCGATTTAGGAGATTAAGTAAATTCAATAAATTCACTAAGGAGGAGTTTTTTATGAAAGATCTGAAAGGAACTAAAACAGAACAAAATCTTTGGGAAGCTTTTGCTGGAGAATCACAAGCCCGTAACAAGTATACCTATTGGGCATCAGTAGCTAAAAAGGAAGGTTATGAACAAATAGCAGCAATATTTTTAGAAACTGCCGATAACGAAAAAGAACATGCTAAAATGGCATTTAAGTTTTTAAATGGAATTGGTACTACTGTCGAGAACCTAGAAGAAGCTGCTAACGGAGAAAATTATGAATGGACAGATATGTATAAAAGAATGGAAAAAGAAGCTAGAGAAGAAGGTTTTGATGAAATAGCTGATTTTTTCAGAGAAACTGGGGAAGTTGAAGAAGAGCATGAAAAAAGATATCGGGCTTTACTGGAAAATATTAAAAATGACAGGGTATTTAAACGGGATACTGAAGTCAAATGGCGCTGCCGCAACTGTGGCTATGTCCATACTGGTAAAGAAGCACCCCAAGTATGCCCGGCTTGTGTTCATCCCCAAGCCTTTTATGAATTATTAGCTGAAAATTATTAATTAGGAACCGGCCAGGCCGGTTCCGTAGCTACAGTAGCTACAGTGACATGAGAAAATTGTACTTGACAGAAAAAATTATGTGCGTATACTAAAACTAAATAACAAATAACCGTATTAAAGACTTTGACTGAGAAGAAGTAAGAACAATGACGCCTTACAGAAAGCTACCGGTTTGATGAGAGGGGCAAGGAAGATTGTTCTGAATACATCTCAAGAGTTGCCCACCGAAAAGGATTTCCTGAGTAGACTGGTGCCGGGGGCCTACGCCCGTTACAGCGTTAAAGTATAAACGCATGTTTTTTGTGCGTCGTACTTGATAAGGTTGGTATCGCGAGATGCCGATAAATTAAGGTGGTAACACGGGCATAACCCGTCCTTTGATATAGCAAAGGACGGGTTTTTTGTTTTTCCTATTTGTAAAGGGGATGGTTCTATGGAATATGACTATCAAGTGATTCTTAGCTTCAGATGGAGTTTGCCTTAGGGAATACTTACTCCAGCTGAAGCCTAGAATAGCAAGCTAGCTTTCTATGTCCAGAGACGTAACAGCCGTTAGATGGAAATCTAGCGCTGGTAGTCATCGGAAAAAATGTTCTAAGATGCCTACTTGACAAAAAAAGGGGGATATAAATGGCAGAGAACAATGAAAAGGAGCATCTAGGAGAAATTGAAATGCTCTCAGAGGAAGAAAGAATCCTAATGGAAGAAAAGGCCCAAAAACTCCTAAAGAAAACGGACCAGGAAAGTAGGACCCGTTCTTATACCGGTCTATGGGCTAAGGTTATTACAATCATTTCACTAGTATTTGTGGTTTTTCAGCTTTATGTAACAAGTATCGGTACCATGGAAGCTATGATGCTAAGGGGTTGGCATGCCATCTTTCTACTATTGTTGTGTTTCCTAATTTATCCAGGGAAAGGCGGGCAAAAAAGTAAAGTATCAAACCCAACCATTATAGACATTATTCTACTTGTTCTCGTAGTAATTGTCTTTGGCTACTTTATCATGGAATACCAGGCCATTGCCCTAAAAGGCGGTTATGTGAATAAATACGAAACATACCTGGGACTTGTAGGTGTAATATTAGTATTTATAGCAGCTAAAAGAGCATGCGGAAATCTTTCCTATTTAGCCCTGATTTTCCTTTTATACTGTGTATTAGGCCAATATATCCCAGGTACTTTCGGGCATAGCGGTTTTTCCTTAAAACGGTTAATCGGACATATGTTCTGGGGCAGCCAGGGGATCTTTGGTGTTGGTATAGGAGTATCTTCAACATATATATTTATCTTTATTCTTTTTGGGTCTTTCTTAAAATATAGCGGATTTAGTAGTGTCATTAACGATATTGCTTTAGCTTTAGTTGGACGTTCAGCTGGAGGCCCGGCTAAAGTAGCGGTTATAGCTAGTGCTTTAATGGGGATGATTAACGGTAGTGCTTTAGCCAATGTAGCTACAACGGGAGCTATTACCATCCCCTTAATGAAAAAAACCGGCTACAAACCGGAATTTGCCGGCGCAGTCGAGGCAGTAGCTTCTACCGGTGGTCAATTCACACCTCCGGTTATGGGAGCAGTTGGCTTTATTATGGCCGAGTTTTTAGGGGTTTCTTATACGGTTGTTTTAATGGCTGCCATCATACCTGCCTTTTTGTACTATGCAGGACTAATATTGTCGGTACACTTTGAGGCCAAAAGGCTAGGTCTTAAAGGAATAGCTAAGGAAAATATACCTGATGCCTTTAAAGTATTAAAAGAAAAGGGATATCTGACACTACCATTATTCTCACTTTTAATTATTATGTTTCTAGGTTACACCCCTTTATATGCTGCAATTTTTTCGATAATAACAGCCGTAATATGCTCCTGGTTCCGTAAAGAAACTCGAATGTACCCGAAAGACATTCTTATGGCCTGTAAAGAAGGGGCCAGGGGTGCGGTGAGCGTGGGCGTAGCTTGTATCATTATCGGCATAATCGTAGGGACAGTTTCCCTTACCGGCTTAGGATTAAAGTTTGGTTATGTAATTCTTCAGTTTGTTGGCGAAGGCGAATTATTGAAAGGCGGCTTATTGGTAATGATCATGAGCACTATTTTAGGTATGGGTGTGCCAGGGGTAGCCGCTTATGTCATAGTGACAGCAGTAGCAGTACCTGTACTTATTGAAGTAGGGGCCCTGCCTATTGCGGCTCACATGTTCTGTTTAATCTATGCCTGTCTTTCCAATATAACCCCGCCGGTGGCCATGTCCTCATATGTTGCGGCAGGTATTGCAAATTCTGATCAGAACAAAACATCATTGATTGCAGTTAAACTAGGCCTAACAGGTTTCATTTTGCCTTTTTTCTTCCTAACTAACCCCATTCTTTTGATTGGCTGCGCTCCCGAAGGCACTGCAGCTATCACGGTAATCAGGACGGTGATAACAGCTACGGTGGGTATTGTATTTTTGGCAGCAGGTCTTGAAGGTTGGTTAATTAGGAAGTGTAGCTGGCTAGAAAGAATATTGGCAATTGCCATAGCCTATTTATGTGTAGACCCGGCAGGAACTACCGATATAATCGGTATTGCACTATTGGTAGTACTAATTGCCTATCAACTGTATGAAGTTAGGAAGGAAAAACACACGGCAGGTGCATTGGCCGGTTAGTCATCGGATATTCTGATACTATTAAGAAAAAGGAGAGAAATAATTTATGAAAAAGACACTTGTAATATTATTGATAATTTTTTTGGTAATTGGTTCACTAGCAGGGTGTTCATCTGAACAAACTCAGTCCAATGGAGCCAAGGCAAAGCAGGAAAAGATAAATCTGAATTTCCCTACAGCTAGCACTACCGGTGCCGTATATCCCTTGGGAGCAGCCCTTGCAAATCTCTGGAACACTAAAGTTGACGGTGTTAACGTGTCCGCAGAGGCATCCAATGGTGGTGTGCAAAACTTAAACTTAATGGCTGATGGAGATGCCCATATTTCCGTAGCTGTAACTAGTATTATTACCGAGCAGAAAGAAGGAGTCAATGCTTTCGAAGGCCGAGCCTATGATGGTGTTAGGATACTAACCAGTCTCTATGCTAATTACAATCAGGTGGTTGTAAGGAAAAACGCAGATTTTGACAGTTTCCGAGATATCAAAGGGAAAACATTCGCAGTAGGCGCTCCTGGCAGCACCATGGAAGTTGAATCCAAAAATCATACTTTAAAAGCAGGTTTAAAATACCCCGATGACTTCAAAGCACAATTCGTAGGACCTACTGAGTCTTTGGATTTATTGCGTAATAAGCAGATAGATGGTTTCTTCATGATGGCCGGTATTCCCACAGCCGCTGTTACAGAAGCCCTAACAACTGCTGATGCTAAGATTCTTAACATTGATGAAGATATTATTACAGCTTTAAAAGCTGAATATCCCTGGTATACAAGAGCGGTAATACCTGCTGGAACATACGATGGACAGGATGAAGAAGTAGTTACAACCGCGATTAAGATAATGCTTATCTGCGATGAAAAGGTTCCAGAGGACGTAGCATACGAATTAGTTAAAGTAATGTGGGAAAACATTGATAGCATTAAGGCGACAAATAAGGTTGTGGAAGGGATGAGCCTAGAAGATGCAGCAAAGGATACCGCCGGTATTCCTTTACATCCTGGTGCTCTAAAATACTACAAGGAAAAGGGCATACTATAGTGACCCACAGAAAGGAATGAACATCATGAGCGCATTAGTAACAGTAAAGCACGGGCATGAGCCGCACATGATGGCTTATGAAGCAATAGAGAGTGTATTTTTGGATGATGCTAAGGGTAAAAAAATCCTTCTCAAGCCTAATGCCGGGCGTAAAGGCCCGGCAAAATCGGCTCTTTGTACAAATCCCGAAATATTAAGGGGACTTATTAGATTTTTTAAGGATAAAGAAGCGGGCCAAATATTTGTGGGAGACGGAGCATTGACGGGGATAGATGTATGGGAGGCAATGGAATCAGCGGGCATTACAGAAGTTTGTGAGGAAGAAGGGGCAATTTTGGTAAATCTGGACGACTGTGACCCCATAGATAAATTAATTCCTGAGGGCATAATGGTCGATAAGTTAAGATTTTCTTCCTTGGCATTTGAAGCTGACATTGTTGTTTCTGTACCGGTAATTAAAACACATATGTATACCGGTGTCACCTTGAGTATTAAAAACATGAAGGGTTGTTTGTTGAAAAAGGAAAAGATGATACTACATCGTATAGATAAGCCTTGTCCTGATGAATCTAAAGGCCGTTGCCTGGATTGGGGTATTGCGGATATGGCTTCTGTCCTCTTACCGGATTATGCGGTCTTAGATGGTACTACCTGTATGGAGGGTTTTGGGCCAGGTGCCGGAACACAGATAGATTTAGATGTGGTTGTAGCCAGCAAAGATCCTACTGCTGCAGATTTTATCGGTGTAATGCTGATGGGTATGCCTTATGATAGGATAGCCCATCTAAACTTAGTACAAGAACGTTGCGGTACCGCTGGTATTAATGATATTAAAGTAGTTCCCGAGGACTTTATGAAATATAGCAAAAAATTTGTTCCGGCGGACTTATCGGCCTTGCCCAATATTTATCCTAATATTGGATTAATAGAAAAAGGAACTTGTAGTGCCTGTAGTGCCGCTGTAATGATGTTTCTTAAAACCTATGGCCATCAATTTGATCAAGAACATAAATTAATATTAGCCACAGGCCGGAACCTATGTCCGGAAGATACTGTCCGAGAGAATGTATATCTGGTTGGCAACTGCACTGCACGAAATGCCAACGGGAAAAAGTACTGCAAAGGTTGCCCGCCCATAGGATCGAGCATATTAGCATTCATTAAGGAAGGCTAATCACCGGGAGGACATCTCAACTGTGTTTTTGCGAGCGGTAGCGTAGCAATCTAGATTGCTACGCTACCGCTCGCAATTTTCATGGACTATCCGCACCACGATAAACGAAATGTTCCTTTACGTGAATTATCTCCACAACCGGGATCGCCACGTCGCTATCGCTCCTCGCGATGACAGAATAGCGTTTTCGTTAGTAACAATGACAAAAACGATTTTTACCTAATCCGGGGTATAATTACCATTTCCACAAATTCCTCTAAATTATCCTCATCTAAGGGATAAATTTCTAATTCATCATTTATTTTGACTGAGGTACCCTTTTGGGAACATTGGCCCAAACAAAAAGCACCATTAATAGTAACTAAATCGCCTATATCTTTTTCACTAATTATCCTTTGCAAGCTATCAATTACATTATAAGATCCTTTAATATGGCAGGCAGTCCCAACACAGATATTGATAGTCAGCATAAATCTCATTCCTTCCCACTAAAGTTAGTTTTTCGGGTTATGGAGGAGATGGTGTTTGTTTTTCAGCATCCCATTATATAGAGCCAGAACCATGGGATTCTCCTCAGATCTTTTAATCTGGGCCATGCGGTCGGCTTTATATATACCTTGAGCCCGTTTGTTCTTAATCTTGGCATCAGTATTTAATGGTTGGCCGGCTCCACCTACACAACCACCAGGACAAGCCATTACTTCTACAAAATCATATGCTTTTTTCCCGGTTCGAATTAATTTAATTATTTCTTCAGCATTTTTTAAGCCGTGGACAACAGCTATCCTGATTCTCCTTCCATCCATTTCTATCTCCGCTTCCTTAATTCCTGCCATACCCCGGGTTCCTAAAAATTCAATTTCTTTTAACACCTTATTGGTTTTTTCCCGATAACATCTACGTAAAACTGCTTCAGCTACACCACCTGTTACCCCGAAAATTACTCCCGCGCCACTTGCTAGGCCAAAAGGCATATCAACTGCTTCCGGCTCCAGTTCATTGAAAAGAATGCCGGCTTCTTTTATCATCATAATTAGTTCTTGAGTGGTTAGGACGATATCAACATCTCTTTCCCCATTGGTATATCCTTGAGGTCTATTGGATTCGTATTTTTTTGCAGTACAAGGCATAATTGAGACTACCACTGTTTCTCTGGGATCTATTTCCTTCATATTACGGTAATGTTCTTTGATCACAGCGCCAAACATCTGCTGTGGCGAGCGACATGTTGAGATATCTTCTAATAATTCCGGGTACTTATATTCTGCAAAACGCACCCAGGCTGGACAACAGGAAGTAAATAAAGGTAATCTACTTTGGTTTTTTAATCTTTCCATAAATTCCTTAGTTTCTTCCATTACAGTTAAATCGGCTGCTATGGCTGTATCATATATTTCATCAAAGCCTAATTTTCTTAAAGCTGCCACAATTTTACCTAAAACTACTTCCCCTGGGGGTAGCCCAAATTCCTCCCCTAAGGCAGCTCTAACGGCAGGGGCAATCTGAACAACCACCCGCTTGTTTTTATCATATAATAAGGGCCAGACTTTATTGGTCTCATTTTTTACTACTAGTGCCCCCGTAGGGCAAATAGCACTACATTGCCCACAATTAACACATTCTACATCTTTTAGTTGTTTATTAAAGGCGGTAGTTACCTGAATTTTTGACCCCCGATAGGCAAAATCTAAAACACCTACTCCTTGCACTTCCCCACACATCCGTACACAGTCACCACAAAGAATGCATTTATTAGGGTCCTTAATAATAGCAGCACTACTTTGATCTATAGGCAGGTTTCTTTTAGTAGAATCAAAGCGAATCTGTTTAATCCCAAATCTTACGGCCAGTTCTTGCAATTTACATTTCCCATTTTTATCACAAAGGGTACAATCTCGATGATGGTTAGCTAATAAAAGTTCTAAAATCATCCGCCGATGTTTTTGTAATTTAGGGGTATTAGTAAATACCTCCATACCATCCTGGGGAATCGTCGAACAAGAGGCCATAGTATTACCCCTTTTATCCTCCACAACACACATCCGACAAGCCCCGTAAACACTCAATTCAGAATGATAGCAAAAAGTAGGTAAATCAATACCCGCTTTTCTTACTACATCCAGGACATTTTTAGCACCATTGATTTCAACCTTCTGCCCGTCAACAAACATATATCCTTGCATTCCTTATACCTCCTCAATAGCCCCGAAATTGCAACTAGTTACACATGCCCCACATTTAATGCACTTTTCTCTATTAATATGATAAGGAGTTTTGATTTTTCCTTCGATAGCTCCCACTGGACAGACACGAGCACACTTGGAACAACCTCTACACAAATCTTCCTTAATTAGAAATACCTTTAGCCCTTGGCAAGAATGTGTTGGACATTTTCTATCTACAACATGGGCTAAATATTCATCTCTAAAATACTTCATAGTACTAATAACAGGGCCAGGAGCAGTTTTTCCAAGGCCGCAAAGAGCAGTTTCGCTAATAGTATCAGCTAAATCCACAAGCATCTCTAAATCTTTCAGGGTACCATTACCAGAGACAATCTTTTCTAAGATTTGTAACATTCTTTTGGTACCTTCTCTACAAGGAACACATTTTCCACAAGATTCATTTTGGGTAAAATTCATAAAAAACCTAGCCACTTCTACCATACAAGTGTCCTCATCCATTACTACCAACCCACCGGATCCAATCATGGCTCCTACTTTTTTTAAAGAATCAAAGTCTAGGGGTAAATCCAAGTGTTCTTCGGTGAGACAACCTCCTGAAGGACCACCAATCTGAACAGCTTTAAATTTCTTATTATTTTTTATACCTCCGCCAATATCAAAAATAATTTCTCGTAATGTAGTACCCATGGGGACTTCTATTAAGCCCGTATTATTCACATTGCCTGTTAGAGCAAATGCTTTGGTACCCGGGCTATTTTCCGGTCCAATGGCCTTGTACCAGGCACTACCTTTTAAGATAATCCAAGGTATATTGGCAAAAGTCTCCACATTATTTAAAACCGTAGGTTTAGCCCAAAGACCGGCTTCTACAGTACGGGGTGGCTTAGTTCGAGGCATTCCCCTACCCCCTTCGATAGAAGCGGTGAGGGCACTCCCTTCACCACACACAAAAGCACCTGCACCTTGGTTAATATGAATATGAAAGTTAAAACCTGAATCCAATATATTTTCCCCTAGAAAACCATATTCTTTGGCCTGTTCAATGGCAATCCTTAATCTTTCCACAGCTAGGGGGTATTCTGCTCGGACATAAATATATCCTTCGGTAGCACCTGTTGCAAAACCGGCGATAAGTATCCCTTCTAACATACGATGAGGGTCACCTTCCATAATATTGCGATCCATAAAAGCACCAGGATCCCCTTCATCACCATTACAAACCACATATTTAATGGGACTAGTTTGGGCTAATACTTGCGTCCATTTTCTACCGGCAGGATAACCGCCCCCACCTCTACCCCGTAAATTTGATTCAGTCACTATTTTGCAAATTTCAGCCGGTTGCATCTTCAGAGCTTTGGCTAATCCTTGATAACCACCATGGGCAAGATATTCTTTAATAGATTCAGCATCTATATGACCACAGTTGGCTAAAACCACCCGGGTTTGCTTCCGATAAAAAGGAATTTCTTCTTCTACTGCATAGATTTTCCCTTGCCAGTTGTACATAAGCCTCTCTATCGGTTCTCCCTTAACTAAGGTAGTCTCCACTATTTCCTGGCAATCATCAATACTTACTTTGAGGTATAAATAACCAAAAGGCTCAATTCGTACCAAAGGACCCATTTCGCAAAAACCATGACAGCCGCTTTTTTTTAGGCCAATTCCTTCCTCTTCTTTTTCCAGTTCTACTATTACTTTTAGACCTAAATCTTTACTCAATTCTTTAATTTTATCGTAAATTTCTAAAGAACCGCCCGCTACACAGCCGGTGCCCCCACAAACTAATACCTTCTTAGTCTGTTTTGTAAGAAGATGCTGATAATGTTCCCCCAGTTGTTCTAAAGTTTGATAGTTATTAATGCGCATTTTTCTCCGCCTCCTTTAAAGAGTTTAATAATTCCACTACACTCTCGGAAGTCATTTTGGGATAAACTTTGTCATTAACGGTAATAACCGGGGCTAAACCACAAGCTCCTAAACAGGAAACAGTTTCTAAAGTAAATAAAAGATCACTGGTGGTATGTATTTCGTTTGTTAGGCCTAGTTCTTTTCGCAGTGCCGTTAAGATAGGAATGGACTTACGGACATGGCAAGCAGTACCGTCACAGATTTTAATTACATATTTTCCTTTGGGATTTAAAGAAAAGTTTTCGTAAAAAGTAGCAACACTAAATATTTTGGCTGAGCTAATACCCATAGCAGTGGAAAGATACGTCAGTAAATCCTCTGGTAAAAACCGGTATTCTTTCTGGATTTCTTGCAAAATCGCAATAAGACTGGCTTCATTACGATTGTATTTACTAATGATGTCATCTACTATTTTAAAACGTGAATCAACCGCCATAAAAATCTCCTCCCTGAAAAATATTAATATAAGGCAGTAAAAAAAAAGTTTGTTATTTTCTTGACAATTATATTATACGATAAAAATTTATTATAAACAATAACATTTTGTAATATTTTTCACAAAGGGAGTTAAAAATTCGGAGGCCCGTTTCTTCGGTAAATGAAGAACCCGCCCCCGGTCAATTATTTAATATCCCCATGAAAAACCAGGAAATCGCCCATCTACTTCGGGATAATATAACCCATTTAGAACTTGAATACCTGTTGTATTACCATAAAAATGTCCTAGCGATAGATAACCTACTGAAACCTCTTTAGATAAGATTTGTAAAATTTCCCTATCGAAAGTATCTTCTACCAGAAGAATGTCTTTTTCCATATGAATTCTAGGACAATTCAGAGCTTCTTTCATGGATTTACCTAAAGCGATAATTCGTATTAACGCCGTAGCAACAATGGTAATAATTCTCCTTGATCCTGGAGTGCCAATGGCCAAAAAGGGCTGCCCATCTTTAATCACTATTGTAGGAGTCATGTTTGATAAATTAGTTCTATTGGGTAGTGGTGCATTGGGATGGTTTGGGTCTGTATTATATTGAGACATACCACAATTTAGAACTATTCCCGTACCTTTTACGGTTACTCCTGAACCAAACCATAACTGACCATTTGTCTGAGTCAATGAAACTATGTTTCCTTCACTATCACAGGTACATAAATGAGTAGTGTGACCGATATCATCGGATACCTTTACCTCATTATCCCATTGTACATTTTGTTTAATTTGTTCGGCAAGATGTCTGCAGTAATCTTCTTTAATTAATTCCAAAACATCTTCCCTTTGGTGCTTGGGATTTTCCAATACTCTAAATCGATCCGCAAATGCCCTTTGCATTGTTTTATATAATATTCTAGTGAAATCTAACTGAGACATTTCCGATATATTAAATTGTTCGGTAATTTTTAAAATTTGCGCCATCGTTGGTCCACCCGAATACATTAAGGGAAAAAAAACATCTAGCCCGTAATATTTAACATGACCGGGGCTTTCTATTTTAGCTTCATAATTAACTAAATCATTTTTAGTTAATATTCCCCCGCCTTCTTTTATGGTATCTAGTATAGCTTCTGAGATTACTCCCTCATAAAACACTTTTTCACCAGAATCCCTTATTAATTTTAGTGTTTGAGCATATTCAGGAAGTTTTAAAATATCCCCTTCCTTTAGTTGACCCACCTGAAAAACTCTTTTTGTTTCAATATCTAAATGAGGCTCCTTTAACGCCTTTATTAATGCACTATCTACCGAAAATCCTTTTTCAGCCAATAATATACTTGGTTCTATGCATTCCGAAAAAGACAACCTACCAAAATTGGCTGATAAGGTGCTTAGACCTTTTAATACTACAGGAATACTAACTGCTTTATGTCCTATTATATTTGAGCTAGCCACAAACATATCCGGAGTAGCTTCCTCAGGAGCTTTGGGCCCACAATTTAAAACAATCACTCGGTTTTCATTTTTTAAATATATCGTAGCCAAAGCCCCTAGCCCACCTAGCCCAGAGTTATGGGGTTCGACAACACTCAAAGCAAAAGCAGTAGCGATAGCAGCATCTATTGCATTACCGCCTTTTTGCATAACTGATACTCCTATTTCCGAAGCAAGCTTATTGGCACTAGAAACAGCTCCATTACTATACAATTTTAGATTCCTCCTTACTTTATTTTAAGTCTCTCGGAAAGTCCGAAAGCTATATGGTTCAAGGCCTTCACCTTGGGCCATTTTTGTTTTTTCCTCCATTTATTTTTTGTCGAAAATTAGAACATCC
>JBMNUR010000020.1:0-21039 GCA_050946395.1 Peptococcales bacterium
GAGATAACATCAAAATGGATATCGACCTAATTACCCCAATCGCTATGGAAGAAGGTTTACGTTTTGCTATCCGTGAAGGTGGCCGTACAGTTGGTGCTGGAGTAGTATCTGCTATCCGCGCATAAGCTTTCGGGTTATACTGCATGTCAGTGAACGCGTGAGCATGTGGGCGCGAATAAAGCTACTAAGCTATTATTTTTCGCGTCCACGCGCACACGAATTGACGAGTTAATCTAAAATTCAGCGGGCGAGGAACCTTGCCCCTGAACATCCTTAAAAACTATAGTCCATAGACTATCGGCTATTGACTAAAAATTATGCTAGAAAAACAAACTTTTTCTAGCGTAATTTTATTGATTGTGCTATAATCGAAAGAGTGTGCATGACATGCGATGAGGCAGGAGGTTGCAGCCACTGTGACACGCCAGACACCGTGGACTAGGAAATTTCTGCTGAGAATGTCCGTATTTAAATTCGGGCGCAAAGGAGGGAATCTTTATGGCAAAGCAAAAAATTAGAATTCGCTTAAAAGCTTTTGATCACAAAATTTTAGATCAGTCTGCTCAGAAGATCGTGGAGACTGCAAAGAAAACAGGGGCAAATGTATCTGGTCCTATTCCTCTTCCGACTGAGAAGAATGTCTTTACAATCTTGAGGTCTCCTCACGTTAATAAAGACTCCAGAGAGCAGTTTGAAATGCGTACTCATAAGCGTTTGATTGATATTTTAGAGCCTAATCCCAAAACAGTAGACTCTTTAATGCGATTAGATTTGCCTACTGGAGTGGATATTGAGATTAAGTTATAAGGTTAGAGCAAATTCGAATATCGAACTTCTAACTTCGAATAGCGAATAGGAGGTGGCAACAGATATGAAAGCTTTATTAGGAAGAAAAATTGGAATGACCCAAATTTTTAATGAAGAAGGAAAGGCTGTACCAGTTACTGTAATTCAAGCAGGGCCTTGTGTTGTAGTTCAAACTAAAACACAGGATACGGATGGTTATGAAGCCATTCAAGTTGGCTTTGAGGAACAAAAAGAATCCCGGGTAGTTAAACCATTAAAAGGTCATTTTTCAAAAGCTCAAGTTAAACCATTGAAATTTTTAAGAGAATTCCGATTAGCTAATGCAAATGATTACCAAGTTGGCCAGGAAATTAATGTTGATATTTTCCAAGTGGGAGATCAAGTAGATGTAACTGGTATTAGCAAGGGTAAGGGTTTTGCAGGTTCTATTAAAAGACATAACTTTGGTAGAGGACCAATGGCACACGGTTCAAAATATCACCGTGGTTCCGGATCTCTGGGAGCATTGGGCCCCAATAGAGTTTTTAAAGGCCGTAAATTGCCTGGAAGAATGGGTACTGAAAAAGTTACTGTGCAAAACTTACAGATAGTTAAAATTGATGCGGAACGCAATTTATTATTAGTGAAAGGTGCAGTTCCGGGTCCCAAAAAAGCTTTATTAACCATAAAAGCTTCTGTTAAGTCTAAATAAGAATTTGCACATAAATTACAACTGCCTTGACATGTTTTAACAAAATCAACTTCTAATTTAGTCGATTTTGTTTTAAGAAAGGAGGAACTACGATGCCAAAGGTAGCTTTATATAATAAAGAAGGCTCTCAAATTGGTGAAATCCAATTAAGTGACGAGATTTTTGGTATTGAGCCCAATGAGAGTGTAGTTCATGAAGCTGTAGTAATGCAACAGGCTAGTCTACGTCGTGGCACTTCTTCTACTAAATCCAGAGGAGAAGTGAGAGGCGGTGGACGTAAACCATGGAGACAAAAAGGTACTGGCCGTGCTCGGGTAGGAACTATCCGTTCACCATTATGGCGGGGTGGAGCGATAATTTTTGGGCCAAAACCCAGAGATTATAATTATTCAATTCCCAAAAAGAAAAGACGTTTAGCTCTTAAATCAGTTTTATCTGCTAAAGTTCTTGATGGTGAATTGATTGTTGTAGATGAAATTAATCTTGAACAACCCAAAACAAAAGAGATGGTAAAAATCTTAAATGCTCTGAATGCCGAAAAAGCTCTTGTTGTTACAGCTGAACTTGACGAAACCGTTTCCAAATCAGCGAGAAATATTCCTGGAGTTATGCCTTTATTTGTATCTGCGTTAAATGTTTATGATCTTTTAACACATGATAAATTAATTCTAACAAAAGAAGCAGTAGCTAAGGTTGAGGAGGTGTTGGCGTAATGAAAAACCCACGCGACGTCATCATTAAGCCTATCGTTTCCGAAAAATCTTTAGCAAGCATGGAGCAAAATAAATATACATTTAAAGTTGACCTAAAGGCTAACAAGATTGATATTAAACATGCTATTGAATCAATTTTCAAAGTTAAAGTAGTCGATGTTAAAACAATGATCGTTAAAGGTAAAATGAAAAGAATGGGTCGTTACCAAGGTAAAAGACCTGACTGGAAAAAAGCAATTATTACCTTAAAAGACGGCGATAAAATTGAAATTGTAGAAGGACTATAAAACTAGCTGACAAGTAACATATTGGGTCAAGGTTAAGACTAAGGTTAAGGCCATGGTTAAGGTAGGGTTAAGGGATATTAGAAGTATTTCTAAACCTCAACCTAGCGAAACAAAGTGAGCGAAACCTGAACCTTAGTAATGCTAAAGCATTACTACTCAACCTCAACCTAGCGAAGCGAAACCTCAACCTTTTACTGTCACTAGTAACTTTCGTAGAAGGAGGGAACTGTGATGCCAATCAAAAAGTTCAAGCCTACTTCTCCTGGTAGACGTCAGATGACTGTTTCAACATTTGAAGAAATAACTACTGATAAGCCGGAGAAATCATTGGTTGAACCTCTCAAGAGAAAAGCCGGCCGGAATTTCCAGGGACGTATGACAGTGCGTCATCATGGCGGCGGTCATAAAAGACAATATCGTAAGATTGACTTTAAACGTAATAAAGACGGTATCCCAGCTAAAGTTGCAACTATTGAATATGATCCCAACCGTTCAGCAAGAATTGCTTTATTGCACTATCTTGACGGTGAAAAAAGATATATCTTAGCACCTAATGGTTTAAAAGTCGGTGATATGGTTGTTTCTGGACCGGAGGCTGATATTGTAATCGGGAATGCTCTTCCCCTTAAAAATATTCCTGTTGGTTCCATAATTCATAACATTGAACTAAAACCTTTAAAAGGTGGGCAACTTTGCCGTTCAGCCGGTGGATCAGCTCAATTAATGGCTAAAGAAGGAAATTATGCTCATGTGAGATTACCTTCTGGTGAAGTACGTTTAGTACACATTAATTGTAAAGCAACTATCGGTCAAGTTGGTAATTTGGATCATGAAAATATTACAATTGGTAAAGCTGGTCGTTCTCGTTGGATGAACAAAAGACCAGAAGTTCGCGGTGTGGTAATGAACCCTGTTGATCACCCCCATGGTGGTGGTGAAGGTCGTGCTCCTGTCGGACGTAAAGCTCCAATGACCCCTTGGGGTAAGGTAGCAATCGGTGGTAATACTCGTAAGAAAAAGAATCAGAACGATAAATACATTGTTAAATCTCGCAAGTCTAAGTAGTCAAATAGGTCTTGTGCGAAAGGAGGCTAATCAATCCTCATGAGTAGATCGCTTAAAAAAGGGCCATATGTTGAAAAAAAACTATTGGCGAAAATCCAAGAAATGAATGAGAAAAATGAAAAAAGGGTTCTTAAGACCTGGTCAAGAAGTTCAACAATTTTCCCTGACATGATTGGTCATACCATTGCGGTTCACGATGGGCGGAAACATGTTCCTGTATATATCACAGAGGATATGGTTGGGCACAAATTAGGAGAATTTGCTCCGACTAGAACTTTTAAAGGTCATGGAGCCCATACTGAACGGTCTACAGCCCTTAAATAGAAACCAGAGAGGGGGTTCTAGCTATGGAAGCTAAAGCAGTTGCTAAATTTATTAGAATATCACCCCGTAAAGCACGCCAGGTTATGGATCTTATCAGGGGCAAAGATGTTCGTGATGCTTATGCTATTTTGAAATTTACTCCAAATAAAGCCGCGGATCTTATTGAAAAAGTATTAAAATCCGCCGTAAGTAATGCTGAGCATAACTATGAGATGGATATCGATTCTTTGGTAGTGAACCGTTGCTATGTAGATGAAGGACCTACATTAAAACGTTTCAAGCCAAGAGCTATGGGTAGAGCAGATGCTATTCGTAAAAGAACCAGTCATATTACAGTGATAGTATCGGAAAAAAAGGAGGGATAACTAAGTGGGTCAAAAGGTAAGTCCGAAGGGATTACGTATCGGTATCATTAAAGATTGGGATGCCAAATGGTATGCTGATAAAAACTATGTAGAACTCCTCCATGAAGACTTAAAAATCCGTAAGTTTATTAAAACAAAATTATTCCAAGCCGGAATTTCCAATATAGAAATCGAAAGAGCGGCTAATAGCAGAGTAAAAGTGACCATTTATACAGCTAAACCCGGTATAGTTATCGGAAGAAATGGTTCTGAAGTAGAAGCTTTACGTGCTCAACTAGAGAAAATGACTAAGAAACAAGTCAATATTAATATTCAAGAAGTTAAAAAACCTGATGTTGATGCTCAACTAGTAGCAGAAAACGTAGCTAGTCAATTAGAACGTCGTATTGCTTTTAGAAGAGCAATGAAACAAGCCGTTTCTAGAACTTTAAGAATGGGTGGAGAAGGTATTAAAATTGCTGTATCCGGTCGTTTAGGTGGAGCTGAAATTGCTCGTACTGAATGGTATAGCGAAGGTAAAGTACCTCTTCATACTCTAAGAGCAGATATTGACTATGGTTTTGCAGAAGCTGATACAACTTACGGAAAACTAGGTGTCAAAGTATGGATATATAAAGGAGAAGTTCTTCCTGAGGCTAAGAATGTTCAACCTAGGGAAGGGGGCGAATAGGAATGTTAATTCCAAAAAGAGTAAAATGGCGCAGACCCCATAGAGGTACTATGAAAGGTAAAGCTCAAAGAGGCAATACTATTTCTTATGGTGAATATGGTCTGCAGGCCTTAGAAGCCGGTTGGATTACTAACCGTCAAATAGAAGCTGCACGTATTGCAATGACTCGTTATATTAAGCGGGGCGGTAAAGTTTGGATTAAAATATTCCCAGACAAACCCATTACTGCAAAACCTGCTGAAACCCGGATGGGTGCTGGTAAAGGTTCGCCTGAATACTGGGTAGCTGTTGTTAAGCCGGGCCGCATAATGTTTGAGTTGGCCGGAGTTCCAGAAGATGTTGCTTCTGAAGCGCTGCGTTTGGCTATGCATAAATTACCCGTGAAATGTAAAATCGTCAAACGGGAGGAAATAGGTGGTGACGCAAATGAAAGCTAATAAGCTTCGAGACCTAACAGTTGAAGAATTAGTACGTAAAGTAGATAACCTCAAAGAAGAACTCTTTAATTTGCGTTTCCAAATGGCCACTGGACAGCTTGAAAATCCTATGCGGATCAAAGAGGTCAAAAAGGATATCGCGCGAGCAAAAACTATCATCCGGGAACATGAAATTAAAGAGCAAAGAGCCTAAATAAAGGTAAGGAGGTTAGAACGGATGGAAAGAAATAACCGTAAAGTACGTTACGGTATAGTAGTCAGTAACAAAATGGATAAAACAGTTACTGTGGCTGTAGAAAACTATTTCCGTCATCCTCTATACAATAAAACCACTAAGTTAACTAAAAAGTTCAAAGCTCATGATGCGGAGAATACTTGTGGTATAGGGGATAAAGTAAAAATTATGGAAACACGTCCTTTAAGTAAGGATAAAAGATGGCGTGTAGTAGAGATAATCGAGAAAGCACCTATTCTATAGTCCTATAACCTGTTGCCGAAAGGAGGTAACCTGGCATGATTCAACAAGAAACAAGACTTAAAGTGGGTGACAATACCGGGGCCAAAGAATTATTATGTATTCGTGTTTTAGGTGGCTCGGGACGGAAGTATGCTTCAATTGGTGATGTGATAATTGCTTCTGTTAAACAAGCAACACCCGGGGGCGTTGTTAAGAAAGGGGACGTGGTAAAAGCCGTTGTAGTTAGAACCACTGACTCTCTTAGAAGACCCGATGGTTCATATATTCGTTTTAGTGAAAATGCAGCGGTAATTATTAAGGACGATAAAAGTCCAAGAGGAACCCGTATCTTTGGACCGGTTGCTAGAGAGTTACGGGAAAGAGACTTTATGAAAATTATTTCTCTTGCTCCTGAAGTGCTGTAAAAGCTGTAGCCTTTGGAGGTGAAAATTATGGCGAAGAATAAATTACACGTGCGTAAAGGTGATAATGTAGTAGTTATTACAGGTAAAGATAAAGGTAAAAGAGGAAAGGTTTTACAAGCTTTTCCCAAGGAATCAAGAGTTATCATAGAGGGCGTGAATATTATTAAAAAGCATACTCGTCCAACCCAAAGAATGCCTCAAGGTGGTATTGTTGAGCGGGAAGCTGCTATTCATGTCTCAAATGTAATGCCCTACTGCTCCAAATGTGGTGAGGGTGTAAGGATTAGTAAAAAAGAACTAGCAGATGGTAAAATGGTACGCAGCTGTCATCAGTGCGGAGAAGTTTTTGATAAATAGCTCTGGCAGAAAGGAGGCTAAACCGGATGGCTAGATTAAAGGAAAAATATTTAAATGAAGTGGTTCCAGGTTTGCAGCAGAAATTTAATTATAAAAACGTTATGGAAATACCCAAGTTAGAGAAAGTTGTTTTAAATATTGGTTTAGGAGAAGCTGTTCTTAATCCTAAAGCACTGGATGCTGCAGTTCAGGATTTGACAATTATCTCCGGTCAAAAACCTGTGGTAACAAAAGCCAAAAAATCCATAGCTGCCTTTAAATTACGTGCTGGAATGCCTGTTGGTGTAAAGGTAACCCTTAGGGGAGATAGAATGTATGAGTTCGTCGATAAACTTATCAACATTGCACTTCCCAGGGTACGTGACTTTAGAGGGGTTTCACCCAAGTCTTTTGATGGTCGTGGGAATTACAGCTTAGGACTAAAGGAACAGTTGCTATTCCCTGAAATCGAGTATGATAAGATTGATAAACTCCGCGGTATGGAAGTTGTCTTTACAACTACTGCTAAAACTGACGAAGAGGGTAGAGAACTGTTAAAGCTCCTTGGAATGCCGTTTGCAAGTTAAAATTATAAGGAGGTAACACAGTGGCGAAAACGTCGATGAGAGTAAGAAAGGCTCCTAAATATAAAGTTCGGGAAGTAAACAGATGTAAGGTTTGTGGTCGTTCTCGTGCTTATATGCGCAAATTTGGTCTATGCCGGGTTTGTTTCCGGGAACTTGCTTATAAAGGCCAATTACCTGGAGTCACAAAATCAAGTTGGTAAACCTCAAGGAATGGAAGGAGGTCGTTATAAATGGTGATGACTGATCCAATTGCTGATTTTTTAACAAGAATTCGTAATGCTAATATGGTTATGCATGAAAAGGTTGAAATTCCTGCTTCCAAAACCAAAAAAGCTTTAGCAGAAATTCTTAAGCAAGAAGGTTTTGTTAAGGATTACGAGTATATCGAAGATGGAAAACAAGGAGTTATTCGCATCTATCTAAAATACGGTAGTAACAAAGAAAAAGTTATTACAGGTATGAAACGTATCAGCAAGCCCGGGCTTAGAGTATATTGCAAAAAGGACGAAATCCCAAGAGTGCTTGGCGGACTTGGCATTGCAATAATATCTACTTCCCAGGGAATTATCACTGATAAAGAAGCTCGTAAGAGTGGTTTAGGCGGCGAAGTTATTTGTTATGTTTGGTAATATATTGAAGAATTAAACTCGGGAGGTGTGAAAATGTCCAGAATTGGTAAGCTTCCCGTCACTATCCCTGACGGAGTTCAAATTACTTTACAAGATAATGCTCTTACTGTCAAAGGACCTAAAGGTGAATTACAAAGAGAGCTCCATAATGAAATGGAGATCGTGGTGGAAGATAACACCCTTAAGGTTGTACGTCCTAGTGATAGTAATAAACATAAAGCTTTGCACGGACTAACTCGTACCCTTGTTAATAATATGGTTGAAGGGGTTACCAAAGGTTACCAAAAGAATTTGGAACTTGTTGGTGTAGGTTATAGAGCACAATTACAAGGTAAAAAACTTGTTCTACAGGTTGGTTATTCTCACCCTGTTGAATTTGAACCTGGTAATGATATCTCTATCGAAGTACCTGCTCCTAACAAAATTATAGTAAAAGGGATTAATAAAGAAGAAGTTGGAATGCTTGCTGCTAATATTCGCGCGGTAAGAGAGCCTGAACCTTACAAAGGTAAAGGTATTAGATATGAAGGCGAAAGAATTAAACTAAAAGCCGGTAAAGCTGGGGCTAAAAAATAAGTAGCATAAGCTCTTATTTTCGGTGAAAGGAGTGAAGCAAACGTGATTACCAAAACTCCCAAAAAGAAAATTCGTGCTAAAAAACATTGGAAAATGAGACATCATCTATCAGGAACTCCTGAAAGACCTCGTTTGAATGTATATAGAAGCTTGAAAAATATGTATGCTCAGGTTATTGATGATGTATCCGGTATTACCTTAGCATCAGCTTCAACTTTAGACTTGGAAGGTTATGGTGGTAATACAGAAGCTGCAAAAAAGGTTGGAGAATTAGTTGCAGAGCGTGCATTGGCAAAGGGAATCAAAAAAGTAGTGTTTGACCGGGGCGGCAATATTTATCATGGTCGTGTGAAAGCTCTCGCCGAAGGGGCTAGAGAAGCCGGTCTTGACTTCTAATCTATGATGAAGGAGGGAAAGGTAATTGGCGAGAATCGATGCAAGTAAGATTGAATTAAGCGAAAAAGTAGTCCATATAAACAGGGTTGCTAAAGTTGTTAAGGGTGGCCGTCGTTTCAGCTTTAGTGCTCTAGTCGTAGTTGGAGACGGAAACGGTAAAGTTGGCGTTGGAATGGGTAAGGCAAACGAAGTTCCAGAGGCAATTCGTAAAGGTGTAGAAGATGCCAAAAAGAACTTAATTGAGGTACCTATTATTAACACTACAATTCCTCATGAAATTATAGGTCGCTTTGGCGCAGGTAAAGTTTTATTAAAACCTGCTTCCGAGGGTACCGGTGTTATAGCCGGAGGTGCAGTACGGGCGGTAGTAGAATTAGCAGGAATTAAAAACATTCTGACCAAATCAATGGGTTCTGATTCTGCACTAAATACAGTAAAAGCTACTCTCGAAGGTTTAGCTTCATTAAAAAAAGTTGAGGAAGTTGCTAAACTTCGAGGTAAAACTGTAGAAGAGATTTTAGGTTAGGGGGATAACAATGGCTAATAAAATTAAAGTAACTTTAGTTAAAAGTGTTATAGGTAGACCTGAACAACAACGTAAGGTTGTAGAAACCCTCGGCCTAAAGAAAACTAATAGTTTCGTTATTCATGAGGATACACCTGCTATTAGAGGTATGGTTAATAAAGTTAGCCATTTAGTTCAAATCGAAGAAGTAGATGCTTAAAACAGGAGGTGTTTTCAGTGAGACTCCATGAGCTAAAACCTAGCGAAGGTTCAAGGCATACCGAAAAGCGTAAAGGTAGAGGTATTGGTTCCGGTTTAGGTAAAACTGCCGGTAAAGGTCATAAAGGGCAAAAAGCTCGTTCCGGTGGTGGCAAAGGGCCATACTTTGAGGGTGGTCAAACACCTCTCCAACGTCGTATGCCTAAAAGGGGCTTTACTAATGCTAGATTTAAAGTCGAATATACAGAGGTAAACTTGACTTTACTGGACAGATTTGACGCAAATGCCGAAATCACTCCAGATACTTTAAAAGCAGCAGGCATCGTAAAACAAATTAAAAATGGTGGTGTCAAGATACTTGGCAATGGTGAAGTAACCAAGCCTTTCACCGTAAAAGTTAATGCCATTAGCGAAGCTGCTAGGGAAAAGATTGAGGCTGCTGGTGGTAAGGTTGAGGTGATATAATGTTACAAGCTCTGCGTAGTGCACTAAAGATTGGGGACTTACGGCAGAAAATTATTTTTACTTTAATGATGTTTTTGGTTTTTAGGATTGGGGCACATATTCCCGTTCCTGGCATAAACCTAGATGTTATTGCAGAATTAATAGCTAAAGGACAACTGTTGGGCTTTTTCGATGTTATTTCTGGGGGAGCTTTTAAAAACTTCTCTATTTTTGCAATGAGTATTACTCCCTATATTAACGCATCGATTATTATGCAGCTTTTAACAGTTGTTGTCCCTTATTTAGAGCGTTTGGCCAAAGAAGGAGCCGAGGGAAGAAAGAAAATAGTAGAATACACTAGATATTTAACAGTAATATTAGGTTTTATTCAAGCTATTGGTATTTCTTTTGGTTTAAGAAGTGCATTATTAGATACTTCCTTTTTCAGTATCCTTTTAATTGCCCTTACTTTAACAGCCGGTACTGCATTTTTAATGTGGTTAGGTGAAATGATTACCGAAAAAGGTATAGGTAATGGTATTTCACTTATCATTTTTGCCGGTATCGTATCTCGATTGCCAGCAGGATTAGCAGCTATGTATGCCTATGTTAAAGCAGGAACAACAAATATTCTGGTGGTGCTTTTGTTTGCTATTGTTGCACTAGCTGTAATCGTGGGTATTGTAGCCATTCAGGAAGGACAGCGTAGAATTCCTGTTCAATATGCAAAGCGGGTTGTAGGCCGTAAAGTCTATGGTGGGCAAAGTACTCATATTCCCATTAAAGTTAACTCTGCCGGTGTTATTCCTGTAATCTTTGCTATGTCAATATTAATGTTCCCAGGCACTATAGCATCATGGTTTCCGAATAATGGCTTTGCTGTGTGGGTAACTAATGTTTTCAATCCCCAAACATTTATGTATAATTTCTTGTATGCTATGTTCATTCTATTTTTCACTTACTTCTACTCTGCAATAACTTTTAATCCTGTGGATGTAGCAGATAATATTAAGAAATATGGTGGCTTTATACCTGGACTTAGACCAGGTCGGCCAACATCAGATTATATTGCTAAAGTAATGAACAGAATTACTTTAGTAGGTGCGATTTTCTTGGCTGGTATAGCCGTGCTTCCAACAATTCTAATTTCTACTACTCAATTACCCATTTATTTTGGGGGTACTGCTCTTTTAATTGTGGTAGGGGTAGCCTTAGAAACTATGAAGCAATTAGAAGCAAGTCTATTAATGCGCCACTACGAAGGGTTTATGAAATAACCTTTAGGAGTGATTATTATGCGAATTATTTTAATGGGGCCTCCGGGTGCCGGTAAAGGTACTCAAGCCGAAAAGTTGACACAAAAGTTGGCTATTCCCCATATTTCTACCGGAGATATGTTTAGAAAGGCCATAAAAGAAGAAACTGAGCTCGGTAAAAAGGCTAAAAATTTTATGGATCAAGGGCAACTTGTTCCTGATGAAGTCACAATTGGCATTGTAAAAGAGCGTTTAGCTGAATCAGATTGTCAGAAAGGCTTTCTATTAGATGGATTTCCCAGAAATGTTTCGCAAGCGGATGCCTTAGATAGAATTCTTAAAGAATTAGATATGACCTTAGATGCTGTAATTAATATAACAGTATTCAGAGAGTCATTGATTGAAAGGCTAACAGGTCGTAGAGTTTGTCGAGCTTGTGGTGCGACATATCACGTAATATTTAATCCCGTTAAAAAATTGGGTGTCTGTGATAGATGTGGTGGTGAACTTTACCAACGCGATGACGATTGTATTGAAACTGTGGGTAATAGATTGGATGTCTATGAAGCTCAAACAGCACCACTTATTGAGTACTATCATAATAAGGGACTCTTAAAAGAAATAGATGGTACTCAATCTATGGAAGCAGTTTTGGCAGATGTCCTTAAGGCTTTAGGGAGACAGTAACATGATAGTTATGAAATCAGACCGGGAGCTTAACTATATGCGGGATGCAGGCAGAATTGTGGCCGAAACCCATGCGGAGATGGAAAAAGCTGTAGCTCCCGGGATAACTACACAAGAATTAGATGAGATAGCAGAAAATTATATTACCAGTAAGGGTGCATTACCTGCTTTTAAAGGATATCATGGTTTTCCGGCAACAATTTGTGCTTCGGTAAATGAAGAAGTAGTACACGGTATACCTGGTTTAAGGACTTTAAAAACTGGTGATATTATTAGTATTGATATCGGTGCGGTTATTAATGGCTATTATGGTGATGCTGCTCGTACGTTACCCGTAGGGACAATATCCGAAGACGCTCTCAATTTACTGAAAGTGACGGAAGAGTGTTTATATAAAGGAATAGAACAAGTACAGGTCAACAATAGGCTTACTGATATATCCCATGCAATTCAGACATATGTTGAAAAAAGAGGATATTCAGTTGTCAGAGATTATGTAGGTCATGGTATTGGGACAAAAATGCATGAGGAACCACAAGTGCCCAACTTCGGAATGCCTGGACGTGGACCCCGATTAAAACCGGGCATGTGCTTAGCTATAGAGCCTATGGTAAATATGGGCAGCTATGAAGTAGAAACTCTACTAGATAACTGGACAGTTGTCACATGCGATAAAAAACTGTCAGCCCATTTTGAGCATTCGGTTGCTGTTACTGAAAAAGGTCCTTTAATTTTAACGGAAATTTAAGGTGATAGTATGTCAACCCGGGAGATTAAGAAAGGTCAACTTGTAAAATCGAGAGCTGGGCGTGATCAAGATAAGTTTTATTTGGTTTTTTCGTGGGATCATGAATATGTTTATGTAGTTGATGGTAATACCCGACGTATTCAAAACCCTAAAAAGAAAAATATTAGGCATTTATGGTATACTGACAAGGTGGCTAGTGTTATTAATAATAAACTAGAAACTGGTCAAAAGGTTACTAATGCCGATATTCGTGAAGCTCTCCGAGACTTGGATGTTAAAGTTGACTTTGAATAAGGAGGTCAAGCATTTGTCAAAGGATGTTATTGAAGTTGAAGGTACTGTAATAGAGCCTCTTCCAAATGCTATGTTTAAAGTAAAATTAGATAATGGTCATCAAGTTCTGGCCCATGTCTCCGGTAAAATTCGGATGAATTTTATTAAAATTTTGCCGGGAGACAAGGTCACTATTGAACTTTCACCATATGATTTAACCCGTGGGCGAATTACGTATCGGTTCAAATAAGATACTTCCGATAAGGAGGATAAGGCAATGAAAGTTAGAGCTTCTGTGAAGCCCATTTGTGAAAAGTGCAAAATTATTAAACGTAAAGGTAAAGTAATGGTAATTTGTGAGAATCCTAAGCACAAACAAAAACAAGGTTAAGTAGAATTGGGTAATAGGAGGTGCACTATATGGCAAGAATTGCTGGTGTTGACCTGCCAAGAGAAAAAAGAGTAGAGATAGGTCTTACTTATATTTTCGGAATCGGCAGATCAACTTCCCAAAAAATATTAGCTGAAGCCGGGGTCAACCCTGATACTAGAGTTCGTGACCTGACTGAAGAAGAAGTAGCAAAGCTTCGGGAAATCATTGGTCGGATGCGAGTGGAAGGTGACCTACGTCGGGAAGTTTCCTTAAACATTAAACGATTAGTAGAAATTGGTTGTTATCGCGGTGTTAGACATCGTAAAGGATTACCTTTAAGAGGACAGCGTACTAAAACTAATGCTAGAACTCGTAAGGGTAAAATCAAAACAGTAGGTGCAAAACGCAAGAAATAAAAGGGGTGATAATTAAGAATGGCCAAACCAAAAGGTACAGCAACTAGAGTAAGACGTAGAGAGCGTAAAAACATTGAAAAAGGTGTAGCGCACATAAAATCTACTTTTAATAATACAATTGTTACTATTACCGATCTTAATGGAAATACTGTTTCTTGGGCTAGTGCTGGTGGAATCGGCTTTAAAGGTTCTAGAAAGAGCACTCCTTTTGCAGCCCAAATGGCTGCTGAAACAGCTGCTAAAGCAGCCATGGAACATGGTATGCGGGAAGTAGAATGTACTGTTAAAGGACCTGGTGCAGGTAGAGAAGCAGCTATCAGATCTTTACAGGCTGCTGGATTAGAAGTAAACATGATTAAGGATGTTACTCCTATTCCTCATAATGGTTGTCGTCCACCAAAACGCAGAAGAGTTTAGGAGGTGTTATCAAAGAAATGGCAAGATATACAGGACCAGTTTGTCGATTATGTCGTAGAGAAGGTATGAAGTTATATTTAAAAGGTGATCGTTGTTTTTCCGACAAATGTGCTATTGATAGAAGAAACTATGCTCCAGGGCAACACGGTCAACGTCGTAGCAAAAATAGTGAGTATGGTTTGCAATTAAGAGAAAAACAAAAAGTACGTCGTGTTTATGGTGTATTAGAAGGCCAATTTAGAGGCTATTTTGTAAAAGCTGACCGTCAGCAAGGAGTTACTGGTGAAAACTTATTGCGTATTTTAGAAAGACGGTTAGATAACGTAGTATTCCGTTTAGGATTTGCAGATTCCAGAGCCCAAGCCCGACAACTTGTACGTCATAATCACTTCACACTAAACGGTCATAAAGCAAACATTCCTTCCATGCAAGTGCATGTTGGTGATGTTATTCAATTAAAAGAAAAAAGCAAAAATTCTATTGTAATCAAAGAAATTATCGAAAATCTTGGGCAAAAGACACCTCCCGCTTGGTTGGAATTAGATAAAGAAAATCTCAGTGGTAGAGTAATCGCTTTACCTAATAGAGATGATATCGATTTACCTATCCAAGAACATTTGATTGTCGAATTATACTCCCGATAGATAATCATTACCTGGTTTTGGGGTTATGCCAGGTATGTAGGAGGGTTATAAATGATTGAAATTGAAAAGCCCAGAATAGAGTGTGTAGATGCAAGTGAAGATAATACCTACGGAAAATTTGAAGTAGAGCCTTTGGAAAGAGGTTATGGTACAACATTGGGAAATTCCCTACGTCGTATCTTGTTATCTTCTCTACCTGGTGCGGCGGTAACATCTATTCAGATTGATGGTGTACTTCATGAATTTTCAACAGTTCCCGGAGTAGTTGAAGATGTTACCGATATAATTCTAAATCTAAAATCATTAGCACTAAAAATGGATACTGATGAGCCGCAAATCATTCGGATTGAAGCCGAAGGTGAAGGTGTTGTCAAGGCTAGTGATATTAAAATTAATAGTGATGTAGAGATCTTAAATCCCGATTTGCATATAGCTACTTTGGATGCTGAAGGTAAACTTTATATTGAAATGACTGTAGAACGGGGCCGCGGTTATGTCTCTGCTGAAAAAAATAAAAAAGAAGAAGACGTTATAGGAGTAATTCCTATTGATGCCATTTTCTCACCGGTTAAAAAAGTTAATTTTCAGGTTGTTGATACACGGGTAGGACAGCGGACTGATTTTGATAAATTAATTTTAGAAGTTTCGACAGACGGTAGCATTACCCCTGATGAGGCTATTAGTTTATCGGCTAAAGTATTAAGTGATCATTTAAGGTTGTTTATTGGTTTGACCGAAAACATGGGTGATGTTGAAATCATGGTTGAGAAGGAAGAAGAAGAAAAAGATAAGATTCTGGACATGACTATCGAAGAATTAGATTTATCAGTACGATCCTACAACTGCTTGAAACGGGCTGGAATAAATACTGTTTTTGAGTTAACTCAAAAAACAGAAGAGGATATGATGAAAGTAAGAAACTTAGGTAAGAAATCTTTAGAGGAAGTAGACCTCAAATTGAAGGCCCTTGGTTTAAGTTTGAAGTCCTCAGAAGAGTAATTTGAATGACAATCGATAGGTAAAGGAGGTAAAAGGTATGAGCTATAGAAAGCTCCGTCGTACTAGTTCTCAGCGTAGGGCGATGTTAAAGAATATGGCAACTTCTTTACTAAAACATGGAAGAGTCGAAACCACCGAACCTAAAGCAAAAGAAGTAAGAAGAATAACTGAAAAAATGATTTCTTTAGGCAAACGTGGTGATTTGCACGCCCGTAGACAGGCACTAGCCTATCTTATGGATGAAACTGTAGTCAAAGAATTATTTGATACAATTGCACCTAAATATGCCGAAAGACAAGGTGGATATACAAGAATTTTAAAAGTTGGCCCCCGTCGTGGAGATGCTGCTCCCATGGCAATTGTTGAATTGGTAGAATAGATCAGTTTAGAGGTCAGGATCATATTCCTGGCTTCTCTAATTTGGAGAGTTATTTTCAATAACTAAGGTTAAGGTTAAGGTTAAGGTTAAGGTAATTTAATAATTAAGGTTAAGGTTAAGGCTAAGGTTAAGTAATATTTTAAAGTATTCTAAACCTTAACCTAGCGAAC
Source organism: Peptococcales bacterium (assembly GCA_050946395.1). Classification (GTDB taxonomy): domain Bacteria; phylum Bacillota; class Peptococcia; order Peptococcales; family BICA1-8; genus JBMNUR01. The sequence goes on from JBMNUR010000020.1 coordinate 16,296, forward strand.
CAAAGTGAGCGAAACCTAAACCTTAATAATGCAATTGCATTATTACTCAACCTCAACCTAGCGAAGTGAAACCTCAACCTTAGTAATGCTTAGCATTACTACGAGGTGGAGAGTATGATTGAGATAAGAAACCTAACACATAAATATCGTTTAGGCAATGGCCAGGAATTAACAGCTATAAACAATCTAAGCCTTACTATTAATCAAGGTGAGTTTGTAGCTGTCCTGGGCCATAATGGGTCAGGAAAATCTACCTTAGCAAAACATTTAAATGCACTTTTATTGCCTACAGAGGGCAAGATACTGGTGGATGGAATGGATACAAGTGACCCCGAAAAGTTATGGCAAATACGTCAAAAAGTAGGGATGGTTTTTCAAAACCCTGATAACCAGCTAATTGCAACAACTGTTGAGGAAGATGTGGCATTTGGTCCAGAAAACTTAGGTATTGATCCGGAACATATTAGGCAAAGGGTAGATGAGGCATTAGATTTAGTTGGTATGGGTGAATTTAAGGATAGGGCTCCCCATCTTCTTTCCGGTGGTCAAAAACAACGAGTTGCTATTGCGGGAATTATTGCTATGCGGCCGCAATTTTTAGTACTTGATGAGCCTACCGCAATGCTTGATCCTTCAGGCAGAGAAGAAGTTATCAATACCATTAGAAAACTGAACGAAGAGGAAGGCTTGACGATTGTGCATATTACCCATTTTATGGAGGAAGCTGTTTTTGCCGATAGGGTAATAGTCATGGAAAAAGGTAAAATAGTCCTTCAAGGCAAACCTAGAGAAGTTTTTTCTCAAGTTTCCGTGCTTAAAGACTTAAGACTGGATGTACCGCCTATTACGGAATTAGCATTTCTGATAAGTCAAGATATTCCGGATTTTCCTAAAGATATTATGAGTGTAGAGGAAATGGTGGTGGCCTTATGTCCATAGAAATCAAAGGGTTATATCACACCTATCAGACCGGCACACCTTATGAGACCCATGCTTTAAAAGATATTAACTTAGAAATACATGATGGTGAATTTATTGGCTTAATTGGTCATACGGGATCAGGCAAATCTACTCTTGTCCAGCACTTAAACGGTCTTTTAAAGCCTTCTCAAGGTCGAATACTAATTGATGGAACTGATATTACTCAAAAAGGAATAAAACTTAGACAAATTAGACAAAAGGTAGGCCTGGTTTTTCAATACCCTGAGCATCAGCTATTTGAAGAAACGGTTATTAAAGACGTAAGTTTTGGACCCCAAAATCTTGGTTTAGCTAAGAATGAAGTAACCGAAAGGGTCAAAAGGGCATTAGAAGTGGTAAATTTAAATTATGAGGAAATTAAGGATCAGTCTCCTTTTAATCTAAGCGGAGGGCAAAAAAGGCGGGTTGCTATAGCTGGAGTTTTAGCTATGGAGCCTAAATATTTAGTTCTTGATGAGCCTACTGCCGGGTTAGATCCCAGGGGTAGGGATGAAATCCTTGATCAGATAAAAGAAATGCATAAACAACTAAAAATTACTATTGTTTTGGTTTCCCATAGTATGGACGATGTAGCGCGGCTTGCCGATCGTCTAGTTGTAATGCATCAGGGTCAGGTAGAATTAATGGGTACCCCACGGGAAGTTTTTCAAAAGCCGGAAACCTTAAAAAGGATTGGTTTAGGTGTACCAACTGTTTCTACGTTACTCCAGACTCTAAAAGCTAAGGGTATGAATGTTCGTACTGATTTACTAACAATGGAAGAAGCCAAAGAAGAAATCATTAAGGTCTTAAAAAAAGGGGGAGAAAAAAATGCTTAAGGATATAACCATTGGTCAATATATCCCAGGTAACTCCCTTATTCACCGATTAGATCCCAGAACTAAAATACTTGCGGTTATCATTTATATGACAGCGCTATTTATTATTAATAATGCTATTGGTTATTATTTTATTTTGTTATTTTCTTTAATTATCATTCTTTTATCCCGGGTCCCTATTAGCTTTTATTTAAAAGGATTAAAGCCATTATTAATTATCATTTTTTTGACTGTAGGGCTACATTTTTTTATGACCCCGGGTACTCCCGTAGCTAATCTTGGACCCTTCGTAATTACCCAGGAAGGTGTCAAACAGGGTGTATTTATGGGAACTAGATTAATACTATTAGTTACAGTTACTTCAATATTGACTTTAACTACTACACCTATAGCTTTAACCGATGGTATTGAACGCTTATTAAGTCCCTTTAAAAAAATCGGTGTACCGGCTCATGAACTAGCAATGATGATGACTATAGCTCTTCGGTTTATTCCAACCCTCATTGAGGAGACTGATAAAATAATGAAAGCTCAAATGGCACGTGGTGCCGATTTTGAAAGTGGAAACATCTTGCAAAGAGCTAAGGCACTTATTCCTCTTCTTGTACCTTTATTTTTAGGAGCATTTCGGAGAGCCGATGATTTGGCCATGGCTATGGAGGCTAGGTGCTATCGGGGCGGCGAAAATAGAACTCGAATGAAACAACTCAATTTTACTTCTTTAGATACAAGTGCATTTGTGGTGACGGCAGTAGTGCTTATGGTTACTATTTTTACACGATTTATCCGATAGCCTATATTGCTATCCGCATGCTTTTTAATTTCTCAAAGACCTAAGCACTTACCCACTAACACACTATCTTTATGAGGTGTAAACGATGCGTAACATCAAAGCTATTGTAGAGTATGATGGGACAAATTATCATGGATTTCAGATTCAAGGGAAACAGAACGTACCAACTATTCAGGGTGCATTAGAGAGTTGTTTGATGCGGGTTTTAAAGGAACCCTCGAAAGTAACAGGTGCAGGTAGGACAGATGCTGGGGTCCATGCAGAGGGACAGGTAATAAATTTTTTCACCAATACCAAGATTCCTTTAGAACGATTACCTTTGGCTCTTAACTGTCAATTACCGGAAGATATTGTTATAAAATCAGTTGAGGAAGTAACCTCGGATTTTCATGCTCAATATGCTGCCCTAGGTAAATATTATATTTATCGTATCTATAATCAGAGAATACCTTCGGTATTTTATCGACGTTTTTCGTACTTTGTTCCCTATGGACTGGATTTTGAAATGATAAGAGAAGCTTGCTCATTGTTTGTAGGAACTCATAATTTCAAAAGTTTTTCAGCTAGCGGAACAACAGTAAAAAATTTTCAACGAACTATTTATTCACTAGAATTAGTTCAAAAGGATGATTTGTGGGAGTTTCATATCCAAGGTAACGGGTTCTTATACAATATGGTTAGAATAATTGTAGGAACTCTCTTGGAAGTAGGCAAAGGAAAGCGAAACTTCGATTCGATTCGACAAGCACTTTTTGAGGAAGACCGGACTTTAGCCGGTCAAACTGCTCCACCCCAAGGATTAACTTTAAAAAAAGTATTCTATTCTTGACAGGGGAGCCAGAGTTTATTAAACTACTATTGTGGCTTTTTATGTTTGATGTTTTATGTTTATGGTTAAATTGTTATTTCATGATCCTCTAGCCCCGTGGATCTTAAATAATATCAAAATAAAATCAATCAATTAGTTACCTTTGAATTAGGAGGGAAAATAACGAATGCGCACCTATATGGCAAAGCCTAATGAGGTTGAAAGAAGCTGGTATATTATTGATGCCGCTGGTAAACCTCTAGGTAGAGTAGCCTCTTTGGCCGCTCATTTATTAAGAGGAAAACATAAACCAACCTATACTCCCAACGTGGATTGTGGTGACCATGTAATTGTCATTAATGCTAAAGATGTTGTTTTAACCGGGAAAAAGTTAGAACAAAAAGAATTAATTCGACACAGTGGTTATACAGGCGGATTGAAAAGGACCAAGTATAAAGATTTATTAGCTAAGAAACCAACTTTAGCTTTGGAAGTAGCTATTAAGGGAATGTTGCCTCATACTAAATTAGGTAAACAAATGTTCTCAAAACTTAAAGTATATCGTGGTTCAGATCATCCACATCAAGCTCAAAAACCTGAAGTATGGGGAAGGGAGGCGTAATTAGTGGCACAAGTTCAATATTACGGAACAGGACGTCGTAAGTCCTCTGTTGCTAGGGTTAGACTTGTTCCTGGTGATGGTCAAGTAATAGTAAATAATCGTAATTTAGATGAATATTTCGGTAAGAAGACTTTAGAAATGATTTCTAAACAACCTTTAGCTCTTACAGATACTGAAGGAAGATTTAATGTCATTGCAAAAGTAAATGGTGGTGGTACTACAGGTCAAGCAGGTGCTATCCGTTTAGGTATTGCCAGAGCACTTTTAAAAGCGGAGCCAAGTTTACGTCCTGCTTTAAAAAGAGCAGGTTTCTTAACTAGAGATCCTAGAATGAAAGAAAGAAAGAAATACGGCTTAAAAGGTGCAAGAAGATCACCTCAATTCTCAAAGAGATAAGTTGCTGTCGACTTCCAAGAAAGTCGGTTCAAAATTACAAAGTTTGTTCACGAAAGATACAGAGCGTCAGACTGGGAAACCAATCTGGCGCCTTTTATTTGTGTAAAAACAGATCCCCCGCCACAAACATTTCCGAAATCCCAAAACCCTATTTCCCCGCAGCCCAGTAAAATCAATATATATAAAAATATAAGTAAATACCTCCCTATGCATATCGCACTTACATCTCATATAATTGATCTAATTTTTCCACGAGCAAACTTTGTCATTCTTCACTGCTCACGAGCAAACTTGCTTGTCATTTTCTCATTTTTTATCTCTTTTTT
>JBMNUR010000021.1:0-21013 GCA_050946395.1 Peptococcales bacterium
CATATAAACTCAATCTACAAAATCTTTGAGGGCATCGGCAAACCAAATATAAAGGTAATAACAAGTGATTGGGAGTTTTATCAGGAAGCAATTACCAATGGTCTCGGAATAGGAGTTTCGGGTTTTTTTCCTGAAAGATATTTGAAAAAGGATTCCTTAATAAATATACCTGTTAAAACTAGGCCGGATAGTAGGCTATTAATTGGATGTATATATCTAAAGGAAATTTCTTTATCTGCCTATACTCAAGAATTCATTGAGCTATTAGAAAGTGTTTCCTTAAAGGATCTCTCAATTGAAATAAAAAATCATAAAGCAAAAAACCGAGGCTAAAGCTCGGTTTTTAAAACATGTGTAGAATTTCTTTATTTATAACTATAACAGATTAATTAGTTTCCAATAGGGTATTACTACAATTAACATAAAACCAACGCCTACCAACATTCTGAAAAAGCCAAGTTTAACCATATCCCATAGCTTAATATAGCCGAAAGAATAAACAATTAGGGCCGGAGCCATTTCATAAGGGAATAATAAATGGCTAAATCCTAGAATTGTCGAATACGGTCCGATATATGGATTTATGCCAAGGGTATTAAAAATTTCAACAATTGGACCAAAAAGTGACCCCATGATAGCAACAGGTGTAAGCAAGAAATTAGCCAGAAGTGAAATTAACCAAGTTGCCAGAATTACGAAGGATGACGATTGACCTTGTAAAAATGGGATAACCATTTCTGTAAAAAGATCAGTGGCGCCGCACGCTTTGGCAGCTTCCCCAATCCCCATCGCTCCAGTCACAAAAAATAGAATTAGAAAATTGACCTTAGATAAATCTTCTTTCTCCAGAATATTTAATCCAGGGAAAAACATAAATGAACTAATTAGTACAATAATCCACGCAGGATTGATTTTGTGCAATGTATCTGTGAGAAATAGCACTAACATTAGAATAAATAATAGAGCAGAACATTTCTCTTCTCTGGTTGTTTTACCCAAGCTCTTAAGATTATTATCTAATGTTTCCTTACTAACTTGCAATTTTCCAGGTCTAATTATGAATAGAGTAAAAAGAGAAACGAAAGTCCATAATACTGCTATTAACGACATATGTATCAGATATCCTGTGAATGTGAGAGTTTCGCCAGTAACATTTTTAACAGCTTCAACAGCCATTACTCCTTCACTAGAGGTAATGAATAGAAAATTAGGAGACCAAGCTGCGTAAAAAACACCCAACATAAGTGCTGTTCCTGCCTTTGAACCGGGTTTGATATCTAAGGCTTGGAATATCCCTATTACAATAGGTGCCATTAAAAGAATTCTTGCAGATGGCGATGATACCAATGGAGTTAATATTATTCCAATAACCCCTAACCCCATGAGCATGCCTACAAAAGAAGTTCCAGTGACAGCGATAATTTTATAAGCGATTCTTTTGGCTAGACCAGTTTTTTTCATAGCCATACTTAAAATTAGTCCACCGAAGACTATCCAAGGGATAGTTGAAAGCCAAGGCGCAAAGACTTGAGCAGGCTTGGCAATTCCTGCTAGAATATAAAGAATCACGAGCATGGTAGCAACTAAAGCTTCTGGCAGAATTTCAAAAACCCAAGAAAAAACAGCCCAAATTGTCAATGCAGAAAATATACGAATACTTTCTTCCAAAGGAGCCATTAGAACATAAACCAATAAAGCTAAGATAATTGGAATTGTCCAAGTTAGAATTAGTTTAATATCTAGTTTTGGGTTGGTTGATTCTTGAAGCAATGTTTTCTCGCTCATTTATTAAACCTCCTTTTATTTATCAGGGAGAGGGCTAGTTTCCCTCTCCCAACAAATTTTTATTATTCGTAGGAAATTATATTTCACCTTAGGCTATTAGTTTCCGTAATAACGAATAACAAAAAAGTTTCCTTATAAGCATTGTAGATGCTTTTTACTTCTCTAATTCTTCATCTGTACCAATGCATAGACCAGCACCTACATCAAATGGAGTTACACCGGGAACTGTAGTCTCTTTTAAACGGATGGACTCAGCACCTGGAACACGGAATGTTTTTACATCAATTGGTTCAATAGGGGTTTCAACAGGCTTTTCAACTTGTGGAACCCAATCGTAAGGTAATCTGTAGGCCCTGTAGACCATATTTATTTTCATTTTATCGCCCCAATAAGGGCTAATGTACTCCCAAACCACTTCATGATCCTTAGTGACTTCCATTATTCTTCCACCAGATCCTTCAGTAATTAGTGTATTTCCATTAGGAAGTCTTTGAGCACTACTAATAAATGGACTGTAGAAGCGATTTGCATCATAAGGCATAAACAACCCTGCTTCTACTGGTGTATACTGCCAAACAATCTCACATGTAACCGGATTAAATTCTAAAATTCGTGAATAGTCTCTTAATGCAACTTTCCGGCCGGTTTTTGAACTAGCATGAGGTGCACCATAGCCTGCATAGCCGCCGTTATCAAAAACCAGAATATTTCCTTCACCAGGTAATCCACGTGGAATCATATGGCAATGGTGTTGGCCAATAATCCAACCCAACTTAGCTTCATCACCAGTATCGTAATCCGGTCCAAGTTGCCATACGATTTTGCCTGTTTTCTTATCAATGATCGCTAAGATATTTGTTTCCCTTGCATCCCAGATTATATTATCTGGATGGAAACGCTCATCTCCTGCATCATACCACTTATTAGGACCAAGTACTGACATCGAGTTGATGTGCATCCAGTCGCCCTTACCGGTCATTCTGATGTTTGGATCTCGATGTAAAATATTTTTTGCAGCTTCGCTAAATCTTAATTCATCAAAATGTTCTGCGCAGACCCATTCCCATACAATCTCGCCATCCCAAGTTACTTCGATAATCGCATCATCTGAGAGTTCATAAGGTGATATTTTCGGAACAATATGATTTTTATGAACAAGGAGTAGTGTGTTTCCTTTATCAACTAAGGGATCCATGCCCGGTACATAGTATCCTACTGGATTTCCTTCTCTTTGGTAGTCATGGTGTTGTCTAGCCATCCATTGTGGTTTTTCGCCAGGATCTTCAATATATTCATATTTATCAAATTTCCAAACTATATTACCATCCCAGTCAACTTGAACCAGATCTTTTTGGTCTTGGATTCCAAATCTGCTTGGTCTCTCACCGGTATGTCCTAGAACATATCCTCCTGGCAACATTTTATTGGGGAATCCGTGGAGACCTTTCCAGAGATTTACTTCTGCTCCATTCATATTAATCAGTAGTGCCCCAAGTTCTTTGGCGGGAAAAATCGTATACCCATTCCAGCACTTTTCAGGGTTATAAATCGTAACACCTGTTGGATAAACATTTGGGTAAGACATATAAATTCTCCTTTCATAATAAATTTGGATAGGTATCATGTATTTAGGGATATAAAATGCATTACCTATCTAACATTAAACATATAAAATATTTTAATAATGATCAAACAGATGTTTTATACAGAAAAGTACTCATTTTTTTTGTACCTCTGGTATTGAAGAGGGTTTATTGTGTAGTAGTCACGGCGAATAATGTAAAATATCTATTAGCTTTAATAATTGTGGGATAGTGATGGTACAATTGAGGTAGGAACGAAGAAACAAGGAGTAACTGGAAGGTGGTATTTGCTAGACCATCCAGGTGTTGCAATCTACATATTGGAATGATTATTCAACTGCATATTTGAAAAAGGTAGGGAGTGAACGCACTTGTTGAGGTAAAAAAACTAATTGTACCATCAAATTATGAATGGAGGGATTAATTTTCGATATTTTATCTCATGGCCTATGGGGTGGAATTATTTTTGGAAGACGTAGTCCTTATTGGCTGGCATTCATTTTTGGAGTTTTGCCTGATGCACTGGCTTTTGTTCCCTTGGTAGTATTAAAATTATTGGCAGGGGATTTGGTAATGGGTAGGCCAGATTTAAACTCTAATCCCCCTTGGGTTTATACAATATATAACTGGACCCATAGCTTAGTTATTTCTGGTGTAATTGTTTCTATCTTACTGTATATTAATAAAAGAATTGGTATAGCAGCTAGTGCTTGGATGTTACATATATTAATGGATATCCCGGCCCATACTCGGGCGTATTTTCCAACTCCCTTTTTATACCCACTTAGTGATTTTACATTTGATGGTATAAGTTCTATAAAATTTTGGGCGGTTAATTGGATAGTGTTAATATTTGTTTATACTTACTCTTATTTTAAAAGCAAATTGAATCAAAGTTGACTTACATAAAAGATCGATAATGTTGTGATTTAACATGCCTAACTACAATATATTGTTTACTGCTTTAAGTTTGGTTTTTAATGAATATTTAACCATATTAAAATGCACCTCCAAATATTAGATTAGTGTCTAAAATTTGGGGTGCACTTTATTTTGGTATGTTCGTTTATATTTTATATTTCTTTAGTTCATCCTTAAATCCACCTGTTAAACTCTCTAATTGGTGAATATAGCTAGTTAACTCTTTAATTTTTTCCGAATAATCCATAACATTGGCGCTCATTTCTTCAGTGGAGGCAGAGTTTTCTTGGGCAATTGCCGCTAGATTATGAAGATTTTGGAAAACATCAGAGATATTTTGAGTTTCATTAGAAAGTTCTTCAACAAGTTTAACAATGGTATTGGAAACATTGGTTATAGCTTGGGTTGCCTCCATATTATCCTTTACCGCTGTTTCCAGACTCTTATTGCTGTTTTCTAACTCAACAAACTGTGTTTCAATATCACCTACTAGTATACCTACTTGGTCTATAAAGTACTTTAGATTTTCGTTAATAGTTTTAACTGCAGTTTTGACATCATCGGCAAGCTTACGAATTTCTTCTGCCACAACGGCGAAGCCTCTTCCCTGTTCACCAGCTCGAGCGGCTTCGATAGCAGCGTTTAGAGCCAATAGATTAGTCTGATCTGCAATACCTTCTACTGTTGTAACAATTTCCATTATGTTTTCTACCCGTTGTGAAAGGTCCCTTCCTTGGTGATTAACCTGACTAAATTGATTTCTCGTTTGTAATAAAAGTTCAGCTACCTCCTGTACTTTATTATAAGAAGAGAGGATATTTTTCACTGCTTGTTCTAAATTAGTTTTTGTTTCTAATTCCCTTTGAGCTAGGGTATTGAGGTTATCAATATTATCTGTTAAAATGCCTACTGATTTTTCTGTTTCCTGTGCTTGATAGACTGCACCCTCCGCAACTTGGTGAACTACAGTAGAGATGCTATCGGAGACCTCTTCCATTTGTGCAGCAATTTCACTGAATTTTGTAGTAAAAGTATAAAGATCATCTGTGCCGCCTTTTAAAAACAATAAATCTTTCTTTACATTATCTTTTACCATATTTAGCTGTTCATTAATAACTTCTAAGGAATCATTACTGGAAAATTCTTTTTTAGTCGCAAAATCAAGCTTTTCCAAGTTTTCTAATTGTGTCTTTAATTCCTGTAAAGGTTTTAAAGTCAAAGTACTGAAAAAGAAGGCTGACAAAAATATTGCAATAGTGAAGACTAAAGTGCTGGTATTTATAGTACCAATACTCCATGTTATGACAGGTAAAGTTACTAATGATGTGCCTAGTGCAATTTTCCAAGGTAGACTCTTAGCAAAACCCAGGGATAGAAGCTTATTTAGTAAATAGGATTTGTGAGGTACTTCTTTGGTTTTTTCAAATTCAATTTTGACTTTAATAAAGAATTTGCCATCCTCAATTTGCCCTTGGTCTACAGTGTGAACTTTTATTTTTTCATTAAAAAACTGAGCACTGCCTTCTAAAAGTCCTATAAAATAATCAAACATGCCTCTTTTAGAAATATAGTGAAGCTGCAATAGGCCGGGGCCTAAATCTTGTGCCAAGAGTCTTGGGGGAGTAGCATTAGGTATTCTTTTAGTAAGCTGAAGATGAACTTCATCCATCATTAGTAAAAAATCTTTTAAACTGTATCTTTCAAAATACGAGGGAAACCATTTACTAAAGGTAGAAATGTTACTGCGACCAATCTCCCGCCATAATTGATTGGCATTTTTATTAACCTTTTTCGCAACTAAATTAACAATTTCTATAGGTTCGGAATCTTTTATATCTTCCATAGGAGAAATAATCCTATAGATATCCCAGCCTTTTTGTTGAAGTGCTTCGTTAACAATCTCCTGGCCGTAAATATCTTTTAAGCTACTTAACCAAGTTCCAACAACACTACCCTTCAAAATATTCACCCCACTGTTTTAAAATACCAATATATCTAAATATTTCTACATATTTTTACAAAATCCCTTCTTATTTTTGCAAACATAAAAGCACGGCATATTTATTTGGCGTCTTTCATAGCAATTTTACTATAATTAAGAAAGGGGAATTGTTGATTTTAAGCGAATAAAAAAAGGGTAATATGAATTTTCAATAAAGGGACTAGAAATGGGGCGAAAGAATTGTTTAATCCGTATTTGTGGATTTTGAGTATTGGTCATCTTATTGTTGATTTGGGACAGGGTGTTCTTCCAATTTTAACACCTTTACTGGCCCAGAGTTTAAATCTTAGCTATTTTCAAGTCGGTACTATTGCCTTGGCATTTACCTTCAGTTCGGCCATTATCCAGCCTGTTTTCGGAGTATTAAGTGATCGTTACAGTATGCCTTGGTTAATGCCTTTGGGACTTTTTCTTTCTGGTTTTGGGTTAGCACTAACCGGAATTGCTAATTCCTATGAACTATTATTACTTTGTGTATTGTTAAGCGGTATTGGAGTAGCAGGCTACCATCCCGAAGGGTCTAAATTGGCCCATCTTGTTAGTGAGGAAGGTAAAGCAGGATCCTCTATGGCCATTTTTTCAGTAGGAGGTAATCTGGGCTTTGGTCTTGGTCCTATGCTGGCCATGTTTTTCCTTGGTATTTCCGGACTAAAGTCAATTCATGGTGTAATGGTTCCGGGGGTATTGGCTACTATAGTTTTTTTGTTTTTATTACCTAAATTCAAAAAAATTTTGAAGGATAATTTGCCCAAAGACAAAAAGAGTAAAGTGAAGGCTATTAATACTAATAATAGGAAAGCAAGTCTAACATTACTTATCCTCTTCGTAACGGTAAGATCCTGGATACACTCCGGATTAGTCTATTTTATTCCCTTTTATTTTCCGGCTTTTAAAGGTATTACCGAACCGGAATATTTGGTCAGTACGTTTTTAATTGCCGGAGCAATAGGTACGATCCTGGGCGGTCCTTTTGCAGATCGTTACGGTGGACGTAACGGTCTTTTAGCTTCTATGATTATCTCTTTAATAGCTATCTATCCCTTTTTGCAATTTAGCAATAATTGGGCTTCTTTTTTAGCCTTTATAGTGGGTGCAGCCCTAATCTCAACCTTTTCTACCACAGTAGTTTTTGGGCAAAGACTTTTACCCAATAGCATTGGGCTGGCTTCAGGACTTATACTTGGCTTTGGAGTAGGTATGGGCTCAATTGGAGTAACAATACTTGGAGCCATAGCTGATTATGCAGGACTCCCCGTTATTATGAATATTATTAGCCTCCTTCCAATTCTGGGATTAGTTCTTGCTTTTGCTCTGCCTGATGACAGAATCCAGCAATCTACTACTATCAAACCTATGGAAACCTTACAACAAGAAAATTAATTTGGGAGGCGAAGTCATGATCAAAAAAAGAAAACATACCATAAGTATAATATTGATAACAATTTGGTTTATTTTTGTTGTCACGGATTTTTTTCTGGCAAAAACAAATAAACATCCTATCTTTGCTATTCCCATAACGATATACAAAGATGGTGGTTCAACAGAATATTATGGATTAGGATATAAAGTAATAAAATATGTTGATTTAACTGTTGAAAAAGGTCCCGTAGTAAGAAAGATAGATTTTGGTACTTGGTTTATGAGATTTTAAAATAACAAAGATGTTTAAAATAAGCAGAAAGAGACCGGTTTTCGCCGATCTCTTTTAATTTTATCCTTATCGTAGATGCCTTTGGAAATCTATTTTTTAATTAAGTCCACAGTACTGGCATCTAATTTTTTAATCATCTCTAGGAGCAATCTTAACATGTTTTCATAATCATCAAGATGGAAAATGCTAGTATGGCTGTGAATATAGCGGGTAGGGATGCCAAAAGAAACAGTAGGCACTCCGGAACCGTATTTATGGATAGCACCACCGTCAGTTCCTCCACCGGTCATTGTGGCAAATTGGATGGGAATGTTTTGAGCACTAGCAGTATCCATAACAAAATCCCTTAGACTACGATTAGGTATCATGGAGGCATCAGCTAAAAGGAGAATAGGTCCTTTGCCCAGCTTAACATCAATATTTAAACCTTCCAGTCCTGGAGTGTCCCCTGCAATGCCTACATCTAGTACAAAAGATAAATCCGGTTTAACAACATCAGCTGAGGTCTGAGCCCCTCTTAATCCTACTTCTTCTTGAACTGTGCCTACACCATAGACAGTATTGGGATGATCTATTTTTGTTAGTTCAGAAAGTACTTCCATAAATAAAGCTACTCCTAGACGATTATCCAAGGCCTTAGCCATTATATATTTAGGATTATGCATAACTGTAAACTGACTATCGGGAACAATCACATCACCTGGACGCACACCCAATCTTTCCATTGCATCTTCTTTACTTTCAGCACCTATGTCAATAAACATAGTTTTCTTTTCTACAACTTTTTCCCGCTCTTTAGCATCTAAAAGATGAGGAGGGGTGGAGCCTATAATTCCAGGAACATCCCCTTTTGAGGTTTTTACTATTACTCTATGGGCCAAAAGAACTTGGTCCCACCAGCCACCTAGAGGAATGAATTTTATAAATCCTTCTTTAGTAATGCCATTAACCAGAAAACCTATTTCATCCATATGTCCTGGAAGCATGATTTTCGGTCCTTCTTGAGAACCAGTCTTTTTACAAATAATACTTCCCAGGTTGTCATAGCTGATTTCTGATATTTGTTCCATTCGCTCCTTAACATAATGGCGAACTTCTTCTTCAAAACCAGAAACCCCATGTAGATCTGTTAATTCCTTTATTAATTCAATCCTTTTGTCCATAATAAACCTCCCATAATTTTTAGTTATTAGTAGTCAGTGGCTAGTTTTAGGTTATCTTTTTAGGTTAAGTGTTCATTTTCCGGTGACCAGTGCTCAGAAAAGACGAATAGACGAATTAACGACATATGTATATTATAACCAACAATGCTAAAAAATGCAGGAAGGATTTATTCACAATACTGTTTAAGGTCTTAATTTCTTGTTTATGATAAGGATATAGTCCTGCTAGCCACTATAAACTAGCCACTTACCTAAGCAGGATTTTGTCATATTAGGGCGAAATTTAACATATATATTAGACTACCAACCCAAGGACGGTGGAACGACACAGGGGTCGTTCCTTCAGTCACTAGTCACTAAATGAAGGGGGTGTTAATTCATGGAAGTTTTTGCACTTGTTGGCCCTAGTGGTACAGGTAAAAGTCATAAAGCCATCTTAGTTGCTTCCGAAAAAGGTATAGATACTATTATTGATGATGGTCTTTTAATAAGTGATGGCAAAAAAATAGCAGGTTTTTCGGCCAAAAGGGAAATGACAAGAATGCAAGCCGTAAAGAGGGCTATTTTCATGGATAAAGAACACGCCGATATTGTTAAGAAAGAAATGAAAAAATTAAACCCAGATAAAATTTTAATCCTAGGTACATCAGTTAAAATGATTGACAAAATTATTCAAGCCCTAGATTTGCCAGAACCTCAAAATATAATATATATTGATGAAATATCTTCAGAAATTGAAATAAAAAAAGCTCAAAAAATGCGCAACGAGTTTGGTAAGCATGTTATTCCCCTTCCCACAATAGAAATTAAAAAAGACTTTCCCAACTATCTTATTGACCCACTACAGTTTTTTTTCAAGAAAAAAGATACTCGGCGAGTAGGAGAAAAGTCAATTATTAGACCTCGTTTTAATATGTTAGGCAAACTTTTAATTTCGGAAAATGTTATTGATCAATATACCAAGGCTGCGGCTGGAGCTATACCGGAAATTAAACAAGTTTCCAAGGTTAACGTTGCAATGAATGAGGAAGGAGTAGCTATTTCCGTGGAACTAATTATTCTATATGGTACAATCTTAAGAAAGGTTGCCAGAAAATATCAAAAAGCTACTATTCAGTTGGTGGAAAACCTAACTGGGTTAAATGTTTTGTACGTGGACATTAGAGTTAAGACCCTATATGTTGAATAATATATATCCTCCGTTAATCATCCTTAGCGTTAGCGAAGGATGTTTTTTTGAAATTTTTAATGTATAATTTGAATAAAGGTTCGAAGTGAGGTGAAAAGATAATGACAAATCAGAATTTTACAGCCTGGTTTTTGGAAAATGGTTTTATTGGTATACCCAGAAACTTTATTGGCTTTATGGAACCTTTGGGATTAAATTTTGAGGATTTAGGAAAAATCCTTTATCTTTTATATTGTGGACCCAATCAAGTCAAAAAAACTGATCGTTATGCTCAGGATGCGGCAAAAACCATGGAAAGAAAAGGTTTAATCACCTGGTATCCTGATTTAGAAAAGGTGGATTTTTCGCCCATGTTTGATCTAATTGGTGAAAATTTAGGTATTAATCCGGTTAAAGTAGAGACCGCAGCTACTGCTTCGGAAATGGAGTATAGCGATTTCTTAAAAAAGATTGAAAAGAAATTAGCGCGTTTTCTAACAGTTAAAGAAAAAGTTGATCTAGAAAAAGCTGCTACCAAGTACAATTGGCCCTATGATTTACTCTATGAAATATATATTTATTATCAAAACAGTTTTCGCCGGCAATATCCTTTTAGCTTTTTTACTCAGTTAGCTTTTGGTGCTAAAGTAGAAGATGTAGAGAGCCTGACAAAATTTATCGAAAATCTCAACTACACTATCTATAAAGTAGCGGAAATTAAAAAAAGACTGGGGCATAGAAGTAATCCTACGGAACCGGAAAAAGAGTGCTATTTAAAATGGGCTAATCAATGGAAGTTTTCTCACGAAATGATACTTTTAGCTGTCGAGCAGACTATTCATGCGACAGACCCTTCCTTTAGCTATATTGACAAAGTGCTGGAAAATTGGCATCAGGCAGATATCAAAACTCCAGAAGCTTATAAAGCATATGTAGCAAAACGCAAAGCTTCAAAAAAATCGCAAACCCCAAATCAAACCAAAGCTAAAACTCAAACTGTTGAAAAAAACAGGCGGGATTTAAGTTATTTAGTAGAATAGGAGGTTCTCTTTTTAATGATGCAAAGGGAGGCTTTAATTCAGAAAAAAATAGAGGAATGTGAACAAAAAATTGATTTGTTACATAAGAAGTTTCCCCGGCTAAAAGAAATTACCGAAGAAATTAGCCGTTTAAGTTATGAATTGATTAATGTGGGTATATTAAAAAAAAATTCCTTTCGTCTAGCCCAAATTAATAAAGAAGTAAAATATCTCTTACAAGAAAAAGAGTTAATATTAAAAGCCAATGGAATTCCCCCCAATATCTATGAACCAGAATGGGATTGCCCCAAATGTCAAGATCGAGGCTTTATTACCCCTGGTGTTCTTTGTGAATGCTTTCAAAAGGACAAGCTAGATGCTATTTTTAGGCAAAGTGGTATAAGTGGTAATATGGAAACCAAAACCTTCGACAATTTTGATGTATCTTTTTATCAAGATGTTAAAGGCATGGGTCAAAAAGTGGAACGTTGCCGGGATTTTGCCTTGAAAGTAGTAAATGAGGAAAGACAAAACAATCTATTTTTCACAGGGGCTGTGGGTAGGGGTAAAACTCATTTATCTCTAGCTATTGCCAACCATGTTTTACAACTAGGCGGCACCGTCATCTATAAGCGTATAGATGACCTCTTAGATATTATCCGGGAATATAAGTTTAATCGGGAATCAGACAATGTTGATAATAGTATCCAACTTAGCTATCTTAAAAAAGTTGATTTATTGATAATTGATGATCTAGGTGCAGAAAATGTCACTCCTTTTGCTCAGAATCAAATCCGAATTCTCATTGAGGATCGGAACAACTTTAATAAGCCTTGGATAATCAATAGCAATTTAAATATAAATGAATTACAAGATTATTATGGTCAAAGAGTAACAGATCGTATTATTGAAAAAGCAGATATTTTTTCTTTTGAATCTGAAATGAGTGTTAGGGAATTATTAAAAATGCGGGAATTAAAGGCAAAACAGGCGAAAAAATTTTAAACCTTGCCTGGGAGGTTCGAAGTGGGACAGAAGAAGTTCTTTACTTGTGCAATAGGTATTATTTTTTTGTTTTTGGTCATTTCCATGGGGGTCTTTTTAGGGTGTCAAAGTATAAATAAAAATCAACAATTAAAACCGGCAAATCCGGAAGAAAAAGATATAATAATTGAAAAGGCAATTATTCAACAACATGTTACCAAGTTAACCTCTCAGGAATTTCAAGGTAGAAGAGCCGGTACTCAAGGAGATGCGGAAGCTGCTTTATTTTTAGCACAAGAACTTAAAAGGTTAAATCTTAGACCTATAGGAGATAAAAGTACATATTTTCAAAGTTTTCCTGTACCAGATACAGATTTGAAATGGGAAGATAATAGACTCTCTTTTTTCCTTAAAGATAAAAACTCTTCATTAATTTCCGATAATGTGTTAGGTGTTTTAGAAAGTACTGTGAGGCCCAATGAATACATTATTCTTTGCGCTCATTATGACCATTTAGGGGTGTGGTCTAATGATTTATACCCAGGTGCAAATGATAATGCATCAGGTGTGAGTGCTGTTTTAGAAATAGCCAGGGTGTTGAAAGAAAAGACTGAATTACCTTATTCCATAATCATTGCATTTTGGGGTGCAGAGGAAATGGGTCTTATAGGTTCTAATTTTTTTATCGATAATCCAACAATTGATCTAAAAAACATTAAATTTGCACTTAATTTAGATAGTATTGGTAAAGGCCCTGAAAATAATTTTCTCATGTGGAGTGAAGGACCGGAAAATATAACATCTGCTGCTTATAAAATTCTGAAAAACTGGCAGGATATTTCCTTTATCTTGGAGAAGTCCAGTGTTAATTCAAGTGACCATAAAGCTATCGCCCGGGCAGGTATTCCTGCTATAACTGTTTTAGCTGATGAATGGTTAATAAATAATCATACCCCTGGGGATGACGCTCAAGACCTAAACTATTCTAAAATACATGTTTTGGCCCAAAAAATAGTTGAGTTTTTAAGTTCACCACAAATTGAAGAGCTTTTAGAAGAAGAAAGCTAAGGTGAGAATATTGTTAGCTAATAGATTATTAGCTACTGGTCTGGGTAGCCTACCATATAATACTCCTGACGAGGCTTTAGAGAAGATAATTAAATATTTTCCTCAAATACCTTTCTGGCCCCAACTTCCTCAAAGAAGTAAAAAGGAATTAATGCTGGAAGCTTTTTTATTTCCTTGGGTCAAAGAAGGATTAGTAAAGTTTCTTTATGGGCGTGGCATATTTTCAGAGGAACCTAATAAAATTGACTTATATAAGGAAGCCATTACTAAACACGAACTATTGCCCCGAGAAAATGCCCCTGGTTTTTATAAATTAGGTGAATATCTCACTGAAGGGCGCTTTCCCAAGGCCATATTGCTTAAAGGGCAGGTCACAGGACCCAATACATTATGTAAATATAATTTACTAAGTAGTGGATTACCTCTTAATCATAATCAGGAAATAACCCAAGGGATTTTGAAATTAGTAGAAAAACAATTGAATTTTCAAATAAAATATTTTAAAAAATTCAATTTGCCTATCATAATTTTTATCGATGAGCCGGCTTTTTTAGTCAAATTTTATGAACCAAGTTACGAGATTTTAGAAGAAGGATTAAATAGGTTAGTATCTAGTGCCAAAAGAAAAGGTGTAATGATTGGGATTCACTCCTGTAATAGCCCTGATTGGTTTCGATTGACTAGACTTCCTGTTGATATGATTAGTTTTGATGCCTTTACCTATGAACTATCTGAAAAAGATATTAACTATGTAGCTGATTTTATAACTAGAGGTGGTAAAATTGCTTGGGGTATTGTACCCAATAAAGGTGCTCCTTGGGAAAAAATTTATGGGAAATTATTAAAATATAAAGAACTCATGAAACAGAGTGGCCTAGTTACATCAAGTTGTGGTTTAGGTTTAACCAGTGAAAGGGTGACTGAGGAAATCTTAGAGCAAACTCTAAGAGTAGCCGAAATAGTTAATAACCTTTGAAAAAATAGTCTATGGTCGATAGTCTATAGTCTATGGTTTAAAAACCATCTATAGTTAATGATATGGATCATGGATAATTCATTGCTAATGGAGGTTCAATGTTTTTCAGCTTCGAAGAATTAAGGATTATTATTCTTTCTGCCTTACCATTAACCGAATTACGGCTTACCATTCCACTAGCGGTGGCATTAGGTATAAGCCCTATAAAAAGCTTTATTTTAGCTTGTATAGGTAATTTTTTACCTATTATACCTTTGCTATTACTATTAGAACCTGCTAGCAGGATTGTAGCCAAAATACCTTTTATCAATAAGATATTCGTAAAATTATTAGAAAAGACTAGAGCTAAAGGGGAACAGGTTGAAAAGTATGGAGCATTAGGGCTTTTACTTTTTGTGGCAGTTCCTTTTCCAGGAACAGGTGTTTACTCGGGAGCCATTTTAGCCTTTCTTTTTGGTTTAAGGTTTAGGTATGCATTTTTAGCATTGACCTTTGGTATGCTTTTGGCAGGCATTGCAGTCACTTTGGCTAGTGCCGGTGCTAAAGAAGTAGCCGACTATATTTATAATTTTGAAATTATACTTGTAGGAGTTTTAGTAGTAGCGATTATTTATTTCATTTTTAGAAAAAGGCATAAGAAATAACTATCAAGAAAAACTACCTCTAGGAGGTGGTTTTTATGAGTAAAGAAAAAGAATTAAAACAAAAAAGCAGAGAAAAAATTTCTCAAGTTGATTTAAAAAGAAATGTTCATGAATTTAGTGAACCCTTAAGTACGGATTTGAAAAAGCTAAATAGTAATAAATTTTTCTTTAATTTAGAAGGTGAGAAAGAAGGTTAGGGTTGAGGATAAGTAAGGTTAAGGTTTAGGTTTCGCTGCGCTAGAATAAAACTGGTGAAAGAGTGTTTGTCATTTGCTATGAACGAAGTCGCAATTCTGTCATCGCGAGGAGCGATAGGGACGTGGCGATCTCCTGATTATCCATTGACTACCAGCCGTAAGACTCTCAATATGGAAATATTTGTGTAAAAGAGACTGTTTGGCTAACGCTCGTTTCGTAAGAATTGAATAATCAAAATGTAGTTCAAATAACTTATTTTTATAGAAATTTAAGATATAATGGTAAAATGATGGAATGTTTGACACTAAACAGAGGGGGAAATAAGGATGATTAAAAGAATTACTGTTTTAGGCGGAGGACCAGGCGGCTATACTGCAGCCATTCGGGGAGCTCAACAAGGTGCCCAAGTTACAATTATTGAACACACTTCTTTTGGAGGTACTTGTTTAAATTGGGGTTGTATCCCTACCAAGGCTTATGTAGAAAGTGTTCACCAAGGAGAGAAAGATTTAAAAACAATAAAGGAACGTAAAAGAGGCATTGTTGAGCAATTAGTTGGCGGCGTGAAAATGCTTTTGGAAAAAAATAAGGTAGAAATAATTAATGGACGAGGTAGGGTAATTTCACCTCGGGAAGTAGAGGTAGAATTAGCCGACGGTTCCAAAAAGATTGTAGAAAATGATACTTTGATTCTAGCTACCGGATCAAAGACATTTAACCTACCACTGCCTGGTATGGATTCAAGTCGAGTTTTAGATAGCAAAGATATCTTAGACCTGGAAAAAGTGCCGGAAAGTTTAGCTGTTATCGGCGGCGGTGTAATTGGTATGGAACTCGCTCAAATTTTTGCTCAGCTTGGTACCAAAGTTACTGTCATCGAAATGTTGCCCAAAATCCTGGCTAACCTTGATGAAGAATTAGTAAGAAGAATCCAACCGGTTCTAAAAAAGGAAGGTATTGAAATTCTAACTGGAACTAAGGTAACAGGTATTAAAGAAACAGAAAGTGGATTAGAAGTAAGTGTCTCAGGTAAAAAAGACGCTGTAATTTCCGCCGAATATGTGTTAGCTGCTGCGGGTCGTGTACCCAATTTGGATGGAATTGATTTTGAAAGTTTGGGCTTGGAGATGGAGCGTAGATTTATTAAGGTAGATAACATGTTAAAAACAAATTTACCAGATGTATATGCTATCGGTGATTTAACAAGTAGTCCCATGTTGGCTCATGTGGCTTCATATGAAGGTGAAGTTGCAGTACAGGCGATTTTTGGTAGTAAAAAAGGTGCAAATTATGAGGCTGTTCCCGCTTGTGTTTATACTCATCCTGAATTAGCCGGAGTAGGTATAACAGAAAACCAAGCGAAAGAAAAAGGACTAGAATATAAAGTAGGTAAATTCCCCTTTACTGCAAATGGACGAGCCTTAACCCAAGGTGCCAATTATGGTATGGTAAAAATTATTGGGGATGCAAATACAGGTAAGATTTTAGGTGCTCATATTCTTGGACCAAGTGCTTCTGAGTTGATACACGAACTAACCCTAGCGGTTAGATGGGGTCTAACAGTTGAACAAGTAGCTGAAACAATTCACGCCCATCCCACATTAGCTGAGGCTATCTTAGAAGCATCCCATGGGGTATTCGGCAAACCAGTACACGCTTTATAAAAATAAAAAAATAAAAAGATGTAACCAAGATAAAAGTTCCTGGGTTACATCTTTTTTTGTTAAATAAAATTTAAACCTGCTGTAACAATTCCGATAAAGTATTCAGATTCTCGCCGGATATGGTTAACTACCGTTACTGCAATATCATTAGTTCTTACTGCTTCACTTTCGGCAACAAGCTGGTTTAAAAATGCAACAAAGCTGCAACTTTGATTAACAGCAAACCTAATAAATTGTCTAATATTCTCCAGTAAAACGGGATCAAGCATACCATTAGATCTTATAACAGCTTCAATATAACGAACGGCAACAGCTTCAGCTTGAGCAAAGGCTTGCTCCCATTCCCTTAGAGCTTCTACAAAATTTTCTTCCAAATCGTTAACCACTTGACGGATAACTACTGTATGCTCTCCTTCCTGATGTTTCCAAAGCTCTATTTCATCTAATACTCTTAGTTGATTTTGATTACAATAAAAGTATTGCATAAATAAAAACCCCCATAAATTGTATTATGTTATTTTTGTTATACTACATTATATTTTTTCGGGGGCAATTAAGGTGACTACTATCTAAATTCCCTATTTCGACATTCTTTTTTTGGAAAAAAATTATTTTATAGCAGGGAAATTTAAGAAAAGGGCGAATTAAGTGGGTAAAGGTGGTATAGAATGGGACAAAGTGGGTCAGAGTGGTGAAAAGGTGGGTGAGATGACTGTGTTTATGGGAGAATATCAGCATACTATTGATGATAAAGGTCGTCTCATTATGCCTGCCAAGTTTCGTGAAGGTTTAGGAGAAAAGTTTGTAGTAACAAAAGGGTTAGATGGCTGCCTCTTTGTCTACCCAATGGAAGAGTGGCAAGTCTTAGAACAAAAACTGAGAAATCTGCCATTTACTAAAGCAGATGCCCGGGCCTTTGCCCGTTTCTTTTTCTCTGGTGCCACCGAATGTGAATTTGATAAACAGGGCAGGATATTGTTACCTACCAACTTGCGAGATCATGGAAAATTACAAAAAGATGTATTTATTATCGGAGTTTCTACTCGTTTAGAAATCTGGAGTCGCGAAGTATGGGAAGACTATAGTAATAAGACCCAAGGATCTTATGAAGAACTAGCAGAAAAAATGGTGGATTTTGATTTAGGACTATAAGGAGAAAGATTATGGAATTTGAACATGTACCAGTATTACGGGATGAAATAATTAAAATTTTAGATCCCAAATCGGGAGAAATTTTTGTTGACTGCACTCTTGGGGGAGGAGGCCATAGTAAGGCTATTTTGATGAAAATTTCGCCGGAAGGCTTATTAATTGGAATTGATCAAGATGAAAACGCTATTAAGGCTGCTCGGGAAAGCCTACAAGAATTTCAAGAAAACACTTGCTTTGTCCATAGTAACTATGAAAAACTAAATGACATTTTAAATATACATGCTCCAGACGGAATTGACGGCATCTTGTTTGACATAGGTGTTTCATCACATCAATTAGATGAAAAAGAGCGGGGATTTAGTTATATGCAAGATGCCCCTTTAGATATGCGGATGGATCAAACTAATGATTTTACTGCTTGGGAATTAGTGAATACATTTACTGAGGAAAAGCTAGCTCAAATTATCAGAGATTATGGTGAAGAAAATTGGGCTAAAAGAATTGCTCAGTTTATTGTGAAAGCCAGAGAGGAAAAAACTATAGATACCACTGGAGAACTAGTGGATATTATTAAAAGGGCAATACCGGCTGGGGCTAGAAAGGATGGTCCTCATCCTGCCAAAAGGACATTCCAGGCTATTAGGATTGCTGTTAATCGAGAATTAGAAGTTTTAGAAAATACATTAGATACGGCTTTAACTTGGTTAAAAAAAGGAGGGAGAATCGGTGTTATTTCTTTTCACTCTTTGGAAGATCGTATTGTAAAGGAAAAGTTTAAATATTGGGCACAGAGTTGTGTTTGCCCACCGGAATTACCCATTTGTCAATGTGATAAAAAGACTTTAGTCCGGATATTAACCCGTAAACCTGTTACTGCCGGAAAGGAAGAATTAGAAAAAAACCCTCGTTCCCGCAGTGCCAAATTCCGCGCCGCAGAAAAGCTCTAATTTCGTCTACTCGTCATTTGTCTACTCGTAGGAGATGGGTGCGGGATCGCCACGTCGCTATCGTTCCTCGCGATGACAGAATAGCGACTTCTTTTGTAACAATGACAGAGTAAAAATCAAATTCGAATAGACGAATCAATGAATCAACGATTTACGGGCTCACGCGCCCACGAATAAACGCCTAGACACTTTTAGTTCTAAAACATGTGGAGGTTGAATACTTTGGTAATGGCATACAAAAAAGCAGCCGGTTCGGATTACATACCTGCTCCTAAAAACTTAAATACCCATGACCTACATACTACCAGGGAAAAGAAAAAAACCTCCCGTAAACCAGGGTGGTTACTTCGTGTTACACCTGGTATAGCCTTAATTGTCTTAATGTTCTTAACTGGCATAAGTTTTGTGGCTCAACATGTGTGGCTTAATTTTTTAGGTTTTCAAATAACAGAAATCAAAAAAGAAATTATCAAAATCCAAACGACTAATGAAAAATTACAACTTAAAATAGCTAACTTTAATTCCTTAGAAAAAATTGAAGAAGTAGCCATTAATCAATTAGGAATGATTTATCCCGATGATAAAACAGTACATTATATTTTCCAGGAAGGAACCTCAGAGGATAATGTGGATGTTACCCAACAATTAGCAGGATATGTTACTGCACCGGTAATAGTTGAAGAAGAGGTGGCTATAAACAACCATTATACTAGTAAGGCCTGGTTAGGTACAGTACAGGACTTTTTTTATCATTGGTTAATGAAGGATAGTTAAAGTTAGAGGTGGGCAACTTGGTAAGTGTAACTATGAAAAAACGTATTAGTATTATTTTTATTATTTCAGCCTTGCTTTTAGGTCTTTTGGTGGCTAGGACTGCCTGGATTCAATTCGTGAAAGGAAAAGAATTGCAGGCCAAAGCCATTGATAGTCGATTGCGCAATATCGACATAAAGGCCAAGCGAGGCATTATTTATGATCGGAATGGTAGTCCATTAGCGATAAGTGTTAGTGCTGATTCTGTATATGCTGTACCTTCACAAGTAAGGCGTTCAAATCGTTTGGAGGAGATTGCTACAGCATTATCGGAAATTTTAGAGTTGGATAAAGAAGAAGTTACTAAAAAACTAAATAAAAAGATTGCTTTTGAATGGATTAAAAGACGTGTACCCGACGAAAAAGTTCAACAACTCAAAGAACTGGATTTGCCGGGAATAAATTTTGTAGAGGAAAATCAACGCTATTATCCTAAAGGATCATTAGCAGCTCACATTTTAGGATTTGCCGGTATTGATAATCAAGGTTTAAATGGTATTGAGCTAACTTTTGACAAAGATTTAAGAGGTGTTTCCGGAAAAATTATGATTGAATATGATGCTGCCGGTCGGGAAATTCCCAATGCTATGCATCAATATATTCCTCCTGTTGATGGTCATAGTCTGTATCTTACTATTGATGAGACTATACAATATATAGTGGAGCGAGAAATTGAACAGTTAATGAAAATTAAACAACCTAAACGGGCCACTGTTTTAGTAATGGATGTAAAGACAGGTGATATTTTAGGTTTAAGTAATCGCCCTACCTTTGATCCCAATAATTATGCGGAATATGATCAAGGGACTTGGCGTAATTTTGCTATATCTGATGCCTATGAACCAGGATCAACCTTTAAAACCGTAACAGCTGCAGGGGCTTTAGAGGAAAATGTGATAAAACCGACAGATAGATTCTATGATCCCGGATATATTAAAGTCGGCAAAGAAACTATAAGATGCTGGACGAGAAATCCCCATGGTAGTCAATCTTTTATTGAAGGTGTACAAAATTCTTGTAACCCAGTTTTTGTAACCGTAGGGACCAGAATGGGTAAAGAACATTTTTATAAATACTTAGATGGCTTTGGCTTTGGTCATAAAACAGGTATTGATCTCCCAGGAGAGGCTACAGGTATTTTAGTGCCTAAGAGTAGGGCCAAAGAAATAGATTTGGCTACTATGTCCATAGGTCAGGCCAATGCGGTGACCCCTATTCAATTAGTTAGGGCTGTTGCGGCAATAGCAAATGACGGATGGTTAATGAAACCTCAGT